>CAYRTP010000049.1:0-14282 GCA_964427175.1 uncultured Clostridium sp. | reverse complement strand
GGACGGCGTGACCTTCTACTTCGTGGATAACGAGTACTACTTCAAGCGCGGTGCCCTCTACGGCCACTACGATGACGGCGAGCGTTACGCCTACTTCTGCCGCGCCGTGCTGGAGATGATGGAGAAGCTGGATTACTATCCCGACATCCTCCACGCCAACGATTGGCAGTCCGCCCTGGCCGTGGTCTACCTGAAGACCGAGTTCGGCTACCGCAATGACAGCTACGCCGCCATCAAGACGGTGTTCACCATCCACAACATCGAGTACCAGGGTCAGTATGACTTCGCTTCCCTCCAGGACGTGTTCGATATCCGCCCCGAGTATTACACCCTGATGGCCTATGACGGATGCATCAACCTGGCCAAGGCCGCCGTGGAGTGCGCCGACCGCGTCACCACCGTGTCCCCCACCTACGCCCAGGAGATCATGACCCCCGCCTACTCCCACCGCCTGCACTTCATCCTGGCCCGCCACAGCCGTAAGGTCAGCGGTATCCTCAACGGTATCGATCAGATCTACTACAACCCCGCCGACGATAAGGAGATCCCCTTCGAGTTCACCGCCGATGACGTAAGCGGTAAGACCCGGGACAAGCTGGCCTTCCAGCGTGAGTACGGTCTGCCCGAGGATGCTGACGCGCCCATCATGGCCGTCATCTCCCGCCTGGCTTCCCATAAGGGTATCGACATCATTTCGGGTATGCTCCGCCACGTGCTGGAGATCCATCCCAAGGCCCAGTTCGTGGTCCTGGGTACCGGTGAGGCTCAGTTTGAGAACTACTTCAAGCAGCTGGAGGCTGACTTCCCCGAGAGAGTCCGCGCCTTCATCACCTACAACCGCGCCCTCTCCAAGAAGATCTACGCCGCCGCCGATATCTTCCTGATGCCCTCCCGCTCCGAGCCCTGCGGTCTGTCCCAGATGATCGCCTGCCGCTACGGTACCATTCCCGTAGTCCGCGAGACCGGCGGTCTGTATGACTCCATCAAGCCCTACTACGAGAACGAGGAAGGTGCCTTCGGTAACGGCTTCACCTTCGCCAACTACGAGGCCTCCGAGCTGGAGGAGCGCACCTGCGCCGCTCTGGATCTCTATGAGAAGGAGCCCGAGAAGTTCGCCGCCCTCCGCTTCCGCGCCCTCACCTCCGACTTCTCCTGGGATGCCTCCGCCGAGAAGTACATGGAGATGTACCAGAATATGTAAATCTGACCATTCGGCTCGGGGAGCTTGTTTCAGGCTCCCCGAGTCTCGAAGTTTGCCCCAGAACGGAGAAAGTACCTATGAACGCCTCGCATGAGATCCGAAAATTTCTTGTCGGTGAGACCGATATCCTGACCTTTTGGGAGATGTATGATTCCGATCCCGCCATCAACGATTTTCTCCGGGAGCTGGCGGACGAGGCCATCCGAACCGCGGAAGCCGCCGAAACCGCGAACGGCCGCCGCCCGGGATATTTTCGCTGTTCGGTTCGGGAATATTTGATGGGAAAGAACCCCGCAAGCCCCCGCAATATCCGCGCCGCGGACAGTGCCTGGATCTTTTACGCCCGTGTCTACGAGCTCTATACCCTCTGCGCCCCCACGGTTCCCTGCTGTGACCAGCCCTACAGGGAGGCATACGCCTTCACGCAACGAGCCATTCCCAAGGTCTACCGTTCGGGCCAGGCCGAACGCTACATCCAGGACCATATCATCCCCGAGATCCCCGACACCATGTCCTACCTCAAGCGGGTCCGCGCCATCCGCGCCGCCATCAAGCGTGAGTTCAAGGCCGAACGGCACATCTACCCCAACCACCCCGACTGGCCCATGGGTAAGGACGGTAAGCCCACCACCTTCATCGGCCGCGAGAAGCGTCCCGCCCAAGACGAGTTCGTCTTCTTCTTCCGAGACGAAACCGACGGGACCATTATCCCCATGGAGGAGTGAACCCCAACCGCTCCACCGCTCCACCGCTCCACCGTGCAAAAGAAAGGAACACAACGTGAAATTTCAAGGCGACGTCATCATCACCGACCCCATGTATATCCTTCCCCATGACAGCGAAGCCGACTGGCACGCCTGCGAGTACGGCGAAAACATGGAGGCCCTCGGCATCACCACCTATATCACCCATGACAAGGGCGACTGCGCCGGGCAGGACCTGCTGGACGGCGACCTGTTCGAGCAGGGCATCATCAAGGTCAAGGGCAGCTTCGGCCACGATTCCTGCATGGTTTCGGTCATGCTCCTGTCCGAGGTGCTGGCCTATAACCCCAACGCCCTGGAGGATGCCGGTAAGGGCAACTACGCCCTCATCAAGCAGTTCGACGGCGAGGTGACCGTGGAGGAATTCGACGAGGATCCCGACACCTGCGAGTGCTGGCGGTTCCGATTCAGAGGAAACAAGCACCTGGTCACGGGCATGGGGGATGACTGATGTATTCAGAAAAAACCTACCGACGCGCAATCGGTAGGTTTTCTGTTTGGAGGCTGAAATGGGATCGTCATTTTGCACAAGGCCACAAATCGGGATGCAACGAGGAAAAACAAGCATCAAAAAACACGCGAAATCGGGCCAAAATCGGCTGATTTCGCGTGCTTTTTATGGGTCAAAATCGGAGCTCACAAGGATTTTACGGTTCCTGTGCAGAATGACGAATCGGTTTTCAGCTACCCGAGTAACCGAGATCACCGCACCACACAAAAGCTATCCGCCCCCAAGGTCAGCACGCCGCCCTTCAAGGTGACATCGCCGCAGGAGAGGGTGATCTTGCCCTCGGCGGTCAGGGGGATGGTCACGGTGCCCTCGCCGCGGTGGACGGCGATGGTCACACGGTCGGAGCCGTCCATGGCTGTGCGCTCATAGGCGATGTGGCTGTTTCCGTGGTTCAGGATGCGGAAGTCGCCGCCGTGGAAGGCGGGGGACTTACGGAGCTCACCCAGGGCGCGGTAGTGGGCCAGCAGGTCGGCGCGGGCAGGGTCATCCAGGTCATGCCAGGGGAAGGGGAACCGGCAGAAGGGATCGTGGAAGCCCTCCATGCCCACCTCGTCACCATAGTAGACCGAGGGGATACCGAAAACCGTGAACTGCAGGGTGGAGGCCAGCTTCAGCAGCCGCATGGCCTGCTTACGCCGCGCGGGGGAGAGGCGGGACACCGCCAGCTCGTCGTTGGAATGCTCGTAGTCCTCGGGGTCCGAGCCCAGGACGGTGAGGATGCGCTCGGTATCGTGGGTGCCCACCAGGTTCATGAGGGCATCCGACACGGCGCGGGGGTAGGAGCCGTAAAGCTCGGTCAGGGTGTGGTAGAGCGTCTCGGCGTCGCCGTCGCGGATGAAGGCCAGGATGCCCGTACGGACGGGGTAATTCATGACGCTGTCCAGCTGTTTGCCCTGGAGGTAGCGGCGGCGGTTGCCGTAGGCCACCTTATCGGCGGCGTTCTCCCACACCTCCCCGATGATGACCGCTTCCCCTTCGGGACGGGTAGCCGAGGCTCCCTTAACCGAGGCGCGGAGCTCATCCAGGAACGGATCGCAAAGCTCGTCGGCCACGTCCAAACGCCAGCCGCCGATGCCCTTTTTGACGTAGTGGGCGCAGACCCCGTCGGGGCCCGTGAAGTAGCGGCGGCACTCATCGGTGGCGTGGTTGAGCTTGGGCAGGATGGGAATGCCCCACCAGGACTCATACTCGTTGGGGAACTTACGGAAGTGGTACCACTTAGAATAGGGGGAATCCTTGGCCTGGACCGCCCCCTTGGTGGGGTAGAGGCCGTAGCGGTTGAAGTAGAGGCTATCGTCCCCCGTGTGGTTGAACACGCCGTCCAGCACCAGCTTGATGCCCCGCTCGGCGGCCTTCTCAATGAGGTTGTCCAGGGCGGCCTCGCCGCCAAATCCCCCGTCCACCTGCATATAGTTGCCCGTGTCGTACTTATGGTTGGAGTAGGCCTCGAAAATGGGGCTCAGATAGATGACCTTGACACCCAGGGACTCCAGGTAGTCCAGCTTTTCGGCCACGCCCCACAGGTTTCCGCCGAAGTGGACGTGGTTGGTCAGGTGGGCACCGGGGTACTCGGGGTACTGGGGGATGCCACACTCCCAATCGGGATTGATCTCGGGGGCGCGCTTGCCCTCACGGCGGTGGATCTCGCCCTCGCCCTCATAGAAGCGGTCCACGAAGACGTGATACATGACACCCTCGCCAAACCAGGCGGGGACGGTATAGGTGTCCTCGTACACCATCATGCGGAAGGCCTTGCCGACGTGGGGGACCAGCTCAAAGTCCACGTTATTGACGCTGTCCGAGAACAGGGTATCGGCGCGGCGGACAAAGAGCAGGCTGTAGAAGAACAGGCCCGAGGGGGCCTCCCCGCAGAGGGCGGCGGTATCCAGGGTCAGCTCGTAATCGTCGGTCAGGGTGGTCATATCCTCGGCCGTGAACTCGAAGGGGATATCACGGTGCCGCTCCCCGTCTCGGTTGAGGCGGAGCACCACGGCGGAGGCTCCCAGGGTACGGGGGCAATTGACCACCAGGCGCAGTTTCTCTCCCTTGGGGAAAGCACCCAAGTGGGTCAGATCGGCACCGGAGGCCGAGATCTTGCGGAAGGTAACGAGGTTTTCAGACGTATCAAGGGGGTATCGTGGCAGCATGGGAGTTGGTTTCCTTTCGGCTGTTCTGAGCCGCGGGTCGGCTCGTTTTTTTGAAACGAAGTCAATGGCCTATTATACCATAAAAACTGCGTTCTGTCAATAACTTTTGTGAATATTAGCCATGAAATGGGCTTCCACTTTTTGGATGAGTACGCGTTTCCAAAACAAAACTTCGCATCCAACGCAGGGAGCAACCATTGCTCCCGCCGCATCCCCCTCCCCGTCGGCCTTCCTCTCCGTGTTTTCCACAACCCTCTCCGATCTCCGCCGCCAAGGGACACGAGCCGACAGGACCACCTCGCCGCAGGCGCGCTTTGTTTGGTTAGGTTGTGTTTCTATTTGTTGGGAGTACGATAAGTTTCGATACGATTTGTTTCGATTAGATTAGGTTATATTAGTTTATATAAGCTTCGAAGCGGACTTCGAAACGGGCTTCGAAGCGAAAGAGTTCTTGCTCCTCTCGGAAGCGGTCGCGCGAACGCAGAAAAAAGGGATCCCGTAGTGCCGCAATGTCATTCGTGTTTTATTCGTAAAAAAAGGAGGTGCGCGTGATGCGTACCTCCCTTTATTTGGGTTCCGCGGCTATGCCGCGGGATGAACATTAGTGAATGGGCTTGATGTGCCAGAAGCGGTCGGCGTACTCACGGATGGAGCGGTCAGCCGCGAAGTGGCCGGAGGCGGCGGTGTTGAGCAGAGCCATGCGGGTCCACTTGGCGCGGTCGCCGTAGGCCTTGATGCAGGACTCGTGAGCCAGGCGGTAGGACTCGAAGTCAGCCAGGCACATATAGGGATCGGCTACGCCGTGGCCGCCCAGCAGGTAGGTGGTGATGTCCGCGAAGGACTCACCGCCGAAGCCGATGTTCAGAGCGGACATGATACGGCCCAGACGGTTGTTGTTGCTGTAGAACTCAACCGAACGGTAGCCACGGAGCCAGAGCTGCTCCACCTCTGCGGCGGTCAGACCGAAGATGAACATATTCTCCTCGCCCACGGCGGCCTGCATCTCGACGTTTGCGCCGTCCAGGGTACCCAGGGTGATGGCACCGTTCATCATGAGCTTCATGCAACCGGTACCGCTGGCCTCCTTACCGGCCAGGGAGATCTGCTCGGAAATATCGGCGGAGGGAACCAGGATCTCGGCGGTGGAAACGTCGTAGTTCTCCAGGAACACCACGTTCAGCTTCTCGCGGATGCGGGGAGAGTTGTTGATCTCCTTCTGGAGCATACAGAGAAGCTGGATGATGCGCTTCGCCATCTGATAGCCGGGAGCGGCCTTGGCACCGAAGATGAAGGTCTGGGGACGGATATCCAGGTCGGGGTTATCCTTCAGATCCAGGTAGATGCCGATGATGTTCAGGGCGTTCAGCAGCTGGCGCTTGTACTCATGCAGACGCTTGATCTGCACGTCGAACACGGCGTGGGTATCCAGGTGGATGCCTGCGCGGCGGTAGAGGAAGTTGGAGAAGTTCTCCTTGTTCTCGTGCTTGATAGCGCGGAAGCGGTCCAGCACCTCGGGATCGTCGGCGAACTTGGCGAACTCACCCAGCTCCACAGGATTCTTGCGGTAGCCGGTGCCGATGGTGTCATCCAGGAGCTCGGCCAGCTTGGGGTTGGAGTAGCACAGCCAGCGGCGGTGGGCGATACCGTTGGTGACGTTATCAAAGCGGTTGGGGTAGAGACGGTAGAAGTCCTTGAAGACGCTGTCCTTCAGGATGGAGGAGTGGAGCTTGGACACGCCGTTGACCGAGTGGGAGCCGATGACGGCCAGGTTAGCCATACGGATCTGACCGTAGGCGACCACGCACATCTTGGTGATTCTCTGCCAGTTACCGGGGAATACCTGCCAAGCCTCGCGGCAGAAGCGCTCGTTGATCTCCTTGATGATGGCGTAGATGCGGGGGAGCTTCAGGCGGAACAGATCCTCGTTCCAGGTCTCCAGGGCCTCGGGCATGACGGTGTGGTTGGTGTAGGAGCAGATCTCCTTGACCATCTCCCAGGCGCGGTCCCAAGGATAGTAGTACTCATCCACCAGGATACGCATCAGCTCGGGGATGCAGAGGGTGGGGTGAGTATCGTTGAGGTGGATGACTACCTTATCGGCCAGGTTGTCCAGGGTACCGTAAACAGCCATGTGGTCACGGATGATGGACTGAACAGAGGCAGAGCAGAGGAAGTACTGCTGGGTCAGACGGAGGAGCTTACCCTCGGTGTGGTTATCGGCGGGGTAGAGGACCTTGGAGATGGCCTCGGCATTGGTGGCCTCCTCCATGGCGCGGGCGTACTGGCCCTGGGAGAACAGGCCCATGTTGAAGTTCTGGGCACTGCGGCCCTTCCACAGACGGAGACGGGAGACACCCTCGGAGTCGGCACCCGAGATCATCATATCGTAGGGGACAGCCTCGATCTCCTCGGCATCCTCGTAGATGACCTCCATACGGCCGTCGGGCTTCCACTCCTCGTGGATGCGGCCGCCGAAGCGGACGGTGAACACGCGGTCGGTACGGGGCACCAGCCACACATCACCGCCGGGGAGCCACACGTCGGGGAGCTCCACCTGGATACCGTCTACGATCTTCTGCTTGAACAGACCGTACTCGTAGCAGATGGAGAAGCCGGTGGCGGGGTAATCCAGAGAGGACAGGGAGTCCATGAAGCAGGCGGCAAGACGGCCGAGACCGCCGTTACCCAGGCCCGCGTCGGGCTCACACTCGTACAGCTCATCCAGGGAGTGGCCCAGGGTGGACAGAGCCTCCTCGTAGTCCTTATCCAGGCCGAGGTTGCAGATGTTGGTCTTGAGGGAACGGCCCAGCAGGAACTCCATGCACATATAGTACACGCGCTTACCGCCTGCCTGGTTGACCTTCTTCTTGAAGTTACCGCGCTTCTCGGTGAGAATGTCGCGGATGGTCATGGCGGTTGCCTTGTAGAGCTGGTCCTTGGTTGCCTCGGCCGCGGTGCAGCCGAAGAAGCGCGACAGCTTGATCTCGAGATTTTCCTTGATCTGTGCCGCAGTGGGTTTCAGGTTGGTCATATCGGTGATTCACTTTCTTTCGTGGATTTAGGGGTTGCGGGATGCCTTCGGGGCAAGGGGTGCGCTCTGCCCATAGTATGGGTCGCGGAGGGGGAAATCATGCTCTCTTGCCGCATTTTTGCGGGGTGGAGCGTATAGCGCTCCGACTTTTGCAGAGTGCTCGTTTTTCTCTGTGAACGCGATGGAATCGGGCTGCCTCGGAGGCCTTGTCACATCCTTACGCTTTGGTTTCGTAGGGGAGGGGCTTGCTCCTCCCGAAATATGCCCAAGCAAGGAAAGGGGGCATAAAATTTTGTGGTAGCGGGAGGAGCAAGCCCCTCCCCTATCGGCAAAATGAAACCTTCAGGGATACAAAGCCGCGGGGGCGGTGTTCACGCTTCGACAGCCATTCCGATCACAGCACCTTGGCCAGGAAGGTCTTGAGTCGGTCGCTTTTGGGGTTGGAGAAGAGCTCGTTGGGCTCGCCCTCCTCGATGATGCGTCCGTCGGCCATGAAAATGACGCGGGAGCCCACCTCGCGGGCAAAGCCCATCTCGTGGGTGACCACGATCATGGTCATACCGTCATGGGCCAGGGACTTCATGACCTCCAGCACCTCACCCACCATTTCGGGGTCCAAGGCGGAGGTCGGCTCGTCGAAGAGCATGACGTCGGGCTGCATACAGAGGGCGCGGACGATGGCCACGCGCTGCTTCTGACCGCCCGAAAGCTGGCTGGGGTAGGCGTTGGCGCGGTCGGCCAGGCCCACCTTTTCGAGAAGGGACATGGCCAGCTTCTCGGCCTCCTCGCGGGTCTTACCCAAAAGCTTCATGGGGGCGATGGTCATATTGCGGAGGATGGTCATGTGGGGGAACAGGTTGAAGTGCTGGAACACCATACCCATCTTCTGACGGTGGAGGTCCACGTTGGCCCCCTTGGCCATGATGTTCACGCCATCCACGTAGATCTCACCCTCGGTGGGGATCTCCAGGAGGTTCAGGGAGCGCAGGAAGGTGGATTTACCGCTGCCCGAAGGGCCGATGACCACCACGACCTCACCCCGGTGCACCACGGCATCCACACCGTCCAGGGCCTTGATCTTGTCTCCCTTGTAGTATTTCTTCAGTCCGCATACGCGGATGATCTCGTTAGCGCTCATTCTTACGCAGTCTCCTTTCCAGAACTCCGACCAGGGCGGTCAGCGCCATCACCAGCACCAGGTAGATCAGTGCCACGGCGATGAGGGGCATGAAGGCCGAGAAGGTGCGGCCTCGGATGAGGTCGCCCGCCTTGGTCAGGTCCATAACACCCACGTAGCCGGCGATGGAGGTCTCCTTGAGGAGCACGATGAACTCATTACACAGGGTGGGAAGCACGCTCTTGAACACCTGGGGAATGATGATGTAGATCATGGTCTGGACGTAGTTGAAGCCCAGGGAGCGTCCCGCCTCGAACTGGCCGTTGTCGATGGACATGATACCGCCGCGCAGGATCTCGGCTACGTAAGCACCCGAGTTGATACCGAAGGCGATGGTGGCGATGAGGATGTCGTTACGGGAGGAGGCGAAGATGATGAAGTACATGATGAGCAGCTGCACCATCACGGGCGTGCCGCGGATCACGGTCAGGTAGAGCTTACAGATGCCGTTAAAGAAGGTAAAGACGTAGTAGCCGAAGCCCTTGTGCATGGACATGGCCTCGCGGTTCTTATCGTAGGAGGAGCGGATGGCCGCCACTACGATACCCAGCGCCACGCCGATGAGCAGAGCGAACAGGGTGATGAGCAAGGTATTACGCAGACCCTGCGCCAGCCACTTCCAGCGGGCACCGTCGATAAAGTTCAGTTGGAAGTCCGCCGAGAGGTCGGCAAACCATTCCTTAAAGCTTTCCAAAAATCATTTCCCCTTTCATATTCCGGGTAGGCAAAGCGCAGAGCGCGGCCGTTTGGCCGACGCGGAACGCGGAATGAAAACAGATGGAGGAGAGGGAAATCAGAGTCCCTCTCCTCTCGGTCAACAGATTCCTGCAGACTTTCTGTGATTCCCAGGAAACGGCGTTACTGTGCGCCGCCGTCCTTGGGGATGTACTTGTTGATGATACCGTCGATGGTACCGTCGGCCTTCAGCTCGTCCAGAGCCTTGTTGATCTTGTCGAGCAACTCGGAGTTGCCCTTGTCTACGCAGATGGCGTAGTCCTCAACGGCGTACTGGTTGTCGCCGCCCAGGATGTGGATACCCTCGTTGGCAGCCACGAAGGACTTGGCGGGCTCGTTGTCGATGATAACGCAATCCACCTTACCGGTCTTCAGAGCGGAAACCGCCTCGGCACCGGTCTTGTAACGGACAACGCGGTCAGTCTTGATGGAGCCGTCGGCGTTGAGGTCGTTGAAGCCCCACTTGGCAATGGCATCGGAGGAGTAGATGTCACCGGTGGTATCCTGCTGAACACCGATCTTGATGTCGGGGTTCTTCAGGGATACGGGGTTACCCTCGGCATCGAAGTTCCACAGGTCATCCAGGGAGGTGATGGTGGAACCGTCATTGACGATGATGACCTGGATACCGGTAGCGTAGCAGTTGGAGAAGTCCATAGTCTCCTTACGCTCGTCGGTGACGGTGATCCCCGCCATACCCATGTCGTACTTGCCCTCGGCTACACCGGTCAGAACCGCGCCGAAGTCCACGTCGACGATCTCCAGCGTCATTCCCAGCTTGGTGGCAATGGCCTCAGCGATCTCGGCATCGATACCGATGATCTTGTCGCCATCCTTGTACTCATAGGGAGGGAATGCGGCGTTGGTAGCCATGACCAGGGTATTCTCATCAGCCTTGTCGCAGGAACCCAGCAGGCAAACGGCACCGACAAGCATACACAGTGCCATAGCAACCGCAATCAGCTTTTTCACGATTATTGTCTCCTTTTAATGAATAATTTTGCATGAATATGCACCGTACTATTATATCACATCAACCTTTTTTTTGCAACTGTCAATATAAACCAAACAAAAGGCATATTTTTTGGTGATTTTGTGTTGTATGTTACAATTATACAATTATCCAATCGAATATGCAAAATCCCGTCTTTTGGGGATTTCCCCTTGACAAGCAAGCCGAAATAGCGTATAATGAAGGTAACGGGCGGGCGAGACGCTTCCCTGCCCCGCATATCCGCGCAGGGCTCCGCATAGGATATACCAATTATCCATCCAACGGAGGTCACGGGTATGTTTATTTACTCTTTTAAAGCCAGCAGTATCAAGTTTTTCGCGGTGATCTGCGTCGCTCTGGCGGCGTTGATCACCCTGATCGCCTTTGTTCCCGCCTATGCGGGGGGAGACTCCGCGGTCCCCGGCGGGGTCGCCGTGGACGCGCCCGAGGCCGAGTCGGGACCTACGGTCACCTACCGCTACGACAAGGTCAAGTCGGCCGATGATGCCGCCGCCTTCCTGGGGCAGTTCGGCTGGGTGGTGGACGCGGGGTCGGTGGAGACCCGTGAGGTCACCATTCCCGCCGAGTTCGACAAGGTCTTCGCGGGGTACAACGAGCTGCAGAAGTCCCAGGGGCTGGACCTGTCCAAGTACAAGAAGAAGACGGTGACCCGCCACACCTTCACCGTGACTAACTACACGGACTCCGACGGAGAGGACTACGAGGGTACGGTCTATGCCAACGTACTGGTCTACCGCAACCGTGTCATCGGCGGGGACATCTGCTCGGCGGACGTGAACGGCTTCATTCACGGGTTTGAACGGCCTGTCGAGGAATAGAAATTCTATATATTGTTTAAATCTCAATCGTAGATTAACAAGAAGGAGGTAGAAACATGATGGACGCAAACGCTGCTCATTTGTCATTGATGGAGGCCGCCGCCCGCGCGCGGGAGTTTTCCTATTCTCCCTACTCGGGCTACTGTGTAGGGGCGGCCCTTCTGACGGCGGACGGCCGCATTTTCACGGGTTGCAACGTGGAGAACGCGGGCTTCTCCGCCACCAACTGCGCCGAGCGCACCGCCGTCTTCAAGGCGGTCAGCGAGGGGGCGCGGGAGTTTGCCGCCATCGCCGTGGTGGGCGGTCGGCGCGGGGAGGTCTCCCCCTTCTGCGCTCCCTGCGGGGTCTGCCGTCAGGTCCTGGCCGAGTTCTGCTCCCCCGACCTGGTGGTTCTGCTGGGGACCCCCGAGGACATTCAGGTCCACACCCTGGGGGAGCTGCTTCCCTTCTCCTTTACAGGGGCAGAGCTATAGGAGCGGAGAGAGCGTGCCTCCGGCGGCTTAAGGGCCTTTTGCAAAAGGCCCTTAAGAATCCCAAAAACTTTGAAAAAGGATTTATGAGGATGCAAGAGGACACCAAGAGCCGTAGGGGGCATCACCATGGGGCCCCTGCCCCATTGGTATAGGGGGGCTGTATTCAAGATTTTTATTATAGCAACTCCCAAAACTTGAAAAAGGGTATTGTGATTGGAACAAAAGAAAGGAGCGACTATGCGCCCATACGATATTATCAAGAAGAAGCGGGACGGGTTTCCGCTGACCGAGGAGGAAATCCGCGGATTCATTGCGGGGTACGTGGCGGGGGAGATTCCCGACTACCAGGCTTCGGCCCTGTGCATGGCCATTTGGTTTCGCGGCATGGATGCCGCCGAGACGGCGGCTTTGACCATGGCCATCCGCGACTCGGGGGACACCCTGCATTTTGACAACATCCAAGGTCTGCGGGTGGACAAGCACTCCACGGGCGGAGTGGGTGACAAGACCAGCCTGGTGGTGGCTCCCGTGGTGGCTTCCCTGGGGGTCAAGGTGGCCAAGATGAGCGGGCGCGGGTTAGGTCATACCGGTGGCACTGTGGATAAGTTAGAGGCCATTGAGGGCTTCCGCACCGATCTGACCACCGCCGAGTTTGAGGCCATCGTCAACCGAGTGGGCATTGCCATCGTGGGGCAGAGTGCCGACCTGGCTCCCGCGGACAAGCTCCTGTACGCGCTGCGGGACGTGACCGCCACGGTGGACAGTCTGCCTCTGATCGCCTCCAGCATCATGGGCAAGAAGCTGGCCGCCGACGATGATTGTATTCTGCTGGACGTGAAAACGGGAAGCGGGGCCTTCATGAAGACCGAGGCTGACAGCCGCGCTTTGGCCGAGGCCATGGTGGACATCGGCAAGCGGGCAGGCAAGCGAACCCGCGCGCTGATCACCGACATGGACCGTCCCCTGGGGCGGGCAATCGGCAACTCCCTGGAGGTGATCGAGGCCATTGAGACTCTGAACGGGCGGGGGCCCGCTGATTTTACCGAGCTGTGCGTGGCGTTGGCCACCCATATGCTGGTGATCTCGGATCGGGGCACCGAGGCGAAGTGCGAGGCGGCGGTACGCCGTGTCATAAGCGACGGGACGGCGCTCCGCACCTTTGCCGACATGGTGGAGGCCCAGGGAGGGGATCCCACCTGGATCCGTCAGCCCGAGCGTTTTCCTGCCGCGCCCTACAGTCGGGTGGTTTTGGCACCCGCGGACGGGTTCATTGTCCGAGTGGACTGCGAGGGCTACGGCACCGCCGCTCTGCTGTTGGGTGCGGGGCGCAACCGCAAGGAGGACGTGATCGACCCCACGGCGGGGATCATGCTCCACGCCAAAACGGGGGACGCGGTGGCCAAGGGTCAGCCCATCGCTACGTTGTACGCCTCGCGGGAGGAGTTGTTGGATGCCGCCGAGGAGAAGCTGATGGCCTCCACCGAGATCGGGGGCGAGGCACCTGCGGGGCGGGCTTTGATCGTGGGGGTGGTGGAGTGAGAGGGGCGCGTGCCTCCGGCGGCCAAAACCCTTTTTGAAAAAAGGGTTTTGGAATCCCAAAAACTTCACAGGTTCAGAATTGTCTAAGAGAAAAACCACACCGATTAGGCTGGTTCTCATAAGGATGTTTACAAATTTCGGCTGAGATGTTGTTTTCTCTGCCGATTTATGTTATAATAAAACTAACGAAAAGCCTCCCTTCGAGAGGGAGGTGGCACGGCGCAACCGTGACGGAAGGAGCCTGCGTGACTTTAGATTTGTACTAACTTCATTGTAACGCACTCTCCCTCACCCGACTTCGTCGGGAGCTCCCTCCCGGAGGGAGCCTTTGGGAATGTGCAACTTTAGGGGGTATGGGCTTTGCCCGAAGCATTTGTAAAACAAATGCGAAACTGGCGATAAAACGGAGGAACAATAATAGTATGAAAACTTTATCAACAGAACGGTTGATTTTGAGAGATTGGTGCGAGGATGATATTGGTTGTTCAGTTCATAATGAAGATACAATTCGATATTTGATAAATGCAAAAAATAATTACGCTGTCGTTTTAAAAGAAAACAATGAGATTATAGGAACTATAGGGTTGAACGAAGATGCTGACGGTAAAGAGTATGTACGTAATGTGGGGGTTAGGATTGTTCCGCAATATCAAAACAGAGGTTATATTACAGAAGCATTAAAAGCGGTTTTAGATCACACAACCAATACATTATCTTGGTTTTGTAAGGCGGAAGATTCAAGAAGTCAACATATTGCAGAAAAACTGGGATTTGCATACGTTAAAACATTTGCTAAAGCACAGTATAATTTACCAAGTGATTTTTATTACTACATATTAGATAAAAACTCCAACAGTTTTTGATCACTGTT
>CAYRTP010000048.1:0-14282 GCA_964427175.1 uncultured Clostridium sp. | reverse complement strand
ACTTGACAGGGGGCACATTAGTGTCAAGTGGTGGCTTTTTTTTTCTGCGATTTGTATAAGATGCGACAGCCGAAATTGATGAATGTGCCCAATAGAAATCCCCCTGCGGGGGCAGGGGGATAAAAGTTTACCGTTGATCCAGATTGTCCAGCTTTTTGACCAGCTTGAGGAGGTAATTCTGTGCCGCCTTGGACAGGGACTTAAAGCGGGAGACCGCGTTATTGGTCTTGCCCTCGATCAGAGCGTGCAGGCCCTTGTGGAAGGAGCCCAAGTTGTGGGAGTAGACCACGCCCGCGTCGATGTGGATGCCGTTGATGATGAGGTCCATCATCTCGGAGGACTGGGGATCCTGGGCGATCTTGGTCCGCAGGGTGGTCTCGTAGTAGGCGGGACGGACGATGCGGTAGCTGGACGAGGCCATGGCCTCCAGAACGGCGGTCATCTCCTCCAGGCGGTCGCCCTTGACCGTGGTGGGAATGCAGGCGATGGTGAAAGCGTCGTGCATCTGGCTGTGGTACTCGGTTTGTTCCTCGTCGTACTTGGGCATGGGGACCACGCCGTACTCGTCGGTCATGTTTCGCAGGGCGGCGTTCTCCAGGGCGTGGATGCAGAGGGTAGCCATGGCGGCGAGACCCTCCGAGAACATGGTGCGGGTGGTGGTCTGGAAGCTGTCATCGGAGGTGACGCGGTAGGTGCCGCCGTCGGTGTTGTAGTAGAGCTTGAGGATCTTTTCGGCGGCGTTGTGCATGACACCCGAGTCAAAGATCCAGGTGTAGTCGCCGTCCTCGTTCTTGGCGATGATATCCACCTCGCAGGCGGCCCAGTAGGGGTCTACGCTGATGAAATCGTCGGTGACGAAGCCGTAAATATCGCCCTCCTCGTCCTGGAGGCCGTTACCGTTGTCTCTGTGGAGCAGGGGAACCAGGGAGGCCTGCTTGTCCAGGGTCCAGGTGCCGTTCTCCACCAGCTCGTAGAGGTAGGGCTGGCTCGCGTCGGTGAACAGCTTCTTGTTGAAGACGGTGGTGTAGGTACGGCGGTAGGTGGAGAGAACCATGGCACCCGTCACGCCGTACTGGCGGTCGTGATAGGAGACCACGTCATTGAAGCTCTGGGTCCACCAGGGCTTTTCAAAGTCGATGTACTGATTCTCGGTGCCCCGCAGGTCGGCGAAGTAGCCCTCGATGGTCTTGGGAGCGGCCAGCCAGCAGTATTCCACCATGACATCGTAGTCGGCACTGCCGCCGTTGACCGTGGTGATGACCTTGTCCACGATGGTATTGGCATCTCGGATGCTGGTGATCTTGACCCCAAGGCGGGTCTCTACGGCCTTGTTGCGCTCGTAGATGGCATCGTTGACGGGGTCGCTGTTCAGCCCCTCGGCGTAGATCTCGTCGGCCAGGCCCATGCCGATGTCGCGGCTGATGAGGACGATCTCATCGTTTGCGTAGTCCAGTTCGTCGGGAAGCGCGTCGCGGAGCTCTGTGTCCTCCTCGGTGACGGCGGCCTGGGTCACGTCGGGAGCGTTGGTCTCGACGGGATCATCGCCCGCGGCGCAGGAGGCCAGGGACCCGGCCAGCATAAGGGCGGCCAGGACTCCGGAAAGGATGCGGATTTTTTTCATGTTGATTCCTCCAGAATAATTTTTACATCCTATAGTATAGCACACGTCCCTCGGGCTGTCAAGAGATTCGATTGCATAAATGTAAACATTTTGCGACCTGCCCGCCGAAATTGTTATCTATCACTGTTTGCATCTTGCACAATTTGAGGATTTGTGCTATAATGTAAAATGTATATTTGTACAACCGGGCAACCGACCGAACCGTTACACAATACATAGATCAGAAAGGAATCCTGTTATGAGCACTGAAACCGAAAAGAAGATCCCCGAAACCAATGCGGACAAGTCCGCCGCCGACGTGAAAATGTCCCCCGAAATGGCCGCCGCCTACCGCAAAATGATCGCCGCCGCCAACGAGGTGGAGCAGGTGGTGGTGGGTAAGCGCACCGAGGTCATCCAGCTGCTCACCGCCATGCGGGCGGGGGCCCACGTTCTCATCGAGGACGTTCCCGGTACGGGTAAGACCACCCTGGCCTCTACCCTGGCGCGGGTCACGGGCCTGGACTTCAAGCGCGCCCAGTTCACCCCCGACGTTATGGCCTCCGACATCACGGGCTTCCATATCTACAACCGTCAGAAGGAGAATTTCGAGTTCCGCGAGGGTTTGGTCATGTGCAACCTGCTCCTGGCCGACGAGATCAACCGTGCCTCCCCCAAGACCCAGTCCGCTCTGCTGGAGGCCATGGAGGAGGGCCGCGTCACCGTGGACGGCGAGACCATGGAGATCCCCGATCCCTTTATGGTCATCGCCACTCAGAACCCTGCGGGCTACGTGGGTACCTACCCCCTGCCCGAGGCACAGCTGGACCGTTTTGCCCTCAAGATCAGCATGGGCTACCCCGCTCCCTCCGAGGAGATCAACATCATCAAGGCCCGCAAGGGTGAGAACCCCCTGAAGAAGGTCAAGCCCATTCTGACCCGTGACGAGCTCCGTGAGATCCGCGATATGGTGGCCAAGGTGAAGATCGATGACGAGCTCTACGCCTACATCGTCACCCTCATCACCGCTACCCGTAAGCATCCCGCCCTGGCCCTGGGTGCTTCTCCCCGTGCCTCGGTGGCCCTGGTCCACCTGGCCCAGGCCTACGCCTTCCTGCGGGGCCGTGACTACGTCCTGCCCGACGATATCGCGGGCCTGTTCCGCTCCGCCATCGCCCACCGCCTCATGCTCCGCCAGGAGGCCAAGCTGGCCCATCAGACCACCCAGGACGTGCTCACCGAGATCCTTCGCACCACCGAGGTCCCCTACAAGGGCAAACGCTCCGAGCGGGCGTGAGTCGAGTTAGGAGTCGCCCATGGAACACATGAGACAATGTCCCCAATGCGGGAAATATGTGGCGGCGGATCGCACCTACTGTATGAACTGCGGCGTGACCCTGGGCATTCGATGCCTGAACTGCCGCGGGGTCATGCCCGTGGGTACCAAGACCTGTACGGCCTGCGGCCATTCCTTCGTCAAGAAAAAGAAGAAGCTCGACTTTCCCCTGTGGAACTGGATGAAGAAGAACGCCAAGCCCCTGGTTGGCGGGTTGACGTTGCTTCTGTTTATCCTGACCCTGGTGGCCGCGGGCTTCCCCGGGGTGAACCTCACCGTCCTTTTGGAGGGGGCACCCTTCCTGGAGTACGGCGCGTCGGGCTATGAGCTGATGGGGTACTTCCTGGGCGGTCATCCCGCCGCCATCGAAGACCTGCTGTCCGTCAGCGGGACCGACGGGGATAACCCCCTTTTGCAGGTGCTGTTCTTTGCCGAGGGCTTGGGCTGGCTGGTCATGCCCGTGGCTCTGGCCTTGGCCATCGCGTTGATCCTGCCTAACTACAAGAAATTCGGAAAGTCCACGGCACGCCGTTTGTTCGTCCCCCTGGGGGTGGCTTTGGGCGGCGGAGCCCTGGCCTTTGGTATGACCCCCATCGCGGCGGGAATCCTGGCTGAATCCATGTCCAAGTACGCCGAGCGGGCCGAGGAGGGCTACGCCGTCTCCGCGACGGTGGTGGTACCCGTTCTCCTGTTCACGGCGGCGGTGCTGGTCATGGCGGTCTACGCTCTGCTCTACCTGGCGGTCTTCCGCAAGTGGGAGCGGGAGGAGGACGAGGAGCTGTCCCTGAGTCAGATCCTGGCCATCCCCCTGGGGGCTTTGGCCACCCTCATCCACCGGATTGCCCGCAAGCTCAACAAGAAGAAGGGAACTACCCCCGATCGGGATGAACCCTCCTTCACCGTCACCCACCGCTTTTCTTCCTATATCGTGATCTTCATCATCGCCTTGGTGTTCACCCAGGCCCTGCTCAGTAAGGTATCCAATATCTTCTTTTGGTTCATCTTCCTTTTGCCCATGGTTCTGCTGGTCTACGTTCTGCTGGCCAAGCAGGCCCTGTCGGTCAGCATGATGTCGGACACGGTGACCACCGAGAAGAATACCCCCTACACCTACGATTTCCGCATCGACAACCGCTCTCCCCTGGCTCTGCCCTTTATCGACGCGCAGGTGTGCATTCCCCAGTCCAACAGCGTCCGCTGCACCGAGCGGACGGTGCGGCTGTCCCTGGCCCCCATGACGGGCTACCATCTGAAGAACACCGTCTCCTTCCGCTTCCGCGGAACCTACGAGATCGGGGTGCGGTGCTTCTACATCTACGATTTCTTCCGCCTGTTCCGTATTCGGGTGGACGTGGACAATCTGACCACGGTGTACGTCCTCCCCCGCCGTCTGACCCTGGACGAGACCTCGGCCCACTCGGTGTCCGACGATACCGCGCGGACCGTCCGCTCTCCCTTGGTGGTGGATAAGCTGGAGGTCAGCGACATCCGCGACTATCGGGCGGGCGACTCCCTCAAGGCTATCCACTGGAAGCTGTCCTCCAAGTCCGAAAACTTCATCGTCAAGGACTACAACACGGGTACCTCCAATCAGACCGTGATCTGCTGTGACCTGACCCCCCATTTCCCTGAGGAAGCCCCAAAAGCGGGTGGTACCGAAGCTGAGGGCGAGGGTCAGCCCAAGAAAAAGCTCACCCCCGCCGAGCGGAAGGCCGCTCGCAAGGCCCGCCGTGAGCAGGAGCGCAAGGACGCTGACCTGCGCCGTAAGAACCGCCGCGTCAAGGAAAATACCGACACCCACGCCATCTCGGACGAGGCCCTGAAAGCCCGCCTGGACCAGCGTGCCGCCGTGGCGGACACCCTGGATGCCAAGAACGGCATGGCCGACGGTGCCGACGGCGGAGTAAATCCCATCGTAAACGCGGACGCTACGTCCGAGGGGACTCCCGACGTTCACGAGCTGGCCAAGCCCGCCTTCTACGAGGATATGAACGAGTACCTGGCCGACGGCGTGGTTGAGCTGACCATCGCTTCGGTGCTGGCCGAGCTCCGACAGGGGCATGAAGTGCTCCTCCTGTGGTTCGACCGCCGTTCGGACACGGGCGTGTGCGCCTATCCTCTGCGAGGCATCGACGAGTTCGAGAACATCTACCACCTGTTCGCCACCGCTCCCCTCTGTGACCCCACGCTGAAGGTCACCTCCCTGACCGCCATGGTCAGCGACATTCAGAGCACCAAGCAGACCTTCGTCATCTCCACCCTGGACGCGGCCATGCTCACTGATCTGACCGCCCTGCCCGGTGTTTCGGACGCGGGGAGCTTCGGCTCGGCCGAGGTGGTGCTCTACAACCCCGAGGAGCGGTTCCGCTTCCCCCGCGACCGCGCGAACTACCTGGAGGGCTGTCGTGAACAGCTCGCCGCCAACGGCCTGACCCTGACCGCGGGGGCGTTCAACGTCAACGCCGCGCCCCCCGCCGCCAACGCGGCCGCCGCAAACTCACCCGAAGGAGGCAAGAACCATGAAGAACCGTAAGCGCAATCCCCATGCCGACTTCGCGGGTACGCAGACCACTCCGAATCCCCAAAGCAAGACGAGGATGACCCGTGCCGAGAAAAAGGCCGCCAAAAAAGCGGCCAAGGAAGCCATTCTCCCCATCCATAAGCGTCCCATCGTCTGTCCCCCCGACCGCGCGGGACGGGGCCCCCTGTTCCGTCTGGGCGGTCTGCTCTGCCGTGCCCTGGTCATCTGGCTGTCGGCGGCGGGACTGGTGATCTTCATTGCCAGTGCCCTGGAGTTCGGGGTATCCAATCTGGTCATCTTCTTAGCATCCCTCTACGTGGTGGTGACGGGAATGCTCCTCTGCCAGGGACGGGTCGGGAAGCTCGTGGCCCTGCTGACCACGGGCGGACTTGCGGGCGGGCTCTTTGCCCTCAACCCGACCCTGCCCACCGACCTGTTCTACGGGTGCCTGAGCCTGTACAACGCCGCCCTGGACCGCCTCTACAAGGTGGGCTACCTGACCTACGTGCAGTACAAGGCCCCCATCGGCACCTCCACCCCCCACGGGGAGCTGATGATCTGCGGTGTCTGCCTCCTGACCCTTCTGATCTCGGTGCTGTTCACCGCTTGCTTCGTCAAGAAGGTGAAAATGGTGCCCCCCGCCATTGCCTCCACCACCATCCTGGTGGTCATGCTGACCTTCAACATCTACAGCAACCGCATCCAGTCCAACCTGGGTATCACCCTGGTCATCGTCTCCTTCGCCTCCATGCTGGTGATGGGTGCCTACGACCGCCTGTACCACAAGAAGGATCAGAAGCACTACGATACTGAGATGCAGTTGTTCTCGGACAGCGACCGTCCCGCCATGCCCGCCGAGTACGAGCAGAAGCTGGCCGACCGCGCCTCCCGTAAGAAGGCCAAGGCCGAGATGCGGGAGCACCGCCGTGAGCAGACCGTCACGGTGGAGGAGGAGCTGAACGATTACTTCAGCGCACCCAAAAAGTCCAAGAAGTCCAAAACCAAGGATCCGAGGCAAAAGAAAGAGGAGAAGCGGGCCTACCGCGCCATGATGAAGCAGGTGCGGGCGGTGCAGGCCTACGATCGGGTCACCGAGCAGGCCAAGACCGCCATGGGCGGATACGCCGCCGCCGCTGTTCTCCTGGCCTGCCTCATCGCCATCGCCCTCCCCGCCCTGACCATTGACGGGAATTTCAGCACCATCAACGCCATCGACGAGAAGATGGAGCTGGCCCGTAACTACGTCACTGCCCTTTTGCGGGGTGATGACGACGAACTGGACCGCCTGGAATACGAGGCCGACGGCGACAATTTCGAGCCCCGCTCCACCGATCTGGAGCAGTTGGAATTCACGGGCAAGCAGATCTTCTACCTCCAGGCCCGCTACCACGCCAACTACTACCTCCGCGGTTGGATGGGCACCGACTACGAGGACGGTGCCTGGCTGGCGGTGGACAAGGAGACGGTAGCCGCCTATCAGGCCCTGTTCGGGAAGGATTCCTCCCCCTCCGAGGAGCTGAAGTACGGTTTCTACCACTACATGAAGCCCGAGCTGGTGGATGATCCCGAGTACACCGAGAACCTGCTCACCAAGTACAAGTCCAATCAGAGCTACGGCTTCGTCAACCTCTTGGTCAGCCTGCGGCGGGTCAACAGCCCTTCCACCCTGACCTATTTCCCCGCCACCTACGATCCCAGCTACGGGCTCATGCAGTACGCCTCCACCGAGCCCCATGAGCTGACCTTCGTGAACTACTTCGACGGCCTCTACACGGGTCGGAAGTTCCACGAAAACGGATTGGACTACGCCACCATGGCCTACATCCCCGTTATGAAGGATCAGAACTGGGCGGTCCGCCAGGCCTCCCTTGTGGCCGCTTACAACCTCCAGAAGGAGGCCCTGCTGGCCCGCTCGGGCTACACCACGGCGGGTGACGGCACCATCATCAGCTACCTGACCCTCCAGGTGGATCAGCAGAGAAACGGTATGACCCTGTTCGTTTACACCTACAGACGGGGAAGCACCGAGCGCATCTGGCGGTTCTACCACGATACCGACGAAGTACGCAAGCAGAACGGCAACTACGTGGTGGATACCCCCTACGGCATTCTGACCCTGACCATGAGCGGCTCCAAGATCATCGGCACCAACGTCACCGACGTGGGTTCGGCCTACCTGGATTCCATCGGCACCCCCGTGGACGTGAACCTGGTGGACGAGTACGACCGCGGTATGACCGACGAGGAGCGGGTGGAGCTGATGGATTTCATCAACACCGAGAAGGACTATGGTGATTTCGTCTATCAGACCTACCTGGACACCGCCGACAGCGACTTCATTTCCGAGCTGGCCGCCGCCATCAAGGCCCAGGCCCATACCGAGACGGTTCAGATCACCGAGGAGCTGATCCCCGACGATCCCGAAACCGAGGAAGACGATTCCTACACGGTCCAGCACCGCGAGAAGGTCAACGTCCCCGCCGACGTGAGCCTGGCCGCCGTCCGCAATTCTTCGGATCCCGACGTGTACATTCAGCGTGATCTCCTGGTCCGCAACGTCATTGACTACGTCATCGACGAGATGGGCTGTGCCTACACCATCACCCCCGATCTGACCCTGGTGGATCCCACCCTGGACGGCGTGGAGAACTTCCTGCGGAACACCAAGGAGGGCTACTGCGTCCAGTTCGCCTCGGCCGCCGCCCTCATCCTGCGTGAGCTGGGCATCCCCGTCCGCTACGCCGAGGGCTACATCGGCAACGAGATGACCCGCGTCAGCCGCGAGGACTTCGTCTACGGCGGTTACGTCCGCGACTACCAGGCCCATGCCTGGATCGAGGTCTACTTCGACGGCGTGGGTTGGATCCAGTACGAGACCACCCCCCAGTACTACGTGGGTATGTACGGTGCCGACAACACCGCGGGCTCGGAAACCGTCTCCCCCATCCTCCCCGAGGACGAGACCAAGGATTCCTACGACGAGCCCGAGACCTTGCCCGATGAGGAGATCGAGGAGACCGACACCACCGAGGAGACCACCGCGGATCCCGACGCGGATTCCGCCGAGATCCTCCGCCGAGCCGGTATCGGCCTGGCCGTGATCGCCGTTCTGGCCGCCATCCTCATTTTCATCGCCGCCATGATCAACCGTGCCCGCGCCGCCGAGGACCACAGACAGAGCGTGGCCGCTCAGATCCTGGAGCAGGGCTTCGGTACCAACACCAACGAGGAGGACCGCCGCGAGCTGGCCCTGGAGACGGTGGATGCCGTCATGGAGCTGTTGGCTCTGTACGATCTGTCCCCCAAGCCCGGTGAGTTCCGCGAGGACTACGCCGAACGCCTCACCGCCGAGCTCTCCCCCGTAGCCGAGGAAGGGAAGAAGTCCCGCCAAACCGCCCTTGAATTGCCCAACCTCCGCGTGGCGCTGGACGGTATGGCCGCCGAGGAATTCGGTCACGGCATGACCATCCCCGAGATGAAGGCCGCCGCCGCCCTCTACCTCTACCTCCACGGACAGGTCCGCAAGAGACTGGCCTGGCCCGAGCGGTTTAAGCTGCGTTATTTCAAGCGGAAGATCTGATACCAAAAGAACCGTCTCCTGCGGGAGGCGGTTCGCTTTTTGGAATATGGCCGTGGTTTCCTATATGGCAAAAAAGCCCCGCCCCCTCTTGCGTTTTGGCGCGGGGTGTGGTATAATAGACGTGATCGATAACCCTTTGTTTTCCAAAATTTTGTCCGTAGGGGAGGGGTTTCCCCTCCCGAATAACCTGTCCTACGCCGTATGTTGGCGGGAGGCGCAACGCCTCCCCCACACCCCCCGGAAGGGGTTATCGAGCACGTCTAATGTATCCGATTGACGGAAAAGAGCCTTATATTTTGGGAGACCCTCATCCGTCACGCCCGTAGGGCGTGCCACCTTCCCCCAGGGGAAGGCAAGACGTTTCCGTTCTACGCTATTTTCTGAATCAAGAGATGCTTATCTGTTTGGAAAGAAACAAGAAAATGCCTACATCCTTGCCTTCCCCTGGGGGGAAGGTGGCATCCGAGCTTGCTCGGATGACGGATGAGGGTCCCCAAAAAAATATACCTATTTGTAGGATTTCAAGGTATTACGAGGGGTTATCGAACACATCTTAATGATGGTTAATGATGGAAGAAATACCCCCAAACCCACTCGCCACAGGAGGATGGAATATATGGAACTGACCGTAACCGCCAACGCCAAGATCAACCTCTTTTTGGACATCACGGGCCGCCGCCCCGATGGATACCACACCATCGCGGGGGTCATGCAGGCCGTGTCCCTCTGCGATACGGTCACCGTCTCGGTGACCGATCCCGTGGACGGGATGTACCTGTGCGTCCTGGGGCCCCGCCCCGGGATGGCCGAGACCATGACCCTGACCTGCACCAACCCCGACATCCCAACCGACCGCCGCAACCTGGCCTGGAGGGCCGCCGAGGCCTTCCTGTCGGCCACGGGACGGGGATGCAGGAAGCTGGCTATCCACATTGACAAGCGCATTCCTGCCGCCGCGGGGCTGGCGGGGGGAAGCACCGATGCCGCCGCGGTGCTGGCGGCTCTTAACCGCCTGTTCGGGAGTCCCCTGACCCCCGCCGCCCTCTGCGAGGTGGGGCTGACCCTGGGGGCCGACGTGCCCTTCTGCATCATGGGGGGCGCGCAGATCACCCGGGGGGTGGGGGAGGCTCTGACTCCCATCCCGCCCCTGACCAACTGCGACCTGGTCATCGCCTGCGGCGGTGAGGGGGTCTCCACCCCCGCCGCCTACCGTGCGCTGGACGAGCGGTACGGAAACTTCGACCCCGCCGCCTACACCCCCAAGACCGAGGAACTGACCCGCCTGTGCTCCTCCCTGCGTAGCGGGGATCCCGACGGGGTCTGCTCCAACGTCTTCAATCTGTTCGAGTCCGTGATCCTCCCCGAACGCCCCGTGGCGCGGGAGATCAAGGAGACCCTGCTTTCGGCGGGGGCGGTCACCGCCCTCATGAGCGGGAGCGGCCCCTCGGTGTTCGGTGTCTTCCGAAAGGGAGACGGGAGCGCGCAGAGGGCCAAGGAGGCTTTGGAGGCCCGAGGCGTTACGGCTTATATTTGTGAGCCGGTGGCGGCGTTGCCTGTAAACGCATGATACGCGTTTTTCTTTGAAAAAGAGTCATCCTGAGCGAAACGGAGCAACGCGGAGTGTAGTCGAAGGATCTCTGATCGGGTAGGAGATCCTTCGACTTCGCGCTCCGCTTAGCATGACCGTTTTTTTATGTTGATGCGCGCCGCCAGATCAGATTGAAAACCCCGTCGGTACCCGGGAGGGTGTCGGCGGGGTTTTTATGGGTTACGGGGATTACTCCACGGCACATTCCTCCCATAGACGCGCCAGCAGTTCTCGCGCCTTCTCGCCCGCGGCATCCAAATTGTTTCTCACAGCCTCCATGGCGGTTTCTCCGCAATCGTCGAAGGCGACGGATTCCTCGGAGCCGTGATAGAAACGGATATGCCTCATGCTGTAGTCGGGTGCGCTATCAAATGCGCGGGCAATTGCCACCGCGCGGCGAAGATGGGTTCGCGCGGTGTCCTCGTCCCCCATCTCGGCGGCCATTTGAGCGGCAGCGGAGGCGTAGGCGGCGCATAGCTTGGTGAGGGTGGAGTTGCCCGTGGGGAGGATCAGTCCCGCGGTGAGGGACTCCTGCCACAGGGCCATGGCCAGGGCATCGCTGTGACGGCCCAGGGATTCGTAGGCGTTGGCGTAGCCCATGCCGATGCGGGAAAGCTCGGTGAGGCAACGGCCCAGCGCGTCCGATAGGTAGGTCAGAGCCTCCTCGGGACGCTTCAGCCATCGGGCTAGGATCAGCCCGATGAGGGCACTTTGGGAACCGTCGGTGTTGCTTTCCTTGAGAAGTTCCAACGCTTGCTCGTATTTGTCCATGCGAATGTAAGACTCCGCGATGCGTTCACGAATGGTTGAGCGGGTGATTTTAGGATTTCGATTCTGATCGATCAGCTCCTCAGCACGGCGGAACAACTCGGCGGCACGGATGGCCGTTTGGGGAGTGAAGTTCATGTGGTAGATCATGGCCGCGCCGTAGACGATGGAGAAGCTGTTGGGAAACCGTACCAGGGCCCGCTCGGCGGCTCGGATGGCTTCGTCAAACCGCCTCTCCTCCCACAGTCGGTTCATGTCCTCCAGGGTCTCGGCCACGCCGCCCTTGTGGAGCTCGTAGCCCAGGAGGGTATCCACCGAGGTCTCAAACAGGGCGGCCAGCTCCATGATGAGGGCCACGTCAGGGGTGGTGAGGCCCGACTCCCATTTGGAGACCGCCCCTACGGTGACTCCCAGTGCCTCGGCCAACTGTTCCTGAGTCAGGTCCTTGGCGCGGCGGTAATGGCGTATGTTGTCGGATAAATGATGGATTTTGCTCATGGTGAACCTCCTTGATTTTGGTATCTTCATTATATCACGCGCGAAAGGGAATGACAAGATACCGATGGGAAAAGTGGGAAAGAAAAATATTTCCTGGCAGGAAAGATGTTGGGCACAAAAAAGCGGGCGAGCCCGCTTTTTTGTCAGGGTTTCTTTTGCAAAAACGCATAATCCGAGATCATCGAGGTGTCCCGCACCACGTGCCACGTCTTGTCCCGTACCAGCAGCTCGGCCAGGTGGCAAAGGGTCAGGGCGTACAGGCTGTTGCCCAGGAGAAATGCGTATTCGGTGGGCCCGGAGGGAGAGGTGACGGTCTCAATCAGCTCGAGTAACTGGAGCTTTTCCAGGGCCTCCTCGGCATCGTCGGCGGACAGGGAACAGCCCTCGGTGATTTGGGGCAGGAGGAAATAACCGTGGGTGGTTTTGTCGGTCGCTACCGTCTCGCGGTATAGGTAGGCCAGGACTTTTCGCACGGTCTTGTCCGAGAGGTGCTTCAGCGCCTTGCTGACTTCAGCCGAGGTAAAGATGGCCTCGCTCCCCTCCGCCTTGTAGGTGCGGTCGGTGAAGGCCAGCTCGTCGGCCAGGAAAAATCCCCCCTCGGTGTTGGAGAGACAGCCCAGCATCCAGCCTTGGGCAATCTGCTCGGTCCAGGACGCGAACTCATTCAATCTTCCGTTGAAGCACTCGCCTGCGTGATCGTAGTACAAACGGAACAGGGTATCGTAGGCCAGCTTGGGAAAATCATCGGCGGTGGACCGTGTAGGCGCGGGTGCCTCGGGCTCCAGACCGTACAGCGCGTCCAGGGTCACGTCCAGGGCCCGCGCCAGGTGGGGGAGGAGCATAACGTCGGGGAGGGAGATGTTCTTTTCCCATTTGGACACGGCCTGGTTGCTCACCCCCAGGGCTTGGCCGAGCTCCTCCTGGGTCAGTTGTTTGCGCTTGCGGAAGTGGGCGATGCGCTCACCCATGGTGGTGTAGGTACTCATGGTTGGTCCTCCTTTTTTGTTCTGTCTGTATTATACCACAGATCGCGGGGAATGTAAAGGGACCGTTTGGCGACTTCCGAGGGCCGCGGGGGGCATAAAATCGCAATTTGGTTGGAAAAAGAAAGGGCCGTCAGGCGCGGATCCGGGATTGGATCTGCTTGACGGCGGAGGTGGAGGGGGGCGGATTACGAGACGTCGGCTGTCGGCGACGCGCGGCTGATATACAGGGTGGTGTCCAGCCGTTTGGCGTCGGTGTCCGAGACGGTTGTGCGGTACAGGGATTTCTGCTACTTTGAGCGATCAATTGTCAGCGCTCGTATTTCTATTTATCTTAATATGTAATTTGTCGGCTAATTCCGACAAATAGTCCAAATGTGCTCTCAAATAACCGTATGACTTCCATCCCTCGTGTCCTTTATATTCTTGTGCTTTACTATCGTAATATTGATTAAAAGCTTCTTCTGCTTTCTGCAAATTTCCCATTCGCCCCCAAATCATAGCTTCCTCCATCAATATCAAATGATGGTTCATAGTATCCAGATGGGGATAGTTTCTACGATTTTCAAGAATTGCAAAACGGCTATTCAGAGCATTAAATGCAGGAATTACATAATCTTTGATTTGACGAAGAATGTCACTTGTAATTTCTTGGATCGATGCATGAAGATCATAATAATCCTCTTTTTTTCCTTCAATCTCTCTAAGACAACTTCGCATATTGCACCAGGGTTCGGGATAATATTTTTTTATATTAGCCTCCGGAACAAAGCTTCGAAGCTGGCATTCCGGAACACGAATTCCTATGTTTACCCAAAGAACGTCATAAATGCCCTTTGGCGGACATCCTATTTGGAAATTGATAACTTGAGAAATGTCTCCATCCACAAATCGATGAAGGGTACGCCCGTGCTTTTTGAAGCCCAACATCTTCACTTCCGCATATACTGCCTTTTCAATTTCGTCCACAATGGATTTTGTGTCAAGCTGCTTGTCCTTTTCAAAATACATATCGCTCATCTCCCTTCTTTAAAAGTATTATATCACACTTTCAGGGATAAATCAAGGCGTAAGCCTTGTATAATCATAAAAGAAAGTGAAGTAGCGGCTACGCCGCAGTGATGTTTGGGCTATCGCCCAAGTGAAGTATTGCACCTACGGCGCAAAGTGAAGTTAAGTGTTCCGCATATCGTGCCGAAGGCACACTTCACGCACGAAGTGCGCTTCACTTGCGAAGCATACTTCACGTTCCGCAGTGCGGAACACTTAGTTCGAAAAAGACCTTATTTGTCCCGTAGACAAATAAGGTCTTTTTCGTGGTGCCGGTGGTGGGACTCGAACCCACACGGTGTTGCCACCAACGGATTTTGAGTCCGTCACGTCTACCATTCCATCACACCGGCGTTGT
>CAYRTP010000047.1:0-14417 GCA_964427175.1 uncultured Clostridium sp. | reverse complement strand
CTCTGTCCAACCTGGACGCAAAGCTCCGTGCAACCATGAGAACCGAGCTCACCAAGCTTCACAAGAGAGTTGAGACCACCTTCATTTACGTTACCCACGACCAGGTCGAGGCTATGACCATGGCAACCCGTATCGTTGTTATGAAGGACGGTCTGATCCAGCAGGTCGATACTCCTCAGAACCTGTACGATTCTCCCTGCAACCTGTTCGTAGCAGGCTTCATCGGTACTCCTCAGATGAACTTCATCAGCGGTACCCTGAACAAGAAGGGCGAGGATCTGTACTTCAACTTCGAGAACGTTTCCATCAAGCTGCCCGCAGAGAAGGCCAACAACCCTGCTCTGAAGGATTACATCGACCAGGAAGTCGTCCTCGGTCTGCGTCCTGAGTGCATCTACGACCAGCCCGCACAGGTTGAGGCTCATCCCGACAGCGCTATGGAGGCCTTCGTTGAGGTTACCGAGCTGATGGGTGCTGAGATCTATCTGTACCTGAACGTCGGTAAGTCCGAGGAGGGTGACGGTAAGATCAAGATCGTCAACGAGGGTACCAACATGATCGCCCGCGTTTCCTCTCGTTCTACCTCCCGCGCCGGCGACACCGTTAAGGTCGCTTTCGACACCGCCCGTGTTCACATCTTCGACAAGGACACCGAGCGTTGCATTTGCCACTAATTTCTGATTTCCGCTCCCCTGCGATCACGCAGGGGAGTTTTTTCGGCTTTATGAAGAATTATGAAGAATGTCCCCCACGGCTTGACATTCCGCGGACGGTGTGCTATACTGGTGCCAGGAACCCGAAAGGAGGTGCCCTATGCTCAATCGCTATAAAGCCGCTCCGAGAACCACCGCAGGGAAGGTGGGTTACGCGGTTCTCTGTGTTCTGTCCCTGCTGATCCTGGCCGCGTTGGTGGTTCTTCCGTTTGTCATGTTCATTCTGGTGTACGGCGATCCCTGGTGGGAGATGATCTTTTTGTTGTATCCCCTCATGATCCCGGGGTATTGGGAAATATTGGCCCTTTTGGACGCTGTCCATTACCTGGTCCGCCGCAGGACGGGCACCGTTGTTCCCTCCAAATGGGGGGATCGCTTGCGGATCCTGTACGGTATTTTGGGTGCCCAGTGCTGGTGGATCGCCCTGCGGTTGGCTTTTGCCAATACCACGGACCCGGTCCTGAAGCGACAGCTGGACGCGCTTTCGAACTTCGGCACCACCATCTACCTGTGGGCAGGCCTGCTCATCGGCTGCCTGTGGCTGGCGGATATGATCCGAAAAGCAGTCCAAATACGCCGCCAAAAACAGGAGGCCCAAGCCGCCGACCGCCGTGAGTGGGAGAACTTTGTGGACAGAACTTGAGCTGATAGCAAAATCCCGCGTGAGCAACCGTCACGCGGGATTTTTATGAAAGGTTTTGGGAGAGGTCTTGACAAGAAAAATTTGCGATGATATAATAAAACAAAAAAACAGGAGAAAATACCATGCGTTATATCGTTGATCATGACTTACATATCCATTCCTATCTTTCCATCTGCGGCAATGATCCTGCCCAGACTCCGGAGAGCATCCTTGCGTATGGGGAGAAAAATGGCCTGAAAACCCTGTGTCTGACAGACCATATGTGGGATGCTGCCGTGCCGGGGGCACCTGAGTTTTACGTGCTTCAGTCCTTTGAACATACCTGCGAGGCCCTGCCCCTGCCCCAGTCGGATCAGGTCAGGTTCCTGTTCGGATGCGAAACCGAACAGGATAAGCATATGACGGTTGGTATCACGCCTGCCGTGATGGATAAGCTGGATTTCATCATCATCCCCACCACCCATCTGCATATGACCGGTTTCACGTTAGAGGGCAATGAGGGGGTGGAAGAACGGGCAAAGCTGTGGTGTGACCGATTCGAAGCGGTGTTGAATATGGACCTGCCTTTCTATAAGGTCGGCATTGCACATCTGACCTGTCCCGGCATCTATTCTTACGAGCGCCGCGCCGAAGTGCTGAATCTCATTCCCGATGACGAGTATCACCGTCTGTTCGCTAAGGCGGCTCAGGTTGGCGTAGGAATTGAACTGAACTTCAACACCTCTCTGCTGGACGACACGTCCCGGGAGCCTGTCTTCAAGCCCTATCGTATCGCCAAGGAGGAGGGCTGTAAGTTCTATTTTGGCTCCGATGCGCACCATCCGAAAGGATTGATCAACGCCAAGGCGAATTTTGAGAGTATCGTAGATTATCTGGGGCTGGAGGAGTCCGATAAGATTGATTTCCTGCGTTGATACAGAGGCACTCTCCCCCCATTCCAGCTTTTGGTCTGGGAATTCGTGTGAGTCCCAATTTCCCCCGCCCTATTGCAATTCGCCTCAAAATATGGTATAATCATTTCAGACCATCAATTCCGAGGAGGAGTCACCATGTTTACACCCGATTACAGGAATCTTCAGCGGGCGGCCTGCAACATCGAAAGCGACCGTTTTCCCCTGTACGAGCATATCATCAACCCCACCGTGGCCGAGAAGATCCTGGGCCGCGAGTTCGCGTGGATGCTCAACGGCAATTACGCCGAAAAGAAGGAGTATTTCCGTGTTTTCTGCGACTTTTTCCAAAAAATGGGGTATGACACCATTTCCTTTGAGATGTGCATCGGCGGTGTACTGATCGACGGCGGCGCGCTGGGGGGCCACAAGAAGGGAGCCATCCAAACCAGGGATGACTTTGAAAAGTACCCCTTTGACGAGATCCCCCGCATCTACAAGCAAAACTTTGACATGAATTTCCGCGCCCTGGAGGAGGTCCTGCCTCCCGGCATGAAGGCGGTAGGCGGTGTGGGAAACGGCGTGTTTGAGCTGGTGCAGGACCTGGTGGGCTACATGGATCTCTGCTATATGTCTGCCGACGATCCCGAGCTGTACACCGACCTGTTTGCCCGCGTGGGGCAAATGAGCCTGACCATTTGGGAGGATTTCATGAAGGACCACTCGGATGCCTTCTGCGTGCTCCGCTTTGGCGACGATCTGGGCTTCAAATCCAACACCCTGATCTCGGCGGAGGACATCCGCGCCCACGTCATCCCCCAATACAAGCCCATCATTGACCTGGTCCACCGCTACGGGAAGCCCTTCCTGCTCCATTCCTGCGGTTGCATCTTCAGTGTCATGGAGGATCTGATCGCCGCGGGCATTGATGCCAAGCACTCCAACGAGGATCAGATCGCCCCGTTCCCCGTATGGGTGGAGCGGTACGGCGATCGCATCGGCAATTTCGGCGGTATCGACACCGACGCGGTCTGCCGTCTCTCCAAGCCCGAGATGAAGGAGTACATCTCCGAGGTGGTGGCCAAGTCCAAGGGCCGCGGCGGCTTCGCCTTCGGATCGGGGAATTCCATCCCCCGCTACGTGGCCCCCGAGCAGTTCCTCACCATGAACGAAGCAGTCCGCGAGATCCGCGGGGAGTGAGGGATATGGGAAATATGCCTCCGGCGGCTTAGAACCCTTCTTGAAAGAAGGGTTCTAAGAACTCCCAAGAACTTTAAAAAGGGATTATGGGGGTTGCGAGAGGACACCAAGAGCCATAGAGGACATCACCATGGGGCCCCTGCCCCATTGGTATATTAGGCGTATACAAAATTATAAAAACATCCGAACGGCTCTCCATGCGAGAAACTGTTCGGATGTTTTGAACTTTATGGGGACGTGAGCATCTACACCAATGGGGCAGGGGCCCCATGGTGATGTCCTCTATGGCACCTGGTATCCTCTCACATCTTCCATAAACTTTTTAAGTTTTTGGGAGTCTTGAACCTTTTTTTCAAAAAAGGTTCAAGCCGCCGGAGGCACGCTCTCCCGACTATCACTCGATCCGCCCCTCGGCGTAGCCGATGTACTCGGCCCCGTCGTTCCGACCGTTGTACCACAGGCGGTAGGTGCCGTCCTCCTCGCGGACGGCGGTGGGCTTGTAGCAGGAACATTCGTCCCAGGTGCCGGGGGTGGGCATGACCAGGGGATTCTCGGGGACACGCTCCCAGTTCGTGATGCCGTCCTTGGAGCGGGCGGCGCAGACGCAGGCGGTGTTGATATCCCGATAGCCGATGTAGAACATCAGGTAGCCTTGCTCGTCCTTCAGGATGTCGCAGGCACCGATGCGGTTCTGCTCGTACTCCTTCTCGGGGTTGCAGGTGAAAATGGGGTTGCGGCTGTCCTTGACCCAATGGATGCCGTCCTCCGACTCGGCGTAGCAGATGACGTTGGGCTCGTAGGTCTCGCCTGCGGCGTACCACATACGGAATTTGCCATCCTCGAACATGACGAAGGGGTTCATGACCGACATATATTCAAAGTCGGTCTCGGGGGAGAGGACGGGATCCTGCCGAAAACGCTCAAAGTGGATGCCGTCATCCGAGCGGGCGACACCGATCCGGGACTGACCGCGGGCCTGGCCCGTGTACCACATGAGATAGCCGTCCCCGATGGGGTTTTTCATGAAGCAGTTGCGGTTGAGGTTATCCTCCCAGCCGCTGGCGGGATTGTGCTCCAGGGTGATGATGGGATCGTCCCAATGGATGCCGTCCTCCGAGAAGGTCACAGCCAACGCCATCTTGGGTCTCCAGGAGAGATCCATGCGGAGTCTGCCGTCCGCCTCCTTGCGGACAAAGGCATCGAACATGGTGCCCGTCTCGGGACCGCCGAACACGGGAGTGGGATATTTTTGGAAGGAACCGATCGGGTTTTTCATGATATTTTCCTCATCTATCTTATATTTCTTTTGATTATGATTCTGTGCGGTTACTCGATCTCGTTGGCCACGTCGATCAGGGTGCAGAGGTTCTCAAAGGGCACGTCCGCCTGAATCCCCTGGCCCGCGGCCAGGATGTAGCCGCCTTTTTGGGACATATACGCCGAGACCCGACGGGTCTCGGCCTCCACCTCCTCGGGGGTGCCGAAGGGAAGGGTCTTTTGGGTGCTGATGCCGCCCCAGAAGGTCATGTCATCCCCCAGGCTGTCCTTCAGCTCGTAGATATCCATGCACTCGGGCTGGATGGGGTTGAGCACCTGCGCGCCCATGTCAATGAGATCGGGGATGATTTGTCGGATATTGCCGCAGGAGTGGATCCAGATATCCAGCCCTGCCTCACGGATCACGTCGTACTCCCGTTTGGCACCGGGGGCGAGCAGCTCCCGCCAGGTCTCGGGGGACATGAGCATATCCCGCTGGGAGCCCCAATCGTTGCCCAACAGCACGCCGTCGATGCCGGGGGTTTGGACGATCTTACGGAGGTAGGTCAGATTCTTCTCGGTGATGAAATCCAGCAGACGCTTGGCAAATTCGGGCTCTCCCGCCATATCCGCGAGGAAATTCTGGATCCCGCGGGCGTTATAGGCCTTTTCAAAGTCGCTGGTCCAGATCTCCACGAGAATGTAGGCATCGGTATGCTCCCGCAGGTGCTGTATCGAGGCGGCGAAATGCTCGTAGCTGCCGATATCGTGGGTATCGGGGATGAAATCGGGAGCCTCCTCACCGCCATACTCGGCGGGCAGGTCATTCCACCACCACCAGGGGAAGTTCTCCAGCAGGCAAACATGGCTGCCCATGCTGTAGTACAGGGCGTTTCGGTATTCGATTTTTCCCTCGTCCCGCAATTTCCCCATATCCTCGCGGCCGTATCGCGCCCACAAAGCCTCGCCGTACGCGCCCAGCGCATCGGGGGCCAGGTGAATGAAAACGGGGGTCTTGTCCGGGGTCTGATGGTTGATGGCGGCTTTTACTCTTTCTCGTCTGGTCATGATGGTGTACCTCGGTGTTTGAATGGTAGGGGGGAAGATGGGGAACGTGCCTCCTGGCATCCGACAGCTGGCTTTCAGCCAGGCTGTCAAAACCCTTCTTGAAAGAAGGGTTCTAAGAACTCCTAAGAACTTTATGAATAGATTTTTATAGGTGCTGTTCTTAAAGCAAGCGGGACTCGGTTACCCCTATGGGGCCCCTGCCCCATTGGTTTGTGGGGGTACGTTCAAGAGTTGTGTGATTGTTTTTTTTACAGATGGATGACGGCTTCGGCCTTCTCGCAGGCGGGGACGAAGGCTTTTTCTTGTTCGTCTACCGTGACCCGCAGGCCCTCGGTCTTGTTCCAGGCAATATCCACGGTGTGGCCGTGATAGGGGATGCCCTCGGCAGTGAAGTGGTCCAGGGAGGTGCCCAGGGGGCGGATGACCAGCTCGTCTCCCTCGGTGGGACGGACACCGCAGAGGCCCGTCATAACCAGGTCGATGAAGGTGGAGTGGTTGTAGTGGCGGCCGCGGTCCTTGAGGTGGTAGCCGGGGGTATTCCGCAGGATCTCGCGGGCCAGCCAGATGCCCGTGTCGGGATGCATATTCTCGTCGATCCAGGGGGTGCCGTCGGTATCGCGGTGGGAGGCGGAATACCGGAGCAGGAGGGTCATGAAATCCTCGGCGGTGATGACGGGGTGCTCGGTCCCGTTCAGGTACTCAATCACGGCGGTCAGGGTCTGGGCGGTGGCGAAGGGCCACACGGGACCGTTCCACAGACAGTTGTGGGGAATTTCCTTCATGAAATCGGGATGCCGCGCGTCGGCGGTACGCAGACCGTACGTGGCGAGGAAGCAAGCGGGATCCAGCAGGTTTGCAAAGCAAGCGTCCCGTCCCTCGTCCGCCAGGCCGTACATCCACGGGATATAGCCTACCTGCTCGCGGACGTTTTGGGGAGTCCCATCACCCGAGAGGGTGCCGAACATCCCGATCTCGGGGTTCCACAGGCGGTCATTGATGAGGGCGCGCAGATGGTCGGCCTCGGTAGTGTAGGCTTGGGCACTCTCCGCGTCCCCGACTCGATGGGCGATGCGGGCGAGGGCGTAGGTATCGGCGGCCATGTAGGAGTTGAGGGTGGGACGCAGACCGTCGCCCGAGATGGAAAATTCCATGCCGTCACGGTCGCAGAGCTGGGTGTACAGCCCGCTTTCGGTCTTATGGTCGTCCCAGGCGCGGTGGATCTCCTTCAGCTTGGGGTAGAGCTCATTGGCCACCGCCGTATTGCCCGTGACCTTCTCCAGGGCCAGCACGCTGTCGGACAGGGGAAAGCTGTAGAGGCGGGGGTTGCCCTCGGTACACCAGAAGCGGGCGTACTCGGTGAGGGGCGTAGTGTCACTGAGCCATCGGCCGTCTCGGAAATGGTGGGAGGCGGCACAGCTGATGGTGTTGTAGATGCCCGCCCAGGGAACGTCGGGCAGAAACTCGGAGATGACGTAGCCCGCGGGGGTGGGCTTGATATGCCGTCCGTAGACCTCGCAGCGGTACTGATAGGTGATATTGAGCTCGGGATCGGAGGATAGGAATTTGGGAAAATGAAGATTCATAGAGCATACTCCTCTCGGTGGGGATGGGTCGCTTGGATTTGTAAAAATGAATCCGCCTCAAAAATGCGCGGAGATATTGAAATATACCGCAAAATGTGCTATAATAAGGCGAAGCGGGCGATCATCGGTGTGGATATTGAACAATATCCCATTTATATTATAGCAAAATACCGCTTCGAAATCCATAGCCGTATGTTCCCTGAATTTAGCATTTTGTTCGGAGGTCTTATGAAAAGCGTCAGCATTCCTTGGTCAGAATCGGATCATCTCATCAGCTATACCCGCACCGAGGACGTGCTGGTGGGACCTCTCTGCGAGCTGTACTTCTATATGTCCTACGCGGGGCACTACGTCTGTCGGAGGACATATTCTATATCAAGAGGCGGTCTCGGGTCCCACCTCCTGCTTCTGACCCTGGCGGGGGAGGGGAAGCTCCGCTACCAGGGCAAGGAGTACCGCCTGCCCGCGGGGAGCGTCATACTCATTGACGGCCGCAACCCCCACGAGTACCACGCGCTGGAGGAAGGCTGGACCTTCAAATACCTGCATTTTCAAGGGGCCTTGAGCGATGCCTACCAAAGCTACGTGCAGACCCGTTTCGGCCCCGTTTTCCAGCCCGAACGCTCGGTCCGCCTGGAGGTGGAGGAGCGGCTGGACGAGATCCTGCTCCGGACCGAGGCGGCGGGGACCCCCGACTACGCGGCGGTCTCCTCCTGCATATACACCATCCTCACCGCCTTCCTGTCGAGACGGAACACGGCGGAGGATCCCCGATCCAGATCCGCCCCCGCCATTCAGCAGGCGGTGGCCTACATCGCGGAGCACTACCGACAGAACATCTCCACCCAGGACATTGCCGACGCGGTCTACCTGTCGCGGTCCTATATGTCCGAGCTGTTCACCAAGACCTACGGCATGGCCCCCCACGAATACCTGACCATGTACCGTCTGACCCGCGTCAAGGACTGCCTGCTCCGCACCTCGGCCTCCCTCTCGGAGATCGCGGAGCAGACGGGCTTTCGGGACATTTTCACCCTGTCGCGGGTATTCAAGCAGAAATTCGGCCTGTCTCCGTCGGAGTATCGGAAAAACCCCTCCGAACGGTAGGCGGCGCATACCATCACATACAGGAGGCTTTCATGAAATACTTCATTGTGGCAGATATTCATTCTCACTATACCATCCTGCGGGAGACCCTACAGCAAGCGGGCTTTTCGCCTTTGGAGGATCACCGCCTGGTGGTCCTGGGCGATGCCTTTGACAGGGGCGATGAAACCGCGGACGTGGCCGAGCTTCTGCTGACCCTGCGGGACGCGAATCGGCTGGTCTATATCCGCGGCAATCACGAGGATCTGATGGTGCAATGCCTGCAGCAGTTGGCGGGGGGAGCCGATCCCGTGGAGATCGCCCTCAGCCACCACGGGCACAACGGGACCTGGAAGACGGTCCTGGCCCTGGCGGAGATGGAGGAGCGGGAGGCCCTGCGGTTCCCCCTGGAGCTGGTCTCGCGGGTGCGGAGCACCCGTGTGTATCGGGAGCTGATGCCTGCCGCCCCGGACTACTTTGAGCTGGGTCCCCTGGTGTTCGTCCATGGATATATTCCGTGCGTAGAGCATGGCGTGAGGCCCTTCCTCACCTACTCGGCCCACCCCGACTGGCGGGCGGCCACCCCCGAGGAATGGTGGCGGGCCAGGTGGCTCAACGGTGTCAAGCTGGCGGTGGAGCAGGGGATCCGCGTCCCCGACAAGACCGTGGTTTGCGGACACTGGCACACCTCGGACTACCACAGCCGCTACGAGCGCAAGGGAAGCGAGTGGGGAGACGACGCGGATTTCTCCCCCTATTTCAGCCCGGACGGAGCGGCCATCGGCCTGGATGCCTGCACCGCCGTCAGCCACACCATGAACTGCCTGGTGTGCGACGGGGAGGGGAAGATCGAATAGGGATCGGATGAATTTGCCAAAACGGCACCCGCGCAAGAGGGTGCCGTTTTGGCGGAACCATAGTATCCATCAAAATCTTAGGAATTCTCAACAAAATTCCTCCGAAACGGTTGCAAGATTTGTGATGGTGTGATATAATAAAAGTCAAGCCCCCGACACTTTTGGAGGGGAAGCCGACTCACAACACGGAGGAGAACAATCGCCGCTATGAAACTGAAAGATACATTTTTCACGTCCTCGACCCAAGACGGTTCGGCCTATACCGCGCTGATCCGCAAGAGTAGTATGGGAAGCTATATCGTGGGGTGCCTTGCCGAGGATACCACCGAGGAGGCCATCATCGAGCAGCTCCGCGCCCTGTATGACGTGCCCGGCTCGGTGGTCGAGGCCGCCGTCGCGCAGATCCTCCGCGAGCTTCGAGAGGCCGACCTGCTGGACGAATGAATCCACAGGACTATCCATATGACATCAGAAAGGAAAAGAACATGAGCAGAATTCATTGGTTTTCCAATCAAAACGCAACCCTTTGTCTGACCGTGTGGACCGACGGGATCATCCGCGTCCTCTACGGCCAAGAGCCGGAGGCCAAGCTGACCCGCCCCAGCCTGATGGTCACCGCCGACCTGAACGAATTGCCCCAGCCTTCGGTCGCTACCTCCGAGACCGAGGGGGCCTACGTGGTCAGCACCCCGCAGGTCAGGGCCATTGTGGACAAGGCCACCTTGAACCTCCGCTTCGAGCGAACCGACGGCACCCTGCTGTCCCGTGAATGCGGAAAGACCCTGGAGCCCTACGACATCTACCGCACCGTGGGCGGGGATACCGAGATGCGGGAGACGGTGGACGGCCTCCGCGCCACCCTGCGGGACGGAGAGCGGACCTTCCTCCGCACCTCCCACCACGGAAACATGAAGCTCTGCTTCGACGAGGACGAGGAGCTGTTCGGCCTGGGCAGCCACGAGGAGGGCTACCACGGCCTCAAGGGAACCTTCGTGCCCCTGTATCAGGAGAATATGCGTATCGCTCTCCCCTACCTGGTGTCCACCAAGGGGTACGCCTACCTGGTCGATTGCGCCTCCCTCATGACCTTTGACGGCACCGACCGCCGTTACGGCCGCCTGTGGATGGATTCGGTGGAGGCCATTGACTACTATTTCCTGGCCGCTGACGATTTCGACGGTGTCTGCCGACATTACCGCACCCTGACGGGGGCGACCCCCATGCTTCCCAAGTGGGCGGTGGGCTACATCCAATCCCGGGAGCGGTACGTCTCCCGCAACCACCTGCTGGAGACCGCGCGGGAGTACCGCCGCATTGGTACCCCCATCGACTGCCTGGTCCAGGACTGGCAGACCTGGCCCAACAACCAATGGGGCTTCAAACGCTTCGATCCTGCCCGTTACCCCGATCCCTCGGGGATGATGGAGGAGCTCCACGGCATGAACCTCCACCTTCTCCTCTCCATTTGGGCCAATCCGGGCGGGGAGAGCGAGGATCAGATCGAGTTTCGCAACGCGGGCAAGCTCCTGGGAGATGGGGTGACCTACAACGCCTTCGATGCCGAGGCTCGGGAAATCTACTGGCGGCAGGCGAGGGACCACCTGTTCTGCCACGGGGTGGACGGCTGGTGGTGCGATGCCTCCGAGCCCTTTGACGCGGTATGGGGCGGGGAGGAACGGCCTCCCATGCCCGAACGGATGTGGAAGTCCGTGAACGAATTCAAGAAATACCTGGACGATGGCATCCTCAACGCCTACTCCCTGTTCCACGCCCGCGGCATCTACGAGGGCCAGCGTCAAACCTCGGAGGAGAAGCGGGTCATAAACCTGACCCGATCGGGATTCCCCGGCCAGCACCGCTACGGCACCATCGTGTGGTCGGGTGACGTGGCCGCCACCTGGGAGGCGCTGACCAAGCAGGTCACCATCCTGCAAAACTACGTGGCCTGCGGCGAGGCCTACTGGAACTGCGACGCGGGGGGATTCTTCGTCCGTCAGTGGGCCCAGTGGTTCGGGGACGGCGATTACCCCGCGGGGAAGGACGATCTGGGCTTCCGCGAGCTCTACACCCGCTGGCTCCAGTTCGCGGGCTTTACCCCCTTTATGCGCTCCCACGGCACCGATACTCCCCGCGAGGTGTGGCAGTTCGGCGAGCGGGGGACCCTGTTCCGCGATGCCATCGAGGAGGCCATCGCCTTGCGCTACCGCCTGGCTCCCTACTTCTACTCACTCAATGCGGCGGTCACCTTTGAGGGCACCATGCCCGTCACCGCCCTGGCCCTGGCCTACCCCCACGACCGCACCGCCCGCAAGGTCAGCGGTCAGTACCTCTACGGCCACGAGCTGATGGTCTGTCCCGTGACCCATCCCATGTACTACACCGCTGGCTCGGCCGAGGTCAAGGACCCCCAACGCTTTATGGACGTCTACCTCCCCGAGGGCGGGTGGTACGATTTTTACACCGAGGACTACTACGAGGGCGGGCGGTATATCCGCGTGGCCTGCGATATGGATCACATTCCTCTGTTCGTCCGCGCGGGAGCCATCCTGCCCACTTCCCCCGTGATGCCCTATGTGGATGCCGACCCCGAGGCGGTCTGCGAGGTCCGTATCTACGCGGGAGCCGACGGCCGCTTTACCCTGTACAACGATGCGGGGGACGGCTACGGCTACGAGCAGGGCGAGTACACCGCCGTCACCATCACCTACGATGACGCGACGGGTCAGATCACCGAGACGCTGGCGGGTACGGACAAGTTCCGCCGCCGTACCGAGTACCGCATGATTCAATGAAGGTTCCTCCGAATACGGATGCCTAAACAAAAAGTTAATAAGAGAGCGTGCCTCCGGCGGCTTGAACCTTTTTGAAAAAAGGTTCAAGACTCCAAAAACTTCAAAAAAGGGATAGCATATCTTTTTTCGAAGTTCTTAGGAGTTCTTAGAACCCTTCTTTCAAGAAGGGTTCTGACAGGCTTGCCTGTCGGACGCCGGAGGCACGCTCTCCATATTATAGAATCGGCTTCGCCGCTTCCAGCCACAGCTCGGCCAGGTAGTCGTGGAAGGCTTCGGTGGGGTGAACGCCGTCCCAGAGCCAGTATTTCATGGGGTCGATGTCACAGCCATTGGCCGCCAGGATGGGGGCGGTTTCCTTGACCAGGGTGTTCAGACGCTCCTGGGTGGGGATGAAAATGGCGTTGTAATCCTCCGCGATCTGACGGACGATGGCCTGACGGCGGGAGAATACCGCCATGTAGGCCTCGAAATGATTGGCGATGTGGTTCACGGGGAGGACGAAGGGCTCCATGAGGATGATCTTCAGGTCGGGATTCTGGGCCCGCGCCGCGTCCAGCAGAGCGCGGTATTGGCGGTCGAAGCCATCCAGTCCCTCGGGGTAATTGCCGTCAAACTCACGGTTCCCGTTGATGCCGATGAGCATACTCAGAATGTCGGGATGCTCGTCCAGGGTGTCGGCCTGCCAGCGATTGGCGATGGAGGGGATGGTGTCCCCCGACAGACCGCGGTTGATGAAGGTGTACTTGCCGGGATATTTACGGCTCAGCTCGCCCACGATGGGGTAGACGTAGCAGTGGCCGATCTGATGGTTCAGATCCCAACGGCATTCCACGGGCTTGAGACGGCCGCCGTCGGTGATGGAGTCGCCTTGAAACAGGATGCGGATCATGGCAGGTGTTTCCTTTCACAGTCAAAAAGTTTCAATGGGGCAGTTGGCCAGGGACAGACAGGTCTCCATACCGCCCAGGGCGCAGATGCCGGGGAGGAAGAAGTCGTCATAGTAGTCCGAGGGCTCCTTCAGGGCCGCCAGGGCTTCGGCCTCCAGCTTGGCCGACTTGACACCGCCGCGGAGGGCCAGCACGCAGGCCGCCGCCTGGGCACCGAACCCTTCGGCCCACACCGTCAGCTCACCGCCCATGTCGGCGGCCACCTGCAGAAGCAGGGAAGCGTCCTGGACGCGGAGGGCTTCGGTGGTATAGTTGAAGGTGGTGTTGTAGCGGGGGCCGTAGTAGTAGGGACTGCCCGTGTGGGCGGGGCTGATCTCCTGATCGCAACCGACGCTCTCACCGGTCTGGAACATATCGCCGCTGACCACCGTGATGCCCTCGGCCAGCGTGGCCTGTACGGCGGGGCGGTCCAGGCAAGCCTTGCCAAACCGGCTCAAGGCCAGGCAGACCCGCTTGCTATCCCCCCCCGCGGGGGTCAGCTTGACAAAGGGGAGCTTTTCGCCGTTCTCACCGAAGATCACACTGCGCTCAATGGTCACGCCCTCGGCAGTTTCTTGGGAGATGGCGATCTGATGGTAGTGATTCTCCCGAATACCCGTGACCCAGGCCAGCATTTTGCGCTTTTCGTCATCGGGGAGGGCGGCGATGCGGGCAGTCAGCTCGGTCTTGTGGGCCTCAAAATATTCCTCGTCACTGCCAAAGCCGGGGGCGTGGCCCTCGCCTCGGAACCAGGTCAGATCCTGCAGATCCCCCGTCTCGATGGGCTGTTCGGTCCAGTTCAGCTCCTTACCCATCAGATGGCGGGCAAAGAAGCTGTACACCCGATGGCGGGTCTTTTCGTTGTACTGATGGGGCGCGTGCTGGTAGAAATGCTCCACCATGTCCTCGGCACCGTACTGACGGTAGGCCTCCAGGACGGCGGGGAGCTCGGCGGTTTCCAGGTCCTGGGTCCAGTCCCCGTCCGAGCCCGCCAAAAACAGGGGACGGGGGGCGATCATGGCGCACATTTCCACGTTATTGGTGTGACGGCGGAGGCCCGCGGCGTTCTCGCACTGGCAACCTCCCTGCATATGGAGGGAGATCATATTGATGGGGGCGGTGGCCTTGATACGGTCATCCGCCAGGCTCAGAAACAGGGATTGGGAGCCGCCGCCCGAGGCACCCGTCACGCCGAGGTTTTCGGCATCCACGTAGGGCAGGGAGCAGAGCAGGTCCAGGGCGCGGATGTTGTTCCACAGCTGGATGCCCAGGCCGTTGGAGAGCCACAATTCCTTGTTACCGCGGCCGTAATCGTGGGTGACCTGGCGGCTGTCCACCATGCCGATCATGTCGGTGGCCAGGCAGACAAAGCCCATGCGGGCGAAGTTGGCGAACTGCTGGG
>CAYRTP010000046.1:0-14437 GCA_964427175.1 uncultured Clostridium sp. | reverse complement strand
AGACCTGCACGAAAATATGGCAGCAGAGCAGAAGGCGCGCACCACCTACGACAATCTACTGCGGCTGATCAAGGATCAGGAGGTGTGTGAGCCCATCAAGTTTTTGAGACAGCGGGAGATCGTGCATTATCAGCGGTTTGGGGAAGCCCTCCGCATCACCCAAGACAATCTGGATTCCAAGAACTTCTATGCTTACAATCCCGCGTTTGATCCGAAAATGAAAAAGTAATTCCCTTTATCCAAAATCCCCCACGCGAGGATGTCCCGGGCGTGGGGATTTGGGAAGCACAAAAGCGGTGAGCATTTCTGCCCACCGCTTCTTCACTTGCTCACATCAGCTCGTCAAAATCAAAATACGCCAGCATTCCGGGGATGATATAGCGCAAATTCTGATCGTGACAGCGCGGTCTTTGCGCGATGATCTGTCGCTCCGCGCTGCAAAGGAGATGCTCTCCGTATGCGCGGGGCAGGTCGGCCAGATAGCCCGCCAGGATGCCGTAGGAGCCCTCGTTGCCTTCGCAGTAGAAGGACACCTCACGGATATGCAGGACCTCCCGAAGCATATCCACGGTGCGGAGCAGGTGATAGGTCTGCATGGCCGCCATGCTGTCGTCCATGTAAATGAGATCGTAGCACATCTTGTACAGGGTTCCCTTGTAATGCCAGAGCTGTGTCTGCGTCAGGGTCCCCGTCCCGGGCAGATCGATCACCAGCACCTGCTTCCCTGCCTCGCATTGGGCGCAGATCCAATCGGCGTGCTCGGCGATTGCCTGGGTTCCGTTATCCCACACCGCGATCACGATGGGGTCGGTGGGGAGTATTTCGTTGTCTCCCTTGGAGATGAAAACTCCGAAGGCGGCCAGCTCCTTCTGCACCCACCACATGGCTCCCTTGCCGGTGTAGCCGTCAATGACCCGATCGTTCCCGCGCTCGGTCATCCTCAGCCAGGGCTTCCAGGGGATACGGGCATACTGCACCCGCTCGGTCAGCCATTCTCTTGCCTGCTCCCGTTTCCGATGAAGCCGCAGCTGCTCGGCCTGGGCCTCGGTTTCGTCGGGAATGGTGATGGCATCGGCAAAGTCCCCGAGGACGTTCCCCGTTTTTGTAGTCATCATGTCGCTGTCCGCAAGAGGCCGTAGTTCAGCCCGAGGGCCTCTTTCCACGCCGAACACGCGGCAGAAGAAATCGGCCGCGGTGTCTCCATGGGCAAAGGCAAAGCCGTGGCAGCCGTCGGCCACTGAAATGCTGATGTTGTCCTCCTTCCCGTACAGAGCGTAGATCTGCTTTAAGCGATCGTAAACCTCGTAGGCACCCTCAACGGGGAAAAAGTCTGCGCTGTTGGCCAGGATGACCACGGGCTTGGGCGCAAAGATGATGAAGGGCTCGAAATGGTCGAAGCCATACGCGGCGCATCCCGGCCAGATCTGCTCGGCATCCTGGGTCTGATTGGTGGACACGATCTCTCGGCGGGTCGTAGTAAAGCACACGGGAGCCGCCGCCGCGATGCGGTCATCGCAGATCATCATGGAAATGGACTGCAATCCGCCGCCTGAGCATCCCGTCATGCCGATGCGGTCGGGATCCACCTCGGGTCGGGTCAGCATATAGTCCACGGCGGACATCTGATCGTTCATGAAATAGGCCTCCAGGAAGTGCCCCGCGGCCATGGCGGGGATCCCGCAAAGATCGTGATCGTCCACGGCATCCTGAAGCAGGTACTCACCCGTTTCACGGTTATAAAAACTCATGCGCTCGCCTTGCCCCGCAGGGTCTACCGCAAAGACGATCAGTCCCGCCAGGACAAGCATCTGGCAGATGGCTTGGTAACGCGGGAACATACGGCCGTTAGTAGAATGGCCGCACATAAAGAGCACCGCCGCCGAAGGGCCTTGGAGGTGCTTGGGGAAATACCAGGTTCCCGTCACGTAGGTGCCCTTGCGTGCCTTGAAGGCCACCGATTCCAGGGTAAACTGTTCTCTTTCGATGATCTTAGTGGTCACGGGATCCAGCGGACAGTCTCGTTCGGGGACCCCGCCCAGCTTTTCGAGGAAGGTCTCCCGCATTTTGGCCGCGTGAGCCTCCACCTTTTCAACCGTGTCCAGCTCGTCTCTCTGCGCGTCTCCCGCATCTAAAAGCGCCAGGTGCCACCGATTGACAAAATCATTAAGCTGATTGGCGCGGCCGCTGAATCGGTAGGGGGTAAATTCGGAAAAACATCTGAATGGGTTATCCATGACAAAGTCCTTTCTGTGTCAGCATACGTATATGTCTGTGAATGGGTTTTATACGTCGAATACTATTTCACAATAAAAATCTTGAATACAGCCCCCATGGTGATGCCCCCTATGGCTCTTGGTGTCCTCTTGCATCCCTCGTAAATTCTTTTCACGGTCTCTCCTTTCCTTGTGTCAAAATCATTATACTATATTTGCGCGGCTTTGTCAACATTGCCTTGTTTTTTGGTTGGCGAAATTCACTTGCAGGGCGTGCGAAAAAGCCCATAATTTTTCCCGTACATATTGAAAATCAACAAAATATATGATATAATGATTCTGCAACTTATGAAATCCCCAACATTCCCCCACATAAGGAGAAAGCCATGAAAAAAAGAACCATCAGCAATCCGATCGACGTAAACTACGCGTATCGCACATATGAGGAGTACGGCGACGGTCCCATCTGCCTGGAGGCGGCTGATCCCGTGATCGTGACCTTTGAGGGAGAATACTACCTGTTCTCCTCGGTGACCAACGGCTACTGGGTCTCCCCCGATCTGGCAAGCTGGGAGTTCATTCCCTGTGACAACTCCAAACTGCCCAACATCAACAACTACGCCCCCGCTCTGATGGTGATGGACGGTGCCGTCTACTACCACCAAGGCGTGCACGACAAGCGTCTGTTCCGCAATAAGACCCCCAGGACTCCCGACACCTGGGAGCTGGTGACCGACAACTGCTACATCGGCCACGATCCTTTCCTTTTCTATGACAAGATCGATGACCGCGTGTGGGCCTCCTACGGCTGCGGTCCCGGCGAAACCGAATATATCAAGGTGGTGGAGCTGGACCGCCAGACCCTGGAGCCCATCGGGGAGGTCCACGAATGTCTGCATTACGATCCCAAGAACCGCGGCTGGGAGCGCAACTGGGACAACCATCTGTGGGAGGACGGCTGGACCGAGGGCTCTCAGATCCTGCGTCACGGCGACAAGTGGTATCTGATCTACTCCGGCTTCAGCCTGCATAAGTCCTACGCCAACGGCGTATACGTATCCGATTCCCCCACGGGTCCCTACGAGTATGCCCAGAATAACCCCGTCTCCCACAAGAACACGGGATTTGTGGGCGGAGCCGGCCACGGCTGTTTCTTTGAGGATCTTCACGGCAACTGGTGGAACGTGACCTGTGCCTCTGTCCATATCACCCACCACTTTGAGCGCCGCATGAACCTGTTCCCCGCGGGCTTCGACGAGGACGGCTTCCTGTACACCAATACCACCTTGGGTGACTATCCCATCACCCTGCCCGACGGTCCCCGCGATCACCGCAAGCTGGAGCCTGCCTATATGCTCCTGTCCAAGGACTGCCCCGTGACGGTTTCCTCGGTGGAGACCGCTATGCCCGAGCATCGCTTCTACGGAAACCATTTGGGCGACACCCAGGTTCCCTTCACCCGTTACGATCATAATCCTCGCTTCATCGTCACCGAGGACATCCGCACCCTGTGGGCGGCGGATTCCCGTGAGCCCGGTCAATGGGCCATGGTGGATCTGCAACGCAACTGCACCGTCAAGTCCATCCAGCTCAACATTCACACCTACAACCTCACCACCGACGATCCCGCCGAGAAGTACCACGAGTTTGTGATTGAAGCCTCCCCGGACGGCGAGACCTGGACTCCCCTGGTTGACAACCGCGGCCAAAAGCCATTCGCTCCCCACGGCTACTACGAGGTCGAAGCCCTCGCCCGCTACGTGAAGGTAACCTTCTTCCATGTGGCCGGCAATGGTTTTGCCGCTATTTCGGGTCTGCGTGTATTCGGTCTGGCCGACGAGGAGAAGCCCGAGGCGGTTGCGAATCTCACCGTGGTCCGAGGCCCCGGGGATCTGCGAAACGCCACTCTGGCATGGACCCGCTCCGACCGCGCCGAGGGCTACATCGTCCGCTACGGCATCGCTCCCGACAAGCTGTACAATCAGTACCAGGTATACGGCGAGTCGGTGGAGATCCGCACCCTGACCATCGGCACCCGCTACTTCTTCCGCGTGGACAGCTTTAATGCAGGCGGTATTACGGAAGGGACGAAGGTTGTTGGGGGGATCTGATACTACTTCACAAACAAGAGCGTGCCTCCGGCGGCTTAAGGGCCTTTTAAAAAAGGCCCTTAAGAATCCCAAAAACTCTAAAAAAGGATTTATGAGGGATGCGAGAGGACACCAAGAGCCATAGGGGGCATCACCATGGGGCTGTATTCAAGATTTTTATTGTAAAATAGTATGACAATCCCGCGATTGATCCCTTGATAAGCAGTAATTCCAATATAAACCAAAGGGTCTGCCTCCAATGCAGTTCGTGCATTGGAGGCAGACTTTTTTGTATGACGCGAGATATGGAACAGACCTGCTTACATATGACTCAGGGATTCCCCGGAATCAGACTGATGGTGGGAATCAATATCCCGCTTCCCTGACCCGATGAGTCGGGGGCTACGTAATGATCCGCGATCACCACCCAATCAAAGGAGCCTGCCAAGGTGGCATCATCGGTGATGGACCAGTTCAGCTTTTGTCGGATCAGATCCGCCGTGAGGTCCGACAGGTTCGCCGTGAGCCGTTCTCCCTCCGAGTAGGAGTAGGAGCCGTTCTCCACGTAGTAGCAATTCTGAATATTTCCCGTGTTTTGACCGTTTCCCGCAATGGTTCCCACCTGCATAACGTGGGTATAGCGAGGCGGGGCTTCAAAGGCGGACTTGAACGCATCCTGAATGTGAACGGGGATCAGCAACAGTTTGATGAGCCGTTCGTAGTCGCTCATTTCCTCACAGTTGTTCATCTCGTTGAAGCGGTAATTGGCCAGGCAGTTGCTCACGGTTGCACCCGTGGTGTTCTGGCCCACCATACCGCCCACCGAAACCGAACCCTGCCGTCTGCGGCTGCCGCCGAAACCGGTCCAGAATTTGAGACTCAGGTAAACGGGATGATCGTCGCGGATGGCTTCGGCCATCACCAGGCCTCCACCGTAGCCGTTGGCCACGGTTCCGCTGTTGGCTCCGCTCATACCGCCCACGTGAGTGGTCTGTGCCGAGGTCACGATCAGGATACCGCGGTGGGAGGAATTGGACACCATGCCCGTATTCTTACCGCTGATACCGCCCACCGTACTCACAAGGCCGTCCATCAGCCCGGACGTAGACGCGCCCATACGGTTGATATGATCCGAGCTGTAGGTAATCATACCTTCGGACAGGCTATGGTCCAGTTCACCGTTATTTTGTCCTGCGATCCCGCCAAAATTGACGTCGGAGTAGAAGTACGCATTATGAATTCCTTCAAAATGGGCACCTGTTTCGCCCCACAGGTCTGTCCCTGCCAGGTCATTGATATACATGGCCGAACGATCTGTACACCCCGATACCCGTCCGCCCATTTCGTTAGTACCGACGATACCGCCGACGAAGACGTTCATAGTACTGATTCCCGTGGCCTCATTGGCCAACAGGGCGGTTCTGTAGAGCATGACGTTGCTTTCGAATTGGGACGGCATATCGTTACGGCCGAACAGCGCGCCGTCGTTGTCACAGTTCAGGATACGTCCCGTATTGGTACCCGCGATGAAGCCGCCGTACAGGGTCGCTTCGACGCGGATACTGCCGCTTCCCGTGATGGTGAGCCGTGAGGTCACGTGCGCGTCAAAGGTCATGCGGGGACTCAGCTCCTCCGAGGCATCCGTCACCGAGGTTGAGCAATCCCGAATGGTACCCATATTCTCGGCCGCGAAGCTACCGCCATAGAAGGTGATACTGCCCTTGGCATTATGCTTCGCCTGCTCGCCAGTCACCTTCAGGGCTCCCACTGCGCGGCAGTTCTCGATCACACCGCTCTCCCGATTATACACGGTAAAGAAGGAAATTCTGGAGGTCCCGCCGACGGAGGAGGCGGCCACCGATCCCGACATGGTCAGGTTGCGGATGGTTCCGTGATGATTGCGGATCAGGGCAAACTCACCCGAGTCGGTCACGGTATTGGCAAAATTATAGATGGCGTGACCGTTGCCCTCCAGGGTACCGTAGAAATTCTCGATCATGGGCAGCTGCTTACCCATGCAGTTGATGGGATTCATGAGGTAGACCGTCGTGCCCGCCAAGTTGTACCGCTCCATCTCGATCAGGTCATCGTAGTCATAGACGTAGAGATCCTCTTGGCGGAACCGTGCTTCGATGAGCTCCAAGCCTCCCCGCACCGTATGCAGGTAGGTCTCGTCGGCGGACAGGAGTTGGTCGCTTCCCTTTCGGAACCAACCCACAAAGCATACGGTTTCAACGGGAACGGCGGTCAGCGTGATGGTCTCCCCCGCCGAGGGGTAGGAATCTGAGCAGATCACGCTTCCATATTCGTAACGGTTGGTCGTGGCGATCACCACGGAGGGCAGGGCGATCTCGGACGGGGTGGGCCAACGGCCGCTTTCACAATCCCAAAAGGCGGGATTCCAGGCCAGGGTATCCGTCAGGAACCCACGGGAGGTGAGTTGATGGAACGCCATAGGCTTGGCCGCTCCGTCGATGGCCTTGATGACCTGCTCGTTATGACCGATCACGGTCATGGCGGCATCGTAATAGCAGGACAGGATACTGCCGCCGTTTTCATCCGCAAAGGCCTCAGGGGTACAGCCTTCCCTTGCGTACAGGTAGCCTGCGGTCAAACAGGAGCGGATGGTAGCCGTAGAGGTATTCACGGCGCAGAAGCCTGCCGCGTGGCTGTCCTGATGGGTATTCAGGGCGGTAAGGGCGTAACTGTTGCGGATATAGCCGCTGTTATGGGCGGTAAAACCACCCATGTAGTAGGTCTCCCATTCCATATTATTTCGACGCATCGCGCCGTAAGCCGCGCAGTTCTTCACCTCAACCCCTTGGCCGATGACACCCACGGCACCGCCGACGTAGACGGTGGTACGGGAGGTATGCTGAGTCAGAGTCACATCCAGGTCAGCCACGCAGTTGGCCGCCTGACCTGCCTTGGCCTCACCGATCAGACCGCCGATGCGGATATCGGTTTTGCCATTCTCTCCCCAGGCCTGACCTTCAAAGGTCATCTTGGCGGTACACTGTTCCATGCTTCCGCCCGTCAGTTGTCCTGTAATGGCACCGATGAACATATAGGAGCTTTGCTCATCCCCGCTATACGGGGCACTCTCCGCGTAGGACGACGTGAATGCTACGGTAATCTCGCAGGCACAGGCATCAATGCTCCCCGACGAACGGCCCGCAATGGAGCCGAACGGGGTTTCCCCGCCTGTGACCGAGTGGGTCTTACGAGTGTTGTAGGTCCAATTCAGAATGGCCTTGGAGTCCTTGACCGTACAGCCTCGGATGGTACCGCTATTCGATGCGGTCAGCATACCCGATGACTGACACACCGCTTTGTCGGTCTTGACCATGCCGAAAGAGCAATCGATCAGGTGGCAGTTCTCCACGGTTCCATTGTTTCTCGCCACCAGCAACGCCAGCTGAAGGCCGTCGGCGGGAAGGGTCACCTGGACCGAGGCGTTCTTCACAGTCAGATTCCGAATGGTGCCCGTATTCTCCAGGATCATGGCCACATCGCCCGTTCCGTTCAACGTGAAAGCCGAAAGGGTGTAACCGCCGCCGTCAAAGCGGCCCGCGAAGGACTGAATGGTGGGGAATACCTCGTTATAGAAGTTGATATGATTCATCAGTCGGAACTTGCCGTTGCTTCCCTCCATAGCCGCAAAATCCGCAGCGGTATAAATGGGGGTATAGTCCCGCCAAGCCGCGTAAATAACGGCATCGCCATTCAGCGCATAGGTAAAATCGTAGGGTGTACCGTCGGCCAGGTACCAGTTTTCAAAGGGCACGTCACCCACGGGCGTATCGGGCTTGACGGGAGGCATTCCGTAGTACACGGTTTGGGACGGGATGGCCGCGCCGCCATCCATATCAAAGAATACGGTATAGGTATGATCCCGATACACGGGAGAAACGGTCACGTCTTGGGTGACGTAGTTGACGTCCGCGCTCCAGCGGACGAATTCCTTGTGATACACCGTGGGCGGGGTCGGAGGATTTTTCACCGCGTTTGCGTAGTCCACGGTCTCGACGTGTAGGGTATGGCCGTTGATGTCCTCGAAGGTAACCGTGTAGGTCTTGATCTTCCAGCGGGCTGTTACGATCAGGTCTTTTTGGGAATGGGCGGGGATCTCGGTCACCAACTGACCGTTGAGATACCACCCTAAAAAGTCATATCCCGCGCGCTCGGCATCCCGCAATCCGCATCCTGCACCGTACTCGTAAACGGCGGGGTTGTCGTGGATGGCATTCTCAACTCCTTCGTAGACAATGCTGTAGCGGTCCCCCTCCCAGTCGGCGTACAGGGTCAGATCCCCCGTGGTTCCCGGATAAATAGCGGTCACGGTCCTGTCGCCCATGCGCCATCCCGAGAAGGTATAGCCCTCCAGGGTCAAGCTCGGCAAGGTGACCGTGTCCTCCACGGTATAGGTGGCGGGCGGGGTCACGGTCTGCCCCGTAGGGTCCTCATAGGTAATGGTATAGGTAATGGGAGCCCAGTTTGCCGTCAAGGTCACGTCCTCGACTTGTCCCGCGGGAATCTGTCGGACGGTTTCCCCGTTTTGGGTCCAGCCCAGGAACTCATAGCCGTCTGCCGCGGGGGCCTCGGGGATGAAGGCTTGATCCGCCCCGAACAGGGCGGGGTTGGGGTTGCTCCCTCCCATCAGATTCTCGTAGGTGATCCGATAGGTATGAACCGTATAGTCGGGGACCAGAGTGATGGAACGGTCGATATTCCACGGGACCAAAGAGCTTCCGCTCTCATCGGTTACGAACACACTGTTTTCGATCCGCCAGCCGTTGAATTGGCTTCCCGCCCGCGTGGGCAGGGGCAGGGTGAAATACTCACCATAGGTGAGGGTCACGTTCCCTTGGTCCCGCAACGTGATCTCATAGGTCTTGGCCGTCCAGCGGGCGGTGAGGGTCAGGTCGGCGGTCACGGTATGGGTCGCAAAATTCCAGGCCGTACCGTCCTTGCGGAACCACCCCTGCAGCTCATACCCCGCACGCAGGGTTTCGGGGGTATCCAGCATACTGTTCACGTCCGCCTCCACCGAGATTCGCTGCACACCGTCATCAAAAGTGACCGTACAGGCATAGAGCCGCATAATAACCAGATTATAGGTCTTCTGATGCTGACCGTTGCCCGAAGTGACCGTCATGACGAAGCGGTTCTCTCCCGCCTCCAAAGGGAGCGATGCGGGGTTTAGCTCGTTGCCCGCCTCGTTTCGGACCGATACGGTGGCGTAGTCGCTGACGGTAAAGGACCGAGAAATATCCTTACTCTGTATGGTTTTCTCCACCGTCATAAAGTATGCGGGCTGATCGCTCTCGGATATCGGAGAAAACTCATGGCTTCCGAGCACCTCGCATTCACCGTAGGCCGACAGGTCCTCCCAATGGGCGTAGAGCTCTGTCGCGGAGGTGACGGTGTCGGTCTCAAAGCTCCACATCCGCCCCATTTCCTCCCCGTCAGCGGTAAACCAGCCCAAAAAGGCGTAGCCCTCCCGCACGGGATCCGCGGGACGGGGGATGGTGTGGCCGTACAGGACTCCTGTTTCCTCCACTTCACTGCCTCCTTGGGCATGGAAGGTCACGGTCAGCATGGACTGCTCCAGGCCGTAGATCCGCACGAGCCCCTCGAACAGGGCGGCGTTGCCCGTCTGCTCCACGAACACCTGATCGAAATCCGAGGCGAAGCCCTCGTAGTAGACAGCGCACGTGTCCTCATCCCCGAAGAAATCCGCGGGAATGGACGTAACTCCCACGGGAATATGGATTTCGGAGGCCAAGGGAGCCGTGCGGGTTTTGGAGTTGAGCAATCCGTGGTACAGCGTCATGGAGACACCGCCGTTCTCGAAGGAGAAGTCCTCCTCCAGGATCAAGCGTCGGACGGGGTAGGCCTGCTCAGTGGCCGCCGACACGTACCCGCCGGCACCGAGATAGAGGGAATCCACCGAAATAGTGGGGTAAAACTCGGTTAAGCGGTATTGACTCAATTCCACCGAGGTGCCCCGCACCCGCATCTCCTTCACCGTGGCGTGGTAAAAGCCCGAATTGGCATCGATCTCCAAAGTAGCCCGATCCAGGGTCAAGGTCTTGAATTCTTGCTCCTTCTCCATACAGCCTGCCTTCAGCGCAAAGGAACCCTCGGACAGGGTCAGATTTCGGAAGGAGGAGGTATTCGGAAAAGAATCGGCTTCGAAGTGCAGGTTTCCGCCCGACACGTTCAAAGTCTCCAGGGAGGGGCAGGAATCCAGCGCATCCGCCTTGAAATGGATGGTACACCCCGTCTCGGCGCGGATGATCAGCTCGGTGATGCTCCCCAATTCACCCAGATCCCCTTTGCGAAGGGTGCGGGTGTCCTCCAGCAGGACGGTCAGACTCCGCAGGTCGGGGGGCGCGCAAAAATCCTTCATACTCAATACGGGCTTGCCCTCATAGGACGCGGGGATGGTCAGGCTTTCCCCGTCAAAGCTCTCGTCCGCCGTGACGCTCCAGCCGTTTTGGTAGCGGGTGTAGCACAGCCCCTCGGTCGGGGCCGGATCACGGGCAAAGAGCCCCAAAATGGTGTCCCGCCCAAACCAAAGCGACAGCGCGCCGATCAAAATGAGCAGGTAAACGATGGGGTGGATCGGTCTCCTTCGTTTCATATACAAACACCTCCCGAATCGATGGGGCCATCGATTCCAATAAATTCTCTATACAGGGCCATTATAGCACAGAAGTCGCCGTCTGTCAAGGGAATATCGCTGTTCCCGGGAGTTCCCGGGAGTTCCCGGGGAGTCACAGAACGAAAAAAAGCCCCGATACGGCGAGTGTGTCGCCGTATCGGGGCTCTCCTCGGGAGGATTATACAATCAGAGGCTCCATCAGATGGCACTGTTCTCCACGATGACATCCTGGGCCCACTTGGCCCACTCAAGCTCCACGCCGATGTCGTGATAGGTGGGGTAATCCTTGGCGATCCAACCGCCACCCGCTTCGCGGAACAGGTCACACATCTCCTTGGTGCGACGCTCGATGAATGCGCGGTCACCCGTCGGGAGGACCTTCTGAATATCCACGGGGGAGTAGAAGGTCACGCGGTGGGCGAATTCCTTGGCCAGGACCTCGGAGGGGTAGGCATCGGGCTGGTCGAACTGGAACACGTCGATTCCCGCGTCGATCAGGTCCTCCATCAATCCGTAGTTGTAGCCACAGGAGTGCATGATCAGAGTCATGCCCACCTCGTGGGCGGCATCCGCCAGCTTTTTGTAGGAGGCCTTGAACAGATTGCGGAAGCAGGCGGGGGAAATAAACGTGGTCTCCTGCATACCCAGGTCGTCGCCCATCATCCAGGCATCCACGCCACAGCCCGCCAGGCTCTTGATGATCGCCACCTCGTAGTCGGCCAGTCCGTCTACGAACGCCGCCACGGTCTCGGGAAATTCCACGGTATCCATCAGGGCGTTGGACATGAGACGGGCATCGCGAAGGACCGAGAACAGGGAGTTCCCGTAGGACACAACGAATTTTTCATGGGCGGCCAGATTCATGGACTTCAGATCACCCGCGTAGGCGGGATCCCACTCGGGCATGGGGAAGACGTAATCGTCCCAGTCCTGAATGGCTCCGCGGATGCACTCACCCTTGGTTTTGCCGTGGAAGCGACCGTAGATGTTTCCGTAAAAGTCCCGACGGGTCTCGCCGTGGAAGCCCGTCAGAGCCTCCAGTTCGGGATAATTGCCCCAGCCGTCATAGGGATTCGGGGGGATGTTGATCAGACGGCGGGAGCCTACGAAGGCCATATCCGACCTCGTCGCGAAATCGTAACCGATGCGCGGAGGGGCATCGTGAGCCACGATCCGCTTGATAATTTCTTTTGAAGTCATAAGCATCTCCTCTCTTTCATCCGTAGCGGCGGTCCAGCTCGCTCCGCACGATATGGGTCCAGCGGATGATCGCGGTGGGATCTCCGCCCGTGGTTTCCAGGTCCTTCAAGGTAATGTCCCACACGCAATGGTTTTGGTCAAAAATATCCATAACCTGTCGGAGCTCGCGGCGGATGGCATCCTCGTCCACACTGTAGGAGCAGGCGGTGGAGGGGTTGGGCCGCCAGGACAGCACGTAATCTCCGCCGATCTGCTCGGCGCACTTGGCGGGATCGGCGAAGGGTGACACCGCGATCCGCCGCAGATTCTTGAGTCGTTTGATAATGGGGATCTTGTGGGTCAGATCCTCGCAACAGCCGTAGGCCACCAGGCCGTACCGCTCCAGAATGGGTTGCTGATAGCGGAACATAAAGGTATCGAACATAGCGGGACCGAAGGTGGTGAACTCCTGGGCCGCCATGTAGCCCCACAGCTGTTTGGCGGACACCGCCTTGTCGGCGGCGGAGGGAGCCTCCAGCTCGCGGCAGTAGGGCATGGCCTGGTTTTGATGGTTGCACAGGCGGAAGCCTCCTTCGGCCTCGGTCTGGTCGATGTGTTCCAGGATGCGGTCACTCATCCAGGCGGCCAACGACTCCAGCCACTCGGGGCGATCGTAGGCATCCCACATAACCTCCTCGATGCCGCGGAGCTTACACAGGAGGGTGGAAATGTCGTTGGACCACATACCGCAGAGGGGAGCCTGGCGGTCCACCGCCACGTCCAAAATTCCGTCCAGCACCTCCTGATGCCAGGCCAAACGGCGGGCGGTCTCCTCCTCATCCACCCGATAGGGGCGCACGCGGAGCTTGTGGATATCCTCCTCCTCAAGAATGGAGGGCTGGAAGGCCGCGGCACGGATGCCGTTTCGTTTCTCTCCCAAATCGGCGGGAAGTCCGTAGACCCCCGAGGGATCCACGTCCACGGCAGCGCGGACGGTGAGGAAGGGCTCCATAATGGTATCGTCGGCCAGTTCCATATAATACCGATTCAAGAGGAATCGGTATTCCAGACTCCGCAGGGCGGGGTCTTGGCATTGCAGATCCCGCGACTGAGGAAACTCCCCAAAGGGGATCGAGCGGGTATAGATGGGTGGGCGGGTAAAGGAGAGGCTGTTGTGGTTGGTCCACAGCTTGCGCCGTCGCTCCATTTCGGGGCTTCTCGCAAACTCCCGCGTTTCCTTCGCCAGCTCGCGGACTCGTTGCAGATCGTGCATATCCATGTCAATTTACCTTATGAGGGAACCTCCGAGGAGGTTCCCTGAGGTTCCCTTTCTGCTGATTTGAGATTGCGGATCAATGGTAAGCGGGCATCCAGTCCTTATGAGCCTCGAACAGGTCGTCGCACATAGCCACGATATCGTCGATGGACAGCTCGGAGGAGGTGTGGGGATCCAGCATGGCGGCCTGGTAGACGGCTTCCTTCTTGCGGGTCACGGCGGCCTCGATGGTGAGGAGCTGGACGTTGATGTTGGTCATGTTCATGGCGGCGCACTGGAGGGGCAGACGGCCCACGTGGGTAGGCTGAATGCCTGCGGCATCCACCAGGCAGGGCACCTCGACGCAAGCCTCGGCGGGGAGGTTGTCGATCAGGCCCTTATTGAGGACGTTACCGCCGATGCAGTAGGGGTTACCCGTGACCATGGACTCCATGATGTAGGAGGCGTACTCAAGGGTACGGCTGTGGGTGACCTCACCCGACATATACTTCTCCTTGTCCGACTTCCAACGCTCGATCTGATGGATACAGCGGCGGGGATACTCGTCCAGGGGGATGTTGTAGCGTCCGATCAGATCGGGGTACTTGGACTTAATGAACAGGTTGTTATACTCGGCGTTGTGCTCCGAGGACTCGGTGCAGTAGTAGCCCAGACGGCGGATGTACTCGAAACGGACCAGGTCGCCGAAGCCCTCGGGGGGATTCTCCAGGATCTCGATGGCGCGGCGGTGTGCCTCGGGGAGGAGATCCTTTCCGTCGGCATCCTTCAGCTCCAGGAGCCAGGCCATGTGGTTGATGCCCGCGATCTTCTGGCGCAGGGGACGCTTCACGTCGGTCATGCCCACCTCATTCAAGAGGGTATTGGCGCAGACCTGGACGCTGTGGCAGAGGCCCACGGTGTTGATGGGGGTATATCTCTGCATATATCCCGCGAGGGTTGCCATGGGGTTGGTATAGTTGAGGAACCAGGCGTTGGGGCAGGCCTGGGCCATATCGTCGGCAAAATCCTG
>CAYRTP010000045.1:11938-14470 GCA_964427175.1 uncultured Clostridium sp. | reverse complement strand
TTTTGGGGATTCTCAAGGGACTTTTTCAAAAGTCCCTTGAGCGGGTCCAGGGCAGAGCCCTGGCACCGCATACAGATTGATATCCCAGGCAGGCACCCCTGCCATGCGGCGGAGGTAGAGGCTGTAGGCGGGATTCAGCTCATGGACCAGGAGGGGGAGCTTGAACAGGTCGGCACTCCGATGGTAGGCCGACACCAGGAGGGCGGGGGCATCCCGACGGATGATCTCGCGGGAGCCCAGCAGGGCCTCGGTTTCGGCTCCCTCCACGTCGTACTTGATGTAGTCCATGGGGGCTGTCAGCCCCAGCTCGGTGACCGCCGTGTCCAGGGCGGTCACGGGGACCTCGGCGGTCTTGCCGAAATAGGGATTGTCCGCGGTGGAGGGAAGAATGCTCCCGACCGCAGGGGCGGCGGGATCGGTGAGGCCCGCGTTGCGGTTTCCGCTTCCGTGGAAGGTCAGGGTGGCGGGGTGGCTCCAGGCTCCCGCCTGAATCCTGTGCAGGGTGAGGGGATCCCCCGCCTCTCCCAGCGCTTGGGCGTACTCGGACAGCTTGCGGAAATTGCGGCGGTCGGGCTCCATGGCGATGACGGTTTCCAGGCGGGGCGCGTAGCCGCGGAGCTCGCGGATGCTGTCGCCGTTGTAGGCCCCCAGGTCGGCGGCGGTCAAAAACCGTTCTGCGTGAAGGATATTTCGGTAGGCATCCCCGGGCTCGGATTCGGTGGCGCGGAGGACATCCATGCGGCCCGTGAGCTTGTATTCCAGGATGCCGTCATAGACGCGGCGGGACTCCTCGTCGGCAAACAGGGCGCGGGCGGCGGCGATCTCCTTTTTGTGGGCCTCGTAAAATTCGGCGTTGAACAGCTCGGTCCCGCAGACGGGCACGTCGGGGATGTAGAGCTCGCAGGCAGCGGCCACGCGGCCAATGGTCTCCAGCACCTCGGGGCGGGAGGAGGCGAAGGAGAGCAGGACGATCATGTTCTCCGCGCCGTACTTCTCGCAGGCCCGGGTGAAGGACAGCACCACCTTGCCGTGGAAGCTGTGGCCCCGCACGAAGCCGTCGCTGGCGAAGAAATCCGCCACGGGAATGCCGTAGCTGCCGCAGACGGTCAGGATCTTGTCCGCGCCGTTGCCCATGCCGTAGAGCAGGATGGGCCGCCCCCCGTCGGACAGGGCTTTGAGGTTTTGCCATAGATCGGTCATGAAGTGCCTCCTTGAATTTTCGGAAAGTTCTTGACATTCTCCCGATTTGGGTGTACAATAAAAGAGTCAAAAAACTCCCGAAAGGAATTGAAAATTATGGATTGCTTATTCTGCAAGATCATTGCGGGGGACATCCCCTCGAAGAAGGTGTACGAGGACGAGATGGTGTACGCCTTCCGCGACATCGCGCCCATGGCTCCCACCCACATCGTCATCGTCCCCAAGGCCCACATGGCCTCCGCCGACGAGGTGACCGCCGGCACCTCCGCCTACGTGGCCCGCATCTTTGAGGCCATCCCCAAGATCGCCGCCGCTGAAGGCCTCGTAAACGGCTACCGCGTCATCACCAACTGCGGTGAGGACGGCGGCCAGACGGTCAAGCACCTCCACTTCCACCTCCTGGGCGGCAAGAAGCTGTCTGAGGAGATGGCGTAAGAGAGCGGGGGAACGAGGGGCTCTGCCCCTGGCCCCCGCTCAAGGGGCTTTTGCAAAAGCCCCTTGAGAATCCCCAAAACTTTTAAATAGGGGATTGTAGAGTGCCGAGAGGGTAACAGGTTGCGTAGCGCGCGTCACCGTGGGGCCCTGCCCACTGGTTTATTTGGGGGCAGGATTTGGTATCGCCGTGCCCTGATTCTCTGAAAAAACGTAGGGCGGGGGCTTGCTCCCGCCGAAATGCTCTCAAAGGAGGGGTATACGTGGGCTTCTTGGTGATGACGGCGGGAGCAAGCCCCCGCCCTACAGTATGCAATAGAAATAGGGAGAACGGTTTTCCCGAGAGGGAACCGTTCTCCCTATTTTTGCGGAAGGGTCAGTCTTTGCAGTAGACTTCTTCCAAATCGCCGTCCACAAAACCGACGGCTACATACTCAATCGTTCGGGGCAGGATTCCTTCGCGGATGATTTCGTCCATCAGCTCCAGCATATAGTCCAACGCGGCCTCCCAATCATCGGCGGTGAAGCCCAACAGCTCCTCGCCTGTTGTGTAGACATCGTGGCAAGCCCAATCGGGATCTTCTCGGTCATAGGATGCGCAGCCGATCAGCTGGGCATCAAATTCGCCCTCATTTTCTCCTTCATACAGGTTGAGGCAGAGGGCCTTGACTGTGGCGGGGAGGGCGTGAAAATGGGGAGCCAACCACGAAATGAGTTCTTGTTTCATGTTCTTTTCCATCCTTTTTCAAGAAATTCCTTAATTGGGTCTCGACGACCTTGTTCGATATGCAGAGCCCCGGCGTTCCCCAACTCACCCGCGGGGATGGGGCCCCGCTGACGTGGGATATCCATCCGTCAGCAGTTAAACTGCCCCAATAGCCACTTTTAGTAAAGTTTTAG
>CAYRTP010000045.1:0-11928 GCA_964427175.1 uncultured Clostridium sp. | reverse complement strand
CAATGCACAAACTCGCTGTAAGCGGCGCGGAGAGCGTCTTCGTATTCGTCTTCGTCTACGCCGACGATGATGTTGAGCTCGGAGGAGCCCTGGTCGATCATACGGATGTTGACGTCGGCGTTGGCGAGGGCATCGCAGACGCGGGCGGCAGTACCCTTGGCCTTGACCATACCGCGGCCGACCACGGCCACGAGGGCCAGGCCGTCCTCAATGAATACGCTGTCGGGACGGACGGCGCGGACGATGGCGTTCATCAGCTTCTCGCGGCGGCCCTCCAGGGTGGTGGTGGGCACCACCACGCTCATGGTGTCGATACCCGAGGGCAGGTGCTCAAAGGAGATCTCGTTTTCCTCAAAGACCTCCAGGACCTTGCGGCCGAAGCCTACCTCGGCGTTCATCATGTCCTTCTCGATGGTCAGAACCGAGAAGCCCTTCTTGCCCGCTACACCCGTGATGACGTGCTCGGAATCGTAGCCCGTTGAATGGGAAACGATCATGGTGCCCTCGTCCTCGGGACGGTTGGTGTTGCGGATGTTGATGGGAATGCCCGCGGAGCGAACGGGGAATACCGCGTCCTCGTGAAGCACGGTCGCACCCATGTAGGACAGCTCGCGGAGCTCACGGTAGGTGATCTCCTTGATGATGCAGGGGTTGTCAATGATGCGGGGATCCGCCATCATGAAGCCCGAAACGTCGGTCCAGTTCTCGTAGAGATCGGCCTTGGCGGCGCGGGCTACGATGGAGCCGGTGATGTCGGAGCCACCGCGGGAGAAGGTCTTGACGGTGCCGTTGGGAGTGCCGCCGTAGAAGCCGGGAATGACGGCGTACTGGTGCTTCTCCAGCTCGGCGGTCAGCTCGGCGTTGGTGCGCTCCTCGTCCAGGGTGCCGTTCTCCTTGAAGAAGATGACGTTTTCAGCGTCAATGAAATCGAAGCCCAGGTACTTGGCCAGGATCAGGGCGTTCAGATACTCACCGCGGCTGGCGGTGTAGCCGCGGCCGGCGGCGTGAAGCATGGCGTTCTTGATGTAGTCCAGCTCGCCGTTGATGTCGTAGTCCAAGCCCAGATCGGCGATGATGCCGGTGTAGCGGGCACGGATCTCGTTGTAGCAGTGGTCGATGGACTCCATGGAGGAACGGGACTTGATGAGGTCGTAGCAACGATAGAGCATATCGGTGACCTTGGTGTCGCTCTTTTCCCGCTTGCCGGGAGCCGAGGGAACTACGTAACGGCGGGTGGGGTCAGCCTTGATAATGGCCGCGACCTGACGGAAATGCTCGGCATCGGCAAGAGAGCTGCCGCCGAACTTCACAACTTTGACAGACATGATATGGTCTCCTTTTTTCGGGTTGATTTACTGATTATAGTTTATGAATCTCCGCGTCTGCCCGCTCCCATGGGAGGACGGCCGCCGTGAGGATGCCCTTCGCGGGGCGGTCCTCCTTGCGGACGGTCTCCATGAGGCGGCATACCGTGGGGCGGCATCCCATGCGGATGCCCGCCCTGCGGGGGGGCGCGGTGAGGTCTGACGTCTTCGGGAACCTCCTCCAGGACTGCCTCGCCTTCGGTGACGTAGCGCTTGGCCTGGGTGGAGAACAGCTCGTAGTAGCGGCCCCGCTTGGCCATGAGCTGGCGGTGGTCACCCTCCTCAATGAGCTTGCCGTACTCCAAAACCGCGATCTTGGAGGCAACGGTAGCCGAGGAGAGTCGGTGGGATACGAAAATGGTGGTCTTGTCGGCCCGCAAGCGGTCGAACTGGTTGAAGATCTCCTGCTCGGCCATGGGGTCCAGGGAAGCGGTGGGCTCGTCCAGGATCAGCACGTCCGAGTCGCTGTAGAAGGCGCGGGCGATGGCCAGCTTCTGCCATTGACCGATGGACAGCTCAATGCCCTGCTCCTCAAAAATCCGCATGAGGGGGGTGTCGAAGCCCTCGGGCAGGTGGGAGATGTAGTCGGTGGCATCGGCCTCCTCGGCGGCCTTGCGGATGGCCTCGGGGTTGACTTCCTTGTTGATGTCACCAAAGCGGATGTTCTCGGTGACGCTGACGGCGTACTTGCCGAAGTCCTGGAAGATGATGCCGTACATACGGTACAGGTCCTTCACGTCGTAGGAACGGATGTCCTCGCCGTCCAACAGGATGGTACCCTCGGTGGGATCATACAGACGGGTCAGCAGCTTGAGCAGAGTGGTCTTGCCCGCGCCGTTCAGTCCCACCAGCACCAAGGTCTCCCCGGGACGGATGAGCAGGTTCACGTCATCCAGCACCTTGCGTTCGGTGCCGGGGTAGATGAAGCTGACGTGGCGGAACTCGATGGTGTGAGCCTGGCCGTGGTTGACCTTCAGAGGGCCCTCCTCCTCCCGTCCCTCCACGGGGATGGGGACGATGGTGGGCTCCTCCTTGAGGAAGGAGGTCAGGTTGTCGATGAACAGGGTACCCTCGTAGATGGTGGCCGAGATGGAGATCAGGGAGCCGACCTGGCCCGCGATCTGCCCCAGGGCTCCCGTGTAGAGGGAGTAGGTACCGATCTGATAGCCGCCCGTGACCACGCGGTAGGCGAACCAGGCGTAGAAGGCACAGTTGACCACCGCGGATACGATGGTGATGGCCACGTGCCAGGCGTTCTCGGTGAGGATGAGGGCGCGGATGCCCGCGTAGTAGCGGTCAAAGGTCTCGCGGTAGCGGCCGATGAAGGTGTCGGACAGATCGAACATACGGATCTCCTTGACCATGTCCTTGTTGACCATGAGGTCGGAGTAGTAGTCCATCTGGCGGCGGTCCTTGGAGCGGCGGCGCATATACTGGAAGTTCTTGCGGCGGTAGTAGAAATTGATGATGGCCGAGGGCACCGACACCAGCACCATGACCAGGGCGGCCCACCACAGCTCGGCGGCGAGGATGACCACGAAGGAGATGAAGGTGATGATGGTGCTGACCATGGAGAAGGTGGAGGAGAGGATCTGGATGGGACGCATACCCGCTTCACGGTTGGCGTTTTCCAGCTTCTCGTAGAAGGCGGGGAGGTCGAAGGCACAGAGGTCCAGCTCCTTGGCCTTGTTCATGATCTCCAGCTTGACCGTCCGCACCACCAGCTCGCCCGCGATGCGGGTGACGGTGTTCTTGAGGGTGCCGACGATGCTGTTCAGAATGTTGTAGGAGAACATGAAAATCAGCAAAAAGAACACGGTATGGCCGAAGAAGTCCGAAAAATCCTTGCCGAAGAACAGCCCGTACTGGGATTGGAGCTCGTTGAGCACGGCTTCGGAGATCTTGGAGCCCACCACAGGCATGATGCCCTGGAAAATGGCGAAGAACATCATGGCAAACAGGATCCACGGTCCCGTTTTCCAGACCAGCTGGAAGATGTAGCCCATGCGGACAAAGAATCCGCCGAGGAGCTCGCGGAGGTAGCGGGGAAGATCGGCTACGTTTTTGGGAGGCGTGACCTTGGCGTACTGAAACCGTGCGCCGGGAGGAGGTCCTGGAGGCATTTGGATAAACCACCTTTCACATAAAATTCTCGATGCTGATCAAATAAAAAACTCATATTATTATAGCACAAATGATCGAGACTTGTCAAGGGATTTGTCAAAGTTTTTGCGGTTTTGCGGCGGGATTTATACGAATTTGCAAATAGAAAATTTATAATTAGGGGAGCGTGCCTCCTGGCATCCGACAGGCAAGCCTGTCAGGCCTTTTGGAAACCTCCTCGCTTCGCTCGGTGCAAATTCGCCTGCGGCGAAGTTTGCGAGGCCCTTAAGAATCCCAAAAACTTTGAAAAAGGGATTACAGGGGAGCGAGGGGATACCAGGTGCCATAGAGGGCATCACCATGGGGCCCCTGCCCCATTGGTATTAGGAATGGAAAATCGAAAAGCCCCACCCCCGTCAGACGGGGATGGGGCAGGGATAGCGGAGTCTTTTACGGGGTGTACACAGGCTCGTGGGCAACTCTGTCGATCATGCCGTCTTGGACGGTATAGCGGCCTCCGTTTTTCAGGATGTAGACCATGGCCGTGTTCCCGTGGCCGTGGGCCTCAATGGAGGCTTCGCTTGGGGTGGTGTAATCACAGGCCGAGCAACCGTAGCGGATGGAATCCAGCTCGGCGTAGTCCCCGTTTTCGAGGACGAAATACGTGTGGAAATCGCCTCCGTCGCCCACTCTGACCTCCAGGACGGTGTAGCGGTTCCATTGGATGGCTCCGCTCCGGAATCGAATGAATCGGCTGATGTCAAAGGCGTAGGTCTCCTCACCCAGCTCGGACTTGATGGCCATGTAGGCCTGATAGACAGGCTCCACCATGGGGCAATCCTTGGTCATCAGGGCTACGATGAGGTCGTGCTCGGTGCAGGGCTTGTAGGTGGTGTCGGTGACCTTCACCAGGGTGCGGGCACCGTGGTTGTTGATGATGCCGTTGTGAACGTCCATGACCCGCCCGTCGGTCAGCAGGTAGCGGATGTGCTCGATCTGGTAATGGCTGCAGGCGGCCACCTGTACGCCGCAATACTCGCAGAAGGAGATCTTTCGGTCGATCTCGCCCCAGGTCCCATCCTCCATGAGCAGGTAGTCGGTGGAGATCTGTCGATCCTCGACCTCCTCGTAAATGGTCAGACGGATGTAATTGTCGTAGAGGGAACTGCTCCAGGACATGGCGAAGTTGTCCAGGTGGCTGTAATGGGTGTTGATGAGGTCGGCCAGGGCTATGTTGAAGCACTCGCTCATGGTGGGATCGTCGAACAGGGTCTTCCGCAGATCCTCGGCCTGCTCGTGGAGGGACTCCAGGAAGGCCTCCACCTGCTCCTCGGTCACGGCATCGGGATTGTCAAACCGTACCGAGCCCAGCACCTTGCCGCGGCTGATGGAAACCGCGTCGTAGTAGCGGCTCTCGGTATTCTCGACCAGCTTGCGGTTGCCGAGATAAACGCTTCCCGCGCCCGTGATGCGGCCCTCGCTGTCGCGGAGGACAAAGTCGATGAAATCCTCGTCGGGGGTCATGACCAGGGGATTTTCGGCGTAGTAGCGGTTTCCGCCCCAGGTCAGGAAGGCCTCGGAGGAGTCGATCTCAATGGAGGGGCCGGCTATGCCGACGTTGAACCAGTGTATGGAGAAGAAATGCAGGAATCTCTCCTCCCAGGTCATGGATTCGTAAATGGGGTAGATGTCCGGCGCGTTCAGAGTGGTGTGGGCGATGGCCATGTTGCGGGAGGTGGCGGTCAGGGTCTCGCCTTCCTCCAATCGGAACAGAACGTACACCTGCTGGTCTACCAGTCGGTTGCCCTTGACCACCGAAATGTCTTGATTTTCGGTCATGGTCAGCTCGTCGGCGTGGTTTTCCACGTCATCTTTTTCCAGGGCCAGGACCTGTACGTGGACCAGGGGGGCATCGTACCAGGACAGCTCGGCCGCAGGGGGAGCCTCGGCCGTGTCGGTGGTGGGAACAGCGGGGTCCTCGGCGCGGAGGAAGGGGAGGACGAGCAGAGCTGTGGTCAGCAGAGCAAAGGTCAGGCAAGCGGCCAGTAGGACCGCGACCCGACGGCGCGCCACGCCGCAGTTGGCTGTGCGGTAGGGAACGGGCGGATCGCCTACGCAGGCCTGCAGGGTGTCTTCTCGGAGCATACCGAAGGCATCGGTGAGCTTTTCTTGATTGTTTTTCATGATGGTTCTCCTTTCGATGGGGATTACAGGTGAATGCCGTTGTCGTGCAGCACGCGGCGCAACCGCTTTCGCAGCCGCATGAGCCGCATGGCGATCGCCGCCTCGCCCTTGCCGCATCGGGCGGCGATGGCTTCGATGGATTCAAAGCGGTAGTAGCGGAGCAGGAATATGCGTCGGTCCTCCTCGTCCAATCGGTCCACGAAGCTCTGCAGGCAGTCCCGTATGACTATGGTTTCACAGGGATCGTAGCCCTCGGGATCCGCCAGGCACTCGGCCAGCTCCTCGGTGGAATGGAGGAAACCCTCCCCCGCCCGTTGCTTGGCGGTGCGGTAGCGCACACGGTCAATGGCGCGGCGGCGTACCAGCGCGCTGACGTAAGCCGACACGTGGGTGGGTCTGTCCGGAGGAACGGCGTTCCATAGGTCCAGCAGAGCATCGTTGACGCATTCCTCGGCATCCGAAGCATTTCCCGTGACCTGCAGGGCGATGCTGTGGAGCATACGCCCGTATAAACGGGTCACCTCCCGCAGAGCGGTCTCGTCCCGCCGCCAAAGGGCCTCCAGGATGGCGGCATCCGCCGAAGCAGGGGACGGGGTATCGGACCCGATGGTTGTTTTTGCTGTAACGGTCATATGTAGATCACCTCCTGATGAAAACGCGCTTTCACCCTATATGTCGAATGAACTCCCCCCTACATAACGGGGTTTTGAAAAAAAGTTTGTTTTTGTTGCCGAAACCTATTGCAAAATCAAATATTATCGTATATAATAGGAAAATCAAATCTCCCTCCCCATGAAAGGAACCCGTCATGAATATCCCATTCCGCCCCGCCGATATACTTCTGCCCGATTTTTCGAAAACCGACGGTCTGCGCTGGTCCTGCGTAGCCTGCGATCAATATACCTCCCAGCCCGACTACTGGGAGTCCGCCGATGCCCTGGTGGGGGACGCGCCCTCCGCCCTGCGGCTCATCCTCCCCGAGGTCTACCTTTCCGAGACCGACACCCGCAAGCCTCGGGTGCTGGCATCCATGGACGCGTATCTGTCCGAGGTGCTGGTCAGCCATCCCAACACCATGATCTTGGTGGAGCGCACCTTAGGTAACGGTGAGACCCGCTGGGGTCTGATGGGTGCCGTGGACCTCATGACCTACGATTACCGCAAGGGAGCCGACTCCCTCATCCGCGCCACCGAGGCCACGGTAGCCGAGCGCATCCCCGCCCGCACCACCATCCGCCGTCATGCCCCCATCGAGCTCCCCCACGTCATGATGCTCATTGACGACCGCGCCAAGACCGTGGTGGAGCCCCTGGCCGCAAGAAGGGAAGCTCTGCCCGTGGCCTACGATCACGACCTTATGCAGGGCGGCGGCCATCTCAAGGGCTATTTCCTGACCGACAGCGATATGGAGGCGACGGCCTCCGCCCTGGAGGCTCTGGTGACTCCCGAGGCCATGGAGGCCCGCTACGGCAAGGCGGGGCTGGCCCCTCTGCTCTTTGCGGTGGGTGACGGCAACCACTCCCTGGCCGCGGCCAAGACCTGCTTTGAGGAGATCCGCACCGCCATGGGTGACGAGGCGGCTATGAATCATCCCGCCCGCTACGCCCTCTGCGAGGTGGTCAATCTCTATGACGAGTCCCTGCGTTTCGAGCCCATCTACCGCGTGGCCTTCGGGGTAGACCCCGACCATTTGCTGACCGCCTTTGAACGCTATGCCGAAACTCTGCGGGGCGAAGCCTCCCCCCAGCGCGTGGAGTGGGTCAGCGGTGACCGCGCGGGGACCCTGTTCATCCCCGCCCCCGCCGTAGCCCTTCCCGTAGGCACGGTGCAGGACTTCCTGGACGAGTACCTGAAGACCGCCCCCGCAGGGGCCACGGTGGATTACATCCACGGTGAGCGGACCGCCAAGGACCTGGCCAACCGCCCCGACGCAGTCGCCTTCATTTTTGACGGCATGGCCAAGGAGGAGCTGTTCTCCACCGTCATAGCCGACGGTGCCCTCCCCCGCAAAACCTTCTCCATGGGCCACGCCGAGGACAAGCGGTTCTACACCGAGGCGAGACGGATCAGGTGAGGGGGGAAGGAGTACCAGGGCGCTGCATGCCGAGCAAGCTCGGCGCGAAGCGTGACGGATGAGGAGAACGGGATAAAGCAAACTTGAGGGAATAAGAATTTATCTGCAAACAGAGCAAAAAATTGCTTATACCCACATAGCAAATCGTCATCCGTTCGCCGAGCTTGCTCGGAGCTCATCACACCATCCTTCGGATGGTCCACCTTCCCCAAAGGGGAAGGCAAAGATGCGAAGACAAATGGAACAGATAAAACATCAAGTTTTAGAATTAACTGCATACTACAATGGGTTATTCAATGTTTTGAAAAAGGAATCGTATGAATCTCGGAAAACAGACCCCCGTTGCGATCACAAAGACCGCAACGGGGGATTTTTCATTCATGTGTTAGCCATCCTGATTGGCGAGCTTGCCCAGGCTGGTGTTGATCTTACCGATCGCCTTCTGAGCGATTTTGACCTTACTCTTGAATTTGGAAATGGCGTTATTCTGTCCGTCTCGGACAACGGCGCGGAGCTCCTGGTGGAAATAATTCAGGGAGGCCACGTAAATGATGCCCGCGTCGATGTAGATGCCCTCTACGATGAGGTCCATCATCTCGGCGGTCTGGGGATCGTTGGCGATCTTGGTCCGCAGGGTGTCCTCATAGTATACGGGCTTCACAATGCGGTAGCCCGTGGAGGAAAGGGCTTCCAGGGTCGCGCTGATGATGTCCATCCGCTCCCCGCTTACCGTGGTGGGGATGGAAATGATGGTGAACTGATCGTGGAGCAGGGTCTTGTATTCCTTCTGCGCCTCGTCGAACTTGGGAATCGGCACAACGCCAAACCCGTCCGCCATGTTCCGCATACTCTCGTTTTCCAGCTCCAGGAGGCGGAAGGTGGCCATAGCCGCGTAGCCGTCCGCGAATACCTGACGGATGTTGGCCCAGTCGGTATCCAGATGGAAGCTGTACATACCGCTATCGGTCTTGTGGAAAAGGTGGATCAGCTTATCGGCTACCTCCACGATGCGCTCGGTGTCAAAAACCATCTCGTACTCGTTGTCCGCGTTCTTGCCGATGATCGGGATCTGACAGGAGCTCCAGTAGGCATCGATGTTGGTGGAGTCGGTGCTGATGAAGCCGTACACGTCCCCCGTGGGGTCCTGCACACCGTTACCGTTGTCGCGGTGGAACAGGGGAATCAGCTCGATCTGCTTGTCCAGGGTCCATGTGCCGTTCTCCACGAGATCGTAGAGCATGGGCTGATTGGCATCCTTGAAGATCTGCTTGTTGAATACCGTCACGAAGCCGAAGCGGTACATGGAGAGCAGCATGGAGCCTGCCGCCACGTACTGGGAATCCCGAAAGGATACGGTCTCATTCAAGCCCTGGCTCCACCAGGGCTGCTCCAGATCCAGGTATTGGGTGGACCGCAGATCCGCGAAAACACCCTCCAGAGTCTTGGGCAGAGCGATGTAGCACTCGGCGGCCATGGCATCGTACTCCGCCGTGCCCGCCTTGACAGCCGTGGTGACCTTGTCCACGATGCCGCCGTTTTCCTCGTAGCTGGTGATCTTGACACCCAGACGCTTTTCTACCGTCATATTTCGCTCGAAGACCGCGTCGTTGACGGGTTCGCCGATGACACCCGAAACCGCGATCTCGGCCAGGGTCTCGGGACGCTTGTTGCCCGCGATGGTGACCTCGGTGTCATGAAAGTACAGATCGTCGGGGAGCTTGTCACGGAGTCCCGTGTCCTCCTCGGTGACGACCGTGTCGGCCCGGGTTCCGCTTTCGTCGGAAGGGGTGTCGGCGGTCGCGCAGGAGATAAAAGAGGCGGTCAGCATCAAGCCCGCCAGAAGCAGGGAAAGAATCCGTTTGGCTTTCATGGAAAAACTCCTTTTCAGCTGAAATATACATAGAATGTAATTATATGATGCCATTATACCATACAGCCGTCCCGCTGTCAAGACCCATTCCGAATATCGTCTTCCGTAATACCGCACAAAAAGCTCTGTCTATATGCAGGTGTATATTCACAAAAACCGAGAAATTTCACCACGCGACAAGGAATCTTGCAAGCTCCCTTGACAGAAAGACAAAAAAGGAGTATAATAAACGTAATAAAATGCGATTCGTACCCAAAATCCCCCAAATCGAAAGGAGCGCGACTGTTATGAAAGATATTTCCCGCAACCTCACCATGCTCTGTGATTTCTACGAGCTCACCATGGCCAACGGCTATTTCAAGACCGGACTGGCCGATCAGATCGTGTATTTTGACGTGTTCTACCGCAAGAATCCCGACGAGGGCGGCTATGCCGTGGTAGCGGGTCTGGAGCAGATCGTGGAGTACGTGCAGAATCTCCACTTCGACGAGGACGACATCGCCTACCTGCGGAGCAAAAACCTGTTCGACGAGGGATTTTTGGACTATCTCCGTGACTTCCGCTTCACAGGCGACATCTGGGCGGTCCCCGAGGGTACCTACGTATTCCCCGGTGAGCCCCTCATGATCGTCCGCGCCCCCACCATCCAGGCCCAGTTCATCGAGACTTACGTCCTCATGGTCATCAACCATGAGTCCCTCATCGCCACCAAGGCCTCCCGCCTCGCCCGTGCCGCCAAGGGCCGTCTGATCTCGGAGTTCGGCTCCCGCCGCGCCCAGGGTGCGGATGCCGCCATTCTGGGTGCCCGCGCCGCCTACATCGGCGGAGTCAACAACACCGCCTGCACCATCACCGACGAGGTCTACGGCGTGCCCGCTACGGGCACCATGGCCCACGCCTGGGTTCAGATGTTCGACGATGAGCTCACCGCCTTCCGCAACTATTGCACCCTCTACCCCACCAACGCCACCCTGCTGGTGGACACATATAACGTCCTGGAGTCGGGCGTGCCCCACGCTATCCAGGCCTTCAACGAGATCCTGAAGCCCCGGGGCATCACCAAGTGCGCGGTCCGTCTGGATTCGGGTGATATCGCCTACCTGACCAAGAAGATCCGCAAGATGCTGGACGAGGCGGGCTGGTACGATTGCAAGATCGTGGTCTCCAACTCCCTGGACGAGTACATCATCCGCGAGCTCATCCGCCAGGGTGCCGAGGTGGACGGCTTCGGCGTAGGCGAGCGTCTCATCACCGCCAAAAGCGACCCCGTGTTCGGCGGCGTGTATAAGCTCTGCGCTGTGGAGAACCCCGACGGCACCATCAAGCCCAAGATCAAGATCAGTGAGAACGTAGGCAAGATCACCACCCCCCACTTCAAGAAGGTCTACCGTCTCCGCGGACGCGACACGGGCAAGGCCGAGGCCGACCTCATCTGCCTCCACGACGAGGTCATCGACGATACCCAGCCCCTGGAGATCTTCGATCCCCAGAACACCTGGAAGCGCAAGACTCTCACCGACTTCACCGCCACCGAGCTCCTGGTGCCCGTCTTCAAGGACGGCGAGCTGGTCTATACCCTGCCCACCCTGGAGGAGATCCGCGAGCACTGCAAGCAGGAGCGGGAAGGTATGTGGGAGGAAGTGCGGAGATTTACCAATCCCCACAACTACTACGTCGACCTCTCCCAGAAGCTGTGGGATATCAAGCACGGCTTGCTGAATCAGAGAAACCACTAAGAGAAGATATAAAGATACAAAGATACCAAGATATTCCGGACCGCCGTGTCACCCTCCCCATCTCGTATCTTGTTACTTGTATCTTGTATCTTAGTATCTTAATATCTTAATATCTAAAAAGGATGTGCCTATGTTCACTCAACCTTTCCCCCGTCCCGACCTGCGCCCCTACCTGGGGCAGACCGTGACCATCGGCATCGACCGCCCCATTGGCTACGTCCACCGTAAGGGGGAGAAGACCCTGGTCTACCCCATCAATTACGGCTACATTCCCGATGTCCTCGGCGGAGACGGGGAGGAGCTGGACGTGTACCTGCTGGGGGTGGACCACCCCGTGGAGCGCTACACGGGCCGTATCATCGGTATCGTCTACCGCGCCGACGACGTGGAGGATAAGCTGGTCATGGCCCCCGAAGGCATGGACTTCGCCGTGGAGGAGATAACCCGAGCGGTGGAATTCCAGGAGAAATACTACCGTTCCCACGTGGAAAAATAAAGAAAAGCTATACGGTTTTTTGGCCGTATAGCTTTTCTTTTTTAAAGTCGCGCGTTGTAAAATGAAGTTGCACTACCCATTAGGGTAAAAATTTTCAAAAA
>CAYRTP010000044.1:11448-15166 GCA_964427175.1 uncultured Clostridium sp. | reverse complement strand
GCAGCCCAGGACCTTCATCAGGTCGGTGATGATCTCGCTCTTGAAAATGCGCTCGTAATCGGCCTTCAGACAGTTCAGGGTCTTACCGCGGACGGGGATCACCGCCTGGAATTCGGCGTTGCGCGCCAGCTTAACCGAGGTCAAAGCCGAGTCGCCCTCCACGATGTAGAGCTCCCGCTTTTCGGGGTCCTTGGAGCGGCACCCCACGAACTTCTCCACACGGTTGGCGATGTCGATGGTGCCCGTCAGCTTCTTTTTGAGGTTGAGTCGGGTGGTCTCGGCGGTCTCGCGGCTCCGCTTGTTGACCAGCACCTGGTTGACGAACAACTCGGCCTCGGTGGGATGCTCGATGAAGTAGACCTCCAGTTGGGCCCGCATGAACTCGTTGAGGGCCTCGTAAATGAAGGTGTTGTTGATGGCCTTCTTGGTCTGGTTCTCGTAGGAGGTCTGGGTGGACATGGAGTTGATGACCAGTACGATGCAGTCAGCGATATCGGGGTAGGTGATGCGGCTCTCGGTCTTGTTGTACTTGCCCTGATTCTTCAGGTATTTATCCACCGCGTAGGTGAAGGCCATCTTCACCGCGCGGTCGGGGGAGCCGCCGTACTCCAGGTAGCTGGAGTTGTGGTAGTATTCGGTGAGGTGAACGGTATTGGACACGCAGAAGGAAATGTCGGCCTTGACCTTGTATTCGGGCTTGTCCTCACGGTCGCGGCCCTGGGTCTCCATGTGCCACAGCACGGGCTGGGTCAGGCTGGCGGTGCCCACGATCTCGTTGATGTAGTCCGAAATGCCGTTCTGATAGAGGAAGGACTGCTCGGTGAACTTGCCGTCGGGCTGTTGGAGGAACAGATCAAAGCGGATGCCCGCGTTGACCACAGCCTGGCGATGGAGCACGTCCACGAAAAATTCATCGGGAATGTTGATGTCGGTGAAGACCTCCAGGTCGGGCCGCCATCTGACCACGGTACCCGTGCGCTGGGTCTTTTTGTCCAAGGGCTCCACCTTGAGCTCCTTCTGGGCGGGCTTGCCCTTCTTGAAGGTCATGGAACGGCAGTTCTGACCGTCATAGGAGCGAACGGTCATGTACTCCGAGGAATACTGGGTGGCGCAGGCACCCAGGCCGTTGAGGCCCAGGGAGTATTCGTAGGCCGAGCCGCCGCTGTTGTTGTCATACTTACCGCCGGCATAGAGCTCGCAGTAGATGAGCTCCCAGTTCCAGCGCTTTTCCCGCTCGTTCCAGCCCATGGGAACGCCGCGTCCGTGGTCGTCCACTTCAATGCTGCGGTCCTGGTAGTAGGTGACCTTGATGACCGAGCCGTGGCCCTCCTTGGCCTCGTCCACCGAGTTGGAGAGAATTTCAAAAAAGGAGTGCTCACATCCGTCCAATCCGTCCGAGCCGAAAATGACCGCGGGACGTTTACGTACACGGTCCTCTCCGCGGAGGGAAGTGATGCTCTGATCGCCATAGGCGGCGGGTTGCTGGGGGGATTTTGCTTTGGTCTTTTCGGATGCCATGGGGTACTCCTTTTCTAACGGTAATATCTTATTATAGCATAATTTTGGAAAAAAAGCAAGAGTTTTTCAAGAGATATCGTGCAAATTTCACAGTATGAATTGACAATTGCGTAAAAATGTGGTATAATGGGCCAATATCCTGCAAAAATGGATCCCCCGACCAACGCATCCGCGCGGCGGCGTGGGGGAACCCCAAAAAATTTTCTTCGGAGGTTTACCATTCTATGAGATGCAAACGCATTCTCCCCCTGCTCCTGGCCCTGGGGCTCTGCTCGAACCTGTTCGGCTGTCATGCCCCCAAGGATCGGGAGCACGAGCACATGGCCGAAGCCTGGCAGACCATGACTCCTCCCACCTGTACCGCCGAGGGCTCTGCCCTGGGAAACTGCGTGGAGTGCGATCTGGAAATGACCCTGCCCCTGGCCAAGGTCTCCCATACCTACACGGCAGAGACCATCCCGCCCACCTGTGAATCCTTCGGATTCACCCGCTATACCTGCGCCTGCGGAGACTCCTACGATGGGGATCACGTGGAGCCCCTGGCCCACACCTTCACCGAAACGGTGGTCCCGCCCACCTGTGAGGCGGCGGGCTACACCCGCTACACCTGTGCCTGCGGGTACACCTACGATGACGGGTACGTGGTGCCCACGGGGCATACCTTCACCGAGACCGTGATATCCCCCACCTGCGAGGAGACTGGCTACAGTCAATATACCTGTGCCTGCGGATTTACTTACGAGAGCCACTGCGTGGCCCCCACGGGACACACCTTCGCCGAGACCCAGGTCCCGCCTACCTGTGAGGAAGCGGGCTACACCCTCTACGCCTGCGAATGCGGTTTTGCCTACGAGCGGGATTACGTTCCGCCCCTGGGCCATACCCTGACCGAAACCGTCATTCTCCCCACCTGCGATGAGGGCGGTTATACCCACTATACCTGCGAAAACTGCGATTATGAGCAGGACGGCAACCCCGTTGCCCCCCTCAATCACGCCAATTCCACCGCCGAGGTCTACCGCGCTACCGTCAGCCGTGTGGGCTATACCCTCCACACCTGCAACGATTGCGGGTTCAGCTTTGAGGATAACCACGTGCAGTACGCCGACATCGTCTCGGGTGCCTACGTGGATAATACCAAGGTTTTGAAGCAGGGCATCGACACCTCCAAGTGGAACCACCCGACGGGAGCTACCTCCGATGATCTGCTCCCCCTGGATTGGGTGGCCCTCAAGGAGGCGGGGGTGGAGTTCGTCATCTTGAAGGCGGGCTCCACCCGCGGGATGGATCCTGCCTTTGAGCAGGACTACGCCGCCGCCAAGGCCGCGGGCCTGGAGGTGGGTGCCTACTTCTACGCCTATTCCGCTACGGTCGAGGAGACCGCGGCGGATGCCGAGATGATGCTGAGCTGGCTGGCAGGGAAGCAGTTCGAGTACCCCATCTACTTCGACCTGGAGGACCCTGACCTGGCCGAGTTGGGGCAGGAGACCCTGATGGAGCTGTGCGTCACCTTCATCGGCCGTCTCCAGGAGGAGGGCTACTACGCCGCCCTGTACACCAACCCCGACTGGATGTACAATCGGCTGGATACCCAGTGGATCCGCGACACGGTGGACGTATGGTTTGCCCGCCACGTGGCCGACAAGTCCGACGGAAGCAGCTCCTTCTCCCTCTCGGACAGCGATTTTACTTGGAAGGACGGTACCAACTACATCCCCGGAGAGACCGACAAGCGCTACGGCCTCTGGCAATACACCCGATACGGAAATATCGAGGGCTTCCCCTACGATTTCGACTTCAACTACGCCTATAAGGATTATAAGCCCATTCTGGCGCAGTGGGGGCTGAACGGTTTCTGATCCCTTTGAGGGGTTACCGACCCGAACTGAGACCCATCGGGAGAATCCGTGCCGTTTCTTTGGAACGGCGCGGATTCTTTTGTGCAAAATTCCCGAAAAAAATTCCGCAAAATCTCTTGACAAAATCCGCGATGTGTGATATAATAGGCGAGTCGCATGGAGATGCGCTGATATAGCTCAGTCGGTAGAGCACCTCATTGGTAATGAGGAGGTCATCAGTTCGAATCTGATTATCAGCTCCATATTCGATCTCGCTCCAATAGGGGCGGGATCGGTATGAGCGACACGCTGATATAGCTCAGTCGGTAGAGCACCTCATTGGTAATGAGGAGGTCATCAGT
>CAYRTP010000044.1:290-11348 GCA_964427175.1 uncultured Clostridium sp. | reverse complement strand
TCGAATCTGATTATCAGCTCCAAAGGCCCGAGGCAAACGCCTCGGGTTTTTGTGTAAAAAAGCGAAAAGTTTTTTTGGAAACCTATTGACAAATACGCAAAAATCGGGTATAATATGCAAAGAGTTTGCCAACGGCAAACCGTAATTTTCGGTAACCGTCGGGCAACTGATCTCCGGCGTATGCGAGGGGAGGGAAAAAGTCATGGCAGAAGTCAAGGTAAAAGAGGGCGAGTCTCTGGACAGTGCTCTCCGTCGCTTCAAGCGTCAGTGCGCACGGTCGAACATCCTGACCGATCTTCGCAAGCGTGAGTACTACGAGAAGCCCAGCGTTAAGCGCAAGAAGAAGTCTGAAGCAGCACGCAAGAGAAAGTACAAGTAATTGTATTCAAAGAACCATCCTACGGGATGGTTTTTTGAATTTATGGAACAAAATGACAACTCTCTATTTTTTTTGAAAAAACTCTTGACAAATAGGCGAGAATCATGTATAATATCTGCTGTGCAAGCATATTTTGCAATATGACTTGCGAATTCTTAGTGGAGGAGGTTCGAAATGAAGGGATTTATTACCGCTATGGACGATCTGCCTTTTATCGTTAAGTTGCTGCTGTGCCTGCCTTTTCTGGACATCGTTTGGAATATCTACCGTATTGTAAAGAGTGCAGACAAGAACAACACCACCGGTATCATTCTCGGTATCGTTGTTCTGATTTTGGGTAGCTATACCGTTGTTTGGCTGATCGACCTGATTTGTGTCATCGTCAAGAAGCAGATTGCTTGGATTGACTAATCCATCTACATTCAGTCGAGGCCATCGCCTATGCGATGGCCTCTTTCCGTGGGTATTTTCGATAAATTAAAAGGGAACTAATTATGAAAAGAATCCATATCACAAAGGACAAGAATTTCTACAAGGACTTCTTCTCGGTCTGGTCCATGCTGGTGCTGTTCAACATCATCACCCTGGGGGTCAACCTGGCCGATAACGTCATGGTCAGTGCCTATAGCGAGGCGGCCATGGCGGGTGTCAGCGCGGTCAACCAGGTCCAGTTCCTGTTCCAACAGCTCCTGTTGGGCGCGGGGGACGCGGCGGTGGTGCTGGGGAGTCAGTATTGGGGCCAGAAGCGCACCGATCCCATCAAGCGCATCGCGACCTGCGCCCTGCTTTTGGGCGTTGGCCTGTCACTGATCCTGTTCGCCCTGGGGGCCGTGACCCCCGAGGCCGTGGTCTCCCTGTTCACCTCGGAGCCCGATATCCACGCCGCAGGCGTGGAGTACCTGCGGGTCATGAAGTATTCCTACCTCGTCTTCGCCATGACCCACCTGTTGTTGGCGGTCCTGCGGAGCGTGGAGACGGTCCGCATCGGATTTTGGGTCTCGGTGTCCACCCTGGTGGTCAACTGCGGACTCAACTATCTGCTCATTGAGGGCCACTTCGGTTTCCCCCGCCTGGGTGTCACGGGCGCGGCCATCGCCACCCTGTCGGCACGGATCGCCGAGCTGGTCATCGTGCTGATCTACATCCTCTGCCTGGACAAAAAGCTGAGCTGGAAGCTGAAGGATTTCTTCCGTTTGGACAAGCTGTTGGCCAAGGACTATTTCAAGCTGGTCCGCTCCTTCCTGATCACCTCCCTCCTGTTCGGCGGCGCTGTCATGCTTCAGACCGTGATCCTGGGCCACATGGACAGCGGAGATGCCGCGGGTTCGGCCATTGCCGCCAACTCCATCGCCTCAACCCTGTATCAGATGCTCAAGGTGGCCATCGTGGGTGCCTCCTCGGCGGCGGCGGTGCTGATCGGTAAAGCCATTGGCAGCGGGCGGATGGACGTCATCAAATCCTACGCCCAGACCCTCCAGCTCATGTTCGTGGGCATCGGCGTGTGTACCTCCTCCATCCTGTTCATCCTCCGCGTGCCCATCGTCAGCCTGTACGCCGCTATCTCCCCCGACCTGTCGGCGGAGACCTGCAAGATGGCCCTGGATTTCCTCCTGGTCCTCTGCGTGACTGGCTTCGGCACCGCCTATCAGATGCCTGTTTCCACGGGCATCATCCGCGGCGGCGGAGACGCGAAATTCGTGCTGATCAACGATCTCATCAGCATTTGGGGCATCGTCATCCCCGTATCCCTGCTGGCGGCCTTTGTCTTTGAGTGGCCTCCCGTGGTGGTCATTGCCTGCCTCAACGCCGACCAGGTCTTCAAGTGCGGCGCGGCCTTCATCAAGGTCAACCGCTACCGCTGGATGAAGAAGCTGACACGGCCCGTGGCGGAAGAAAATTGAATGAGCAAAGGGCTCCCTCATGGCGAGGGGGCCCTTTCTGAATGGTCGGTGTCGGCTCATACGGATCCTCGATAAAACACAAAATAGAGTCAACGGTCAACGGTCATCCTGAGCGGAGCCGCGATGCGGCGCAGTCGAAGGATCTCTGATCGGTTGAGGAGATCCTTCGACTACGCGGTGCTTTGCACACGCTCCGCTCAGGATGACTCTGCCCGGGTACGATTCAATAGTTTGAATGAGGATCGGTATCAAATCAACGGAATCTCGGTCATCCGCAGCTTCGCGCACCCGTAAGGATACAGCTCGATCTCCTGCACCTCGCCCACGGGCTCGCGGCTGTGGGGGACCTTGGCGCAGACTGTGTCAAAGCCTTCCTCAAAGCCCCAGTCGATCTTTTGTACCTGTGCCTTGACCACTACGGGAGGCTGGGTAGAGCTGAAGGGAATGTCCGCGATGCCCTGGGATTCCACACGGAAGTGGGGAGAGGCGTAGGCGTAATTCCAATCCGACAGGGGAATGTATTCGTAATCGCAGTAGGGATATTTCCGCTCCACGCCGTTTGCCTCGTATTCGTACATCTTCTTTTCGTAGGCGATGGGAATGGAGAAGACCAGCGACCCGCACTTGACCGTCTTGAGATCGTGGGGACGGTCCATGAGGTGGGGAACCGTGTCAAAGGCGATCTCGATCTCAGCGGTCTCGTCGGCACCGACGGCGAAGCTCAATTCCTCGCTGTACACGGTGCGGACCCCGTTCACGGTCAGATTCTTGGCAAAGGAGGGGATGCGTACCTTGAGGGTCATATCCGCCTTTGCGCTTACCGTGTATGCCAGCTTGTTTTCAAAGGGATAATTGGTTTTGAGGGTGACCGAGCCCAACTCGGTAGTCAGGGAGGAGGGAATCGGCACGGCCGAGATCACGGCGTCGCCGCTGTGCATGAAGCAGGACAGAGCCAGCTTGGGCCAGGCCTGGTTGAAGTTGGCGGTGCAACAGCCGTAGCTGGGCTCCAAGCCGAACATATGGGAGTCGCCTCGGTTGGTACCGAAAATGGGGGTGCCGGGGAAGCGAATACAGGCGATCTGATTGCTCATCTGATCGTACTGGTGGGTCCACATATCGTCGCTGATGGTGGCGGGGAGGGCGTTGAAGGCCAGTACCTCCAGACGCTCCGCCCAGGCGGAGTCGCCCGTGTAGGCGTACAGCCACTCGTAGGAGTACATCTGCTCGGCCACCGAGCAGAGCTCGGTGCCCTGGATGGCGCTGAGGCCGGACAGGCACTCGTCACCGGTGAACAGCTCGACGGGGGTGCCGTTGTATGCCTTCAATACGGTCATCAGACGGTCGGGCTCACCGGAGTAGGGCTTGCCGAGTATGTCGCAGGTCATGGCTTCCTGTTTCAGCATCATAGCCATATTGACGATGTGGGTGTCATAGGTCCACGCGCGGCGGGGGTGCTTCCACAGCTCGGTCTTTTGGCTGTAGTCGGCACCCTGTTGCTTCAGAATGGTTGCTAATTCCACAAGCCAGGCCTCGGGGTATCGCTGATACAGGAAATTGATGGCCACAAAGGCCTCAAACCAACGGTATTGCCCCCAGTTGAACAGGTGAATGGTCCCGCTTGCGAGCAGTTCGTGGTAGTTTTTCAGAATACGATACAGCACCTCGGGGATGCGCTCGTCCCCCGAGCACTCGTAGTAGACCACCAGCACCTTGGAGATGAGCTGGACCGCCCAGGTGTCGTAGGTGGGGATCTGCTCCTCCGAGCAGGGGCAGATCCAGCCGCTGGGCTTTTGATACGAAAGAATAGCGTCCACATACTTTTGGGCGCGGGCGATCAGATCCTCGTCCTCCAGGAGATAGGCCAGGGGGATGAAGCCGTCCAGCCAGTAGGGAACCCGCTCCCAGCCCTCGGCATCCCCGCCGATCCACGCGCTGTCCCGCACGTCACGCCAGACCTTGTCCAGGTTGCCGCTGAGGCCCTCGGCCTGGATCTCCAGCTGGCGGCGGAGCCAACCTTGGGGCTTGATTTCCTTGGCGGTGTAAAATTTCCACTTTTGCATAGTCAGTACCTTTATGTGAAATTACAGATGCAGAATAGGCTTGTCCACAAACTCGATCACGGGCTCGGCGTAGGCATCGCTCTCGAAGACCACGATCTCGTTGTCGCCCTCGCGGAGCAGGGGAGCGGGGACGTAGAGGGTCTGCTGGGGACCTGCGGTGACGTAGTAGCGGCCGATGTTGAAGCCGTTGACCACGACAAAGCCCTTGGTGAAGCCGTCCAAACGGATGAAGCTGTCCTTGGGGGTGCCCTCAACAGTCAGATTTCCGCGGAGGAAGACGGGACAGGTGCCCTGTGCCTCGGCAGGCGCGTAGGCAACGCCTGAGATATCGTCCATGGTCATGGGGAACATCTCCCAACCGAAGTGGTACCGCTGACCCAGGCGCACGCCGCCCAGAATGCCCTTGCGGTCCAGGAGCGCAACACCGTAATTGATGCGGCCCATGTTCTCCACCAGGATGTCCAGCTCGGCGGTCTCACCTGCGGCCAGGGCCAGACGGACGGTGTCACCGCCCTGACCCCGCTCGTAGAGACCGACCTTCTTACCGTTGAGGAAGAAAATGGCGCGGTCATGGATCTTTCCGCACTCCACGGGAAGCTCCTCAAAGGGACCCGTCAGGGTGGTGCGGTAGAGGATGTAGCCGAAGTCCTGGTCGATCTCCTCCATGGTCTTGGGGAAGGCGGCGCGGACGGGGGCGGACAGGGTATGCAGATTCTCAAACAGGGGGGCGGACTCGGTGAGGGTCAGCTTGCCGTAGGCCGCCTTGGGGGAGTTCTGAATGGCGATGTCGGGGGCCTTCTTACCCGTCCGACGCTCGATGGTCTCCCGCAGAGCGTAGTACATGGGGGTGGTGTCGCCTGCCTCGGTGAGGGGAGCGGTGTAGTCATAGCTGGTAACCGTGGGCTCGTAGGAGGTGTCCGAGCCGTTGGCACCGTTCCAAAAGCTGAAATTGGTGCCGCCGTGGAACATATAGAAGTTGAAGGACGCGCCCAGATCGAAGAAGGTGTTGACCTCCTTGATGACATCCTCGGGGGGACGCTGATCCCGACCCTCGGCGTGCCAGTGGTCGAACCAGCCGGACCAGAACTCACCGCACATCAGGGGGCGGTCCTGCTGGAACTCGCGGAGTGCCAGGATCTGAGGCACGTGGGAGCCGAAGTTGGCTACGGCCAACAGCTCGGGCAGGGTACCGCCGCTCAGCATCCAACGGCAGGTGCCGTCCGAGGTGAACAGGGTGCAGTCGATGCCGTTCTCGCGGTAGATCTCCACCACCTTGCGGAGGTAGGTCCTGTCGTCGCCGTAGCTACCGTACTCGTTCTCCACCTGGAGCATGATGATGCCGCCGCCGTTGGTGCAGAGATGGGGACGGACGCGGCTGAGTAGCTCGGCGTAGTAGGGACGGACCTTGTCCAGGTACAGGGGATCGTCACAGCGCAGGGCGATGTGGGGGTATTTGAGGAGCCAGGAGGGCAGACCGCCGAATTCCCACTCGGCGCAAATGTAAGGACCGGGACGCAGGATGACGTTGAGTCCCAAGCCCTCCGCGATGCTGATGAAGCGGGAGATATCCAGCATATCCGAGAAGTCGAACACGCCCTCCTTGCGTTCGTGGAGGTTCCAACAGCAGTAGGTCTCAACCGTATTGAAGCCGCAGGCCTTCAGCTTGAGGAGACGGTCCTCCCAGTCTTCGGGGCGGGTGCGGAAGTAGTGGATGGCACCCGAAATAACGGTATAGGGCTCTCCGTTCAGGAAAAATTGCCCGTCGCGGTAGGTGAATTCTTTTTTCATGGTGTGTTTTCTCCAATTGTATTTTTGTGTCCTGTTTTTTTCTATCAAAAAAAGAACGCGCTCTCAATATCAATACCAATGGGGCAGGGGCCCCATGGTGATGTCCTCTATGGCTCTTGGTGTCCTCTCGCAACCCTAATAATCCCTTTTTGAAAATTTTTGGGATTCTTAAGGGCCTTTTTTAAAAGGCCCTGACAGGCTTGCCTGTCGGACGCCAGGAGGCACGCTCTCCTATTCAAGGTTTATTTCAGCTTTTTCCTGAGAAACTGTCCCGTATAGGACGCGGCTACCTCGGCTACCTCCTCGGGGGTACCCGTGGCGACCACGGTACCGCCGCCCGCGCCTCCTTCGGGGCCCAGATCGATGATGTGATCGGCGCATTTGATGACATCCAGGTTATGCTCGATGACAAGAACCGTGTTTCCACCGTCGCAGAGCCGTTGCAGGACGGTTAGAAGACGGGCTACGTCATCGGTGTGCAGTCCCGTGGTGGGCTCGTCCAGGATATAGATGGTCTTGCCCGTTCCCCGCTTGGCCAGCTCGGCGGCCAGCTTGACCCGCTGGGCCTCACCGCCCGATAGAGTGGTGGAGGACTGACCGATCTTGACGTAGCCCAGGCCCACGTCAAAGAGGGTCTGAAGCTTGCGCTTGATCTTGGGCAGACCGTCGAAGAAGGTCAGACCCTCCTCCACCGTCATGTCCAGCACGTCGAAAATGCTCTTGCCCTTGTAGTGGACCTCCAGGGTGTCCCGATTGTACCGCTTGCCCTTGCAAACGTCGCAGGTGACGTAGATGTCGGGCAGGAAGTGCATCTCGATCTTCTTGACACCGTCGCCCTCGCAGGCCTCACAGCGGCCGCCCTTGACGTTGAAGGAAAACCGCCCGGGACCAAAGCCCTTGGCCTTGGCATCCTGGGTCTGGGCGAACAGGTCGCGGATGTCGTTGAACAGGGAGGTGTAGGTGGCGGGGTTGGAGCGGGGAGTCCGCCCGATGGGGGACTGGTCGATGGCGATGACCTTGTCCAGGTGCTCAATGCCCTCCACACGATCGTGCTCACCGGGATAGGTGGAGGCGCGGTTGAGATCGTGGGCCAGGACAGGGTAGAGAATACCGTTGACCAGGGAGGATTTACCCGAGCCCGACACGCCGGTGACGCAGACAAACTTGCCCAGGGGGATGTCCACCCGAATGTGCTTGAGGTTGTGCTCGGCGGCTCCGAAGACCGACAGGGTGTGCCCGTTGCCGGGACGGCGGACCGAGGGGATCTCAATGGATTTACGGCCCGACAGGTAGGCACCCGTGATGGAGTCGGGATTCTCGCCCACCTCCTTGGGGGTGCCCGCGGCCACCACGTGACCGCCGTGGATGCCCGCGCCGGGGCCGATGTCCACGATATAGTCGGATTCCTCCATGGTCTCCTCGTCATGCTCCACCACGATAACGGTGTTGCCCAGGTCACGGAGCTTTTTCAGGGTGGCGATGAGCTTGGAGTTGTCCCGCTGGTGCAGGCCGATGGAGGGCTCGTCCAGGATATACAGCACCCCAACCAGGGCCGAGCCGATCTGGGTGGCCAAACGAATGCGCTGGGCCTCGCCGCCCGACAGAGTCCCCGCCTTGCGGGAGAGGGTCAGGTAGTCCAGACCCACGCTGACCAAAAAGCCCAGGCGGGCGCGGATCTCCTTGAGGATCTCCTTGGCAATGACCGCCTCACTGCCCGTGAGGGTGAGATTATTGACAAAGTCCAGGGCATCCTTCACCGACATATTGCAGAAATCGTCGATGTTCAGGCCGCCTACGGTTACCGCCAGGACCATGGGGTTGAGCCGCTTGCCGTGACACTCGGGGCAGGGCGCGTCCTCCACGAATTCCTCGTAGCTGTCGGAGCCGAAGCCTCCTTGACGGATGCGGGACTCCATGATGCCCACCACGCCCTCAAATTTGAGGGTCTGATGGGTGGAGCGGTCCCCGAAGTAGCGGGTGATGGTGTAGGTGTCCTCACCCGAGCCGTAGTACAGGATGTCCAGGGCCTCCTTGGTGAAGGTGTTGATGGGCTGATCCATGCGGAAGCCGTGCTTCTGACCTACCGCCTCAAAGAGGGGGCCGTTCCAGCTTTTGGGGTCCAGGGTCTTGAAGCCGTTGACCTGGATGGCACCCTCCCACAGGGTCATCTCGGGGTGGGGGATCAGCTTTTTGACGGCGATGCGCTGCATATCGCCAATGCCCGCGCAGTGGGGGCAGGCACCCACGGGGTTGTTGAAGGAGAACATACGGGGCTCCAGCTCTCCGAAGGAGATGCCGTGCTCCTCGCAGGCGTAGTGCTGGGAGAAGTACATCTCCTGCTCCTCGCCGCCGTCGCGGGGAACCGTGATGACCAGCAGGTAGCCGTCACCCGCCGACAGGGCGTTCTCCACCGAGTCGGACAAACGGGGGCGGATGCCTTCCCGCATGACCAGGCGGTCCACCACGATCTCGATGGTGTGCTTCTTGTTCTTTTCCAGCTTGATCTCCTCGGCCAGGTCGTAGATGTTGCCGTCCACACGGACGCGGACGTAGCCCTTTTTCTTGGCATCGGCCAGCACCTTTTCGTGCATACCCTTCTGGGCGCGGACCACGGGAGAGAGCACCATAAACCGCTCCCCCTCGGGGAGGGTCAAAATCTGGTCAATGATCTGATCCACCGACTGCTGCTTGATCTCCTTACCGCAAACGGGGCAGTGAGGGGTACCCACACGGGCGTAGAGCAGACGGAGGTAGTCGTAGATCTCCGTGACCGTACCCACCGTGGAGCGGGGGTTCTTGGAGGTGGTCTTCTGATCGATGGAGATGGCGGGGGAGAGGCCCTCGATGAGGTCCACGTCGGGCTTGTCCATCTGCCCGAGGAACATACGGGCATAGGAGGACAGGGACTCCACGAAACGGCGGTGACCCTCGGCGTAGACGGTATCAAAGGCCAGGGAGGATTTGCCCGAGCCCGAAAGTCCCGTCATGACCACCAGCTTGTCGCGGGGGATCTCAACGTCCAGATTTTTGAGGTTGTGGACGCGGGCACCTTTTATGATGATGGATTTTTGCATAGTGATTCCTTTTTGGATAATGTTCATTTGTAGGGACCGGCATCCCCGACGGTTCGCGGAATTTCGCTTAGTGCTTTACGTCAAATTTCTTCTCCGCCTCCAACGCCGCCCCGATCTTCCCAAGCTGCTTGGCTGTCAGACGGCTGACCTTGCGGCGGTTGACCCGGCCGCTTTCCATGATAAAGCAAAGCTCGGCGTTCTTATAGACGGGCAGGTCGGAGGGAAGGACCTTGGCCTCCTTGTCCCGCATCTCGACGCGGACCACCGAGGCGGCGTGAAAGAGCATCTGCTGTCCGCGTTCGTCCTTGCCCGCGTTGACCATGCCCTCACCGAAGGTGACGCAGGCGGTCAGCAGGAGTGCCAGATCGTAGACGCACATACACCCGAAGGCCCCAACCAGCACCGACAGTACCGAGCCGATGATATTGTCCCACAGGCCCAACAGCTCAAAGCCCACCAGTACGGCGGCCACGGCCAGGATGACACCCAGGGTTGCCCAAATGTAGACCCCGTTGCGCAGGTACACCCGACGGGGCTTGTCGGCGGAGGCGGGATTGTAGAGGACGGGCTGATTCAGGGCGGCGGCCCGCTTTTCGGCCCGCTTGCCGTGGTCGCCCTTATGCTTTTTGTTGCTCATGCTTTACTCCAGTTCGTCAAAGAAGTAGCCGCGGGTCAGGGCGCGGTTGCCCTTATCGTCGGTCAGCACCACGCGGAAGTAGGCGCGGTCCAGGGGATACGCGCTCTGGCGGGTCGCGTTCAGGAGCCCACTGAGGTCGATCTCGGCGTGGGTCAGGTCCTCGCCGCCCACCCGTCTGGCCCAGCGGGCGAAGGTGTGGACCTCCACGCAGACCACGTGGGAGTCGGCGGGTATATCCACCTTCAGGACTCCGTCCTCCAGGTACAGGGCTTCCAGCTCGGGGCCCCAGGAGGCGTAAAAGTCGCCCTGCTCGTAGGCGTTCATGATGTTATCGTAGGTCAGGGCTGGGGCCTTGAAACGGACCCAACCTCCGCACATATGGCGCTCGTTGTGGTTGTCATCGGTGGCTACGGGATAGATACGCTTACCGGCCTTCAGGAAATTGTCCAGGACGTGGTCGCCCTCGTCCAGGACCCAGCCGCCCACCACGCAGCCCGTGTTGTAGACCTCCACGGCGGTCACGCCCTCCAGCCCGATGTAGTCGGGGTAGCTCTGAAGCGACCAGTCGGGGTGGTTGTAGCTGACCAGGTAGCCCTTGGCGCGGGCCTCGGCGATCATCTCGTTCTGACCCTCCACCGAGTAGCGGCGAATATAATCGCCCTTGTAGTAATCCTGCTTTTCGGCGTAAGCGCGGGCGTTGCCCCAGGTGTAGTTGGGATTGGGGCAGACGTAGTTGGTCTCGTGGGGATTCTTGGCGTAGAAGTTGAGGTGGTAGGTGGGAGCCGCCATACCGAATCCGTGGGGAGCGGGGGCGGAGGTCTCCACCTCGTGGGAGGTGATGGCCAGGAATTTCTCCTCCTCGTTGAGGTCGGAGTGGTCCACCATCACGTCATGGTCGGTGAAGGCGATGACCGAGTAGCCGCGGGCCATGTAGTAGGCCTTCGTGTCCTCGGGGGAGTGCGAACCGTCGGAGACGGTGGTGTGGGTGTGCATATTGGCCTTGTAGAAGCGGCCGTTTTCGGGGATGAGGTATTGTTTCATGGTGCTATCTCCTTATATGATGTGATACGATTGGGGTTTCAAGTGAGAGGATCATTTCCCCGACCGCAGCCGCGCGATCTCGTCGCGCAGGAAGGCGGCCTTCTCGAATTCCAGCTCCCGTGCCGCCTGCTTCATCTCGGCGGTGAGCTTTTCGATCATGGCCTCGCGGTCCTTGGCG
>CAYRTP010000044.1:0-280 GCA_964427175.1 uncultured Clostridium sp. | reverse complement strand
TCTTGCGCTTCTTCGGCGGAGCGGTGTCCTCCACCGCGTCGATGCCCGTACCCTTGCGCTTGTGGCGGGTGTCCTCCTCCTTGGCGCCGATCTCAATGACGTCGCGGATCTCCTTGATGACGGTTTTGGGCACGATGCCGTGCTCCTTGTTGTAGGCATCCTGGATGGCGCGGCGGCGGGCGGTCTCGTTTATGGCCACCTCCATGGAGTGGGTGATCTCGTCGGCGTACATGATGACCGTACCGTTTTCGTTACGGGCGGCACGTCCCACGGTCTGAAT
>CAYRTP010000043.1:0-15673 GCA_964427175.1 uncultured Clostridium sp. | reverse complement strand
CTTGAAAACTTTTTGTTTTTTCAAGTGTCTACTCTAAGGGGATTATATCAAAATTTCCTGCGGGGTATCAGCGTAACGACGCGGTAGGGCGGGGGCTTGCTCCCGCCGAAATTTCTAAAAAACAAAAGATCGTATCAATTTTGGGTCGAAACGGCGGGAGCAAGCCCCCGCCCTACGGTGGCATCCCTTTTTTCGAGTGATTCCATACCGTTCAAGACAAATCAAAAGGAGACAAGCGTCATGGGCGATACAATCTTTCTTGACGAAAGGCGACACGCCTGTTACCTGTCCCCAATATTATTATAACAGTTTTTCTCTCATTTGTCAAGAGTGAAATCGAAAAAAGTCCCCCTCACCTCGCCACGTCAATCAATTTCCCCTCCACGAACTTCACCAGTGTCTCCCGCTCAAGAAGCATCTGCGCGCCGCGGACTCCCGCGCTGACCGTGATCTTTTCATGCTCGGCGGCGGTAGCGTCAAAATAGGTGGGGAATTTCTTCTTCATGCCGATGGGAGAGCATCCGCCGCGGATGTAGCCCGTCAGGCCCAGCAGGTCCTTGACGTGGACCATCTCGATCTTCTTGTTCCCCGTCAGCGAGGCGGCGGCCTTCAGGTCGATTTCCTTGTCTACGGGGATGCAGAACACCAAATGTCCCGTCTTGTCCCCCTTGGCCACCAGGGTCTTGAATACCATGGGCAGGGGCAGACCGATCTGGGCGGCGATGTGGGTGCCCGACAGGTCGGACTCGTCCACCTCGTAGGTCAGCACCTCGTAGGGGATCTTGGCAGCGTCCAGCTGACGCATGGCGTTGGTTTTGGGTGTTGCTTTGCTCATAATCTTTCCTTTTCTACAATCAGCTCCCGCGCGGCGGCCCGCTGGGAGTCGGTGATGTCCAATCCGCCCAGAATGCGGGCGATCTCCTCCACGCGGTCGGCCTCCTCGATGGGACGCACCGAGGTCTCGGCGCGGAGGGTGCCGTCCTCAGCGGCGGTCTCCCGCTTTTCAATGACGTAATGCGCGTCCGCCAAGGACGCGATCTGGGCCGAGTGGGTCACGCAGATCACCTGCTGACGCGGCTGACGCGCCGCTCCCTCCGACGCAGAGGCAATATTGGCCAGCTTGATGCCCACCTTACGGGCGGTGCGGCCCGAAATACCCGTATCCACCTCGTCGTAGATGGCAGTAGGGACCCCGTACCGCTGGTTCAGTACACTGCGGATGGCCAGCATGATGCGGGACAGCTCACCGCCCGAGGCGATGCGGATCATGGAGCCTAAAGGCTCCCCCGGGTTGGAGGCAATGAGGAACTCCACCTCGTCGGCTCCGTTTCCGCCGAAGGTCCCCCGCGGGGTAACCGCCACCTCAAACCGCACCTTGGGCATATCCAAGAAGGCCAGGGACTCCTGTACCTCGGCTCCCAAGCGGGTCGCGGCGGCTATACGATGGGCGGTCAGCTCGGCGGCCAGGTCGGTCAGCTTTTGGGTCAGAGCAGAAAGCTCGTTTTCGTAGTCGGCAATACGATCGTCGGCGGTGTCGATCTCCTCCAGCCGTTCGGCGGCTTTGTCGCGGAAGGCCAAGATGGCGGGGATATCCTCGCCGTACTTGCGGGAGAGCCTGGTAATGGTATCCAACCGTCCCTCCAGCTTATCCAGCTCGGCGGTGGGATCCCCCACGTCCTCGTCCCCAAACTCGCGAATGCGGTCGGCTAAGTCCTCGGCCTCGGCACGGATGACGGCCAACCGTTCCATCAGTCCGTCGCATTCGGGAATGATGGGGGCGATCTGGGCAAGAGCCGACTCAGCGCGGTCGCAGAGACTCATGACGGTGGATTTTTCCCCGTCGCACAGGGCGCGGCAGGCCAGGGTGACCTGGCGGTTGATCTTCTCCAGATGCAACAGCTTATCCCGCCGTTCGGTGAGCTTTTCCTCCTCCCCTGCGCGAAGCTTGGCGGAGTCGATGTCCTTGATCTGAAATTCCAGCATCTCGCGGGTGCGGATACGCTCGGACTCATCCTGGCGTAGGGAGGCGATCTTCTCGCGGATGGTCTTCCATTGCAGGTAAGTCTCGCGGTAGTCGGCAAACACCGTCTCGTCCCGAGAGTAAGCATCCAGGAGGTCGATATGAGCCGACTTCTGCATGAGCTTCTGATTGTCGCTCTGCCCGTGGATGTTGATGAGGAGGGCTCCCGCCTCCCGCAGAATACTTTGGGTCACGGCGCGGCCGTTGATGCGGGCGATGGAGCGTCCGTCCCGATTCATGACCCGTTGGAGCATGAGGCTGTCCCCCGCGGGCAGGTCAATGCCCAGCTCGGACAGAGCCGCGACGATCTCCCCCTCGGGGGGTGAAAACACCGCGCTGATCAGGGCCTTATCCTCTCCCGTGCGGATGAGGTCACGGCTGACCCGCCCGCCCGTCAGGCAGTTGACGCTGTCGATGAGCAGGGACTTACCCGCGCCCGTCTCACCCGTCAGCACGCACAGTCCGTCGGCGAAATCTATGTCCACCGACTTAATGACAGCCACGTTTTCAATATGCAACGACTCCAGCATGGTAACCGATGACCTCCTTTCGGTAAACGCCTCCATGGATCATGGGGGCGTGAGGACTTGGCAGTCCCCTTACTTATCCTCCCGTCCCTGCTTGGCGCGGGAGCGGATCATTTCCTGCATCTGGTCGGACAGGGCGGCGGCCGAGGCGTTGTCGCGGGCGACGATGATGATGGTATCGTCACCGGCCACGCAGCCGAGAATGTTGGGATGGGCCAGGTGATCCACCTCCAGGGCCACGGCCTGGGCCATACCGGCGTAGGTGTGGAGGACGATATCGTTCTGGGCGTACTCCACACGGGTGATGGTCTCAGCCAAAGCATGGCTGATGTGGAGCTGGCGGGTGTCCTTATCCTCCTTGGGCAGGACGTAGCGGTAGCTTCCCCGCCCCGTCATGACCTTGGCTAACTTCAGCTCGCGGATGTCACGGGACACGGTAGCCTGGGTGACGGCATAGCCCGCCTCCTTCAGGTAGGAGATCAGCTCGTCCTGGGTCTCCACCTCGTTTTGGGTGATGATGTCGATAATCTTGTCCAATCGGTTCTTTTTCATGGTAGTTCTGTTCTCCTTACGGAATGGAAAAAATGCGTGGTTATTTTGTGTTTGGGGCAACGCGGTCATCCTGAACGGAGCCGCAACGCGGCGCAGTCGAAGGATCTCTTTCCGGGAGGAGATCCTTCGACTCCACTTCGTTCCGCTCAGGATGACCGTTTTCAAACGTTTGAAAACGGTCGAAACCGTTCAAAACTGTTTCAAACCGAACGAAACCTTCGGTTTTACGTACGCCTCAGCCTCAGCCGTGTTCGGCCATTTTCAAGCGTAGGCGGTTGTAGAATCCGCAGGCCTTCAGCCGCACCAGGCGGGTCTCCAAGGGGGATTTGGCGATGCGTACCACCTCGCCGCGGTAGAGCTCGCAGTTGGTGCGTCCGTCCACCGTCAGGTAGAGCATCTTCTCCCGCTGGCAGATGTTGCGGATCTCCAGCACCGAATCATCGGGGAAGATCATGGGCCGCGCCGCCAGGGAGTGGGGGCAGATGGGGGTCACGCAGAAGCACTTGACCCGCGGGTCGGTGACGGGTCCCCCCGCCGACATGGAGTAGGCCGTGGACCCCGTGGGGGTGGCCACGATAAGACCGTCGGCGCGATAGGCCGTGACGGGGGTGCCGTTCTCGGCCAGCTCAATATCCACGATGCGGGACACCGAGCCGTTGGTGATGACCGCGTCATTGAGGCCGTACATCTGCTGACGGACCTCTCCCTCGGTGGTCAGTACGTCCACGTGGAGCATGGAGCGGATCTCGATATCGTAGGAGGCGGGGATATGGCCGTCGGCGGTCACGCGGTCAAAGAGGCGGGCCAAAAGATCCAGCTCCCCCATTTCCAGCTCGGCCATGTACCCCACCCGCCCCAGGTTGATGCCCAGGATGGGAGTCTGTCGCACCGCCGAACGGCGGGCGGCCTCCAGGATGGTGCCGTCACCGCCCAGCACGATCAGAATATCCGCGTGGGCGTAAAGCTCGTCCATGGGCAGGAAGGTGAAGGGCATACGCCCCCGATTCATGCGGAGCACCTTATCCCGATTGAAGGAGGCCACCATCACCTCGCAGGGGTAAGCGGACAGCCGCTGGGCCACCTGCATGGCGGCTCCCGCCTTCTCATATATGTTGAAATTCGTAATCAACGCGATTTTTTTCACGTCAGCCATTGAAGCACCTACTTTCTTGGGGGAGAGGGCCCGCCTCTGCCGAGTCGGCCCCGAGCGAATCCGGAGAGAGCGGTCCCCTGCCGCTCTTATATGTGGAATTTCTTACGGAAATACGCCAGATATTCGCGGTTTCCGTCCCCGCCCTCGATGGGCGAGGGAATAACCGACACCGCCTCAAAGCCGCAAGCGGCGGCGGAGGTCAACACCTTATCCAGGGCGGCCTTGCGGTCCTTTTCCTGTTTGACAATGCCCTGCTTGTTCAGGGCCGAGCGGGTCAGCTCGAACTGGGGCTTGACCAGGGCGATCATCCAGCCTCCCTCCCGCAGAATGCCCGCCAGGGCGGGGTGGAGCAGGGTCTGGGAGATGAAGGAAACGTCCATGACGATGCCCTCCACCAAGCCCTCAAAGTCGGGAACTGCCGCCTCGGGGTGCTCCGCTTGCCACACCCGCTCGATGCGGCAGAGGTCAGCGGGGGTCAGACCGCGGGCGTTCATGCCCTCGGCCGAGCGCACCCGCGGGTCCGCCAGGAGGCGTGGGTGAAGCTGACCGTGTCCCGCATCCACAGCGTAGACCCGCGCCGCCCCGTTTTGGAGCAGGCAATCGGTAAAACCGCCCGTGGAAGCGCCGATATCAGCGGCTACACAGCCCTCCACCCGAATGGGGAAGGCAGTCAGCGCGGCCTCCAGCTTGAGTCCGCCGCGCCCCACGTAGCGGGTGTCCGCCGTAGCGCGAACCGTCACGGTATGCTCCCCCTCGGGAATGTCCTCCGAGGGCTTTTTGAGGGTGCGGCCGTCCACCGTCACAGCCCCCTCGGAAATCAGCTTCTGGGCCAGGGTACGGCTGTCGGCGTGCCCGTTTTGCACAAGATACAGATCGGCTCTCATAACGGGAAATAGCCGCGGTACAGCGGGATGAGCACCATCAGGAAGGGCAGGGAGAGCCCCAGCAGGGCCCCCATCGCCACCTGGAGAGGAGTATGCCCCACCAGCTCCTTGAGGTTTTGGTTGACCTCTCCCGAGGTTTCGGAGGTGAACAGGTCCTTCATGATGCGGTTGAGCACCTTGGCTTGCTTCCCTGCCTCGGCCCGCACGCCTGCCGCGTCACCCATGACGATGATGGCAAAGAGGGCCGCGATGGCAAAGTAGCCCGAGTCCACACCGTAGGCCAGGCCGCAGGACACCAGCAAGGCACAGACCGATGCCGAATGGGAGGAGGGCATACCGCCGTGTCCGAAAAGCAGGGCCGATACGCTGAATTTCCGCATTTTGAAAACGCCTGTGAAGACCTTGAGGATCTGGGCGGTGAACCAGGCAGTTCCCGCGCAGACCAGGGGGAAATTTGTAAGCATGGATTTCCAGAAATTCATGTTTGTTCCTTTTCTTTCGTTGAATCGTAGAATGGGTCAGATCTTCCGTACCGCCAAGAAGCGAGCCAGGGCCGCCAAACGCTCCGCCCCCTCAAAGGGCGTAAGCAGGGCGACAGCCTCCTCGGTGAGGCGGTCGGCGTAGGCCTCGGCCTCGGGAATGGCGGAGAAGGAGAGGAAGGTATTCTTATGATGGTCGGCATCCCCGCCGACGGATTTACCCAACTGCTCGGGGGTGGAGGTGGCATCCAGAATATCGTCGATGACCTGGAAGGCCAGGCCGATGCGCTCGGCGTAGCCCTCGGCGGCTGTCATCTCGGGAGAGCCCATGGACACCCCTGCCGCAAGGCACCCCAGTTGGGCGGCCACGCGGATCAAATCCCCCGTCTTGTGGGCGTGGAGCGCCAAAAGTTCCTCGTAGGTCAAGGTATTCTGCTCCCCGAACATATCCATGATCTGCCCACGGACCATGCCCGCGCTTCCCGCCGCGCGGGACAGGAGCAGGACCGCCTGCGCCCTCGTCTCGGGGGGAACACGGTCATTGGAGGCGGCCATACCGAAGGCATCCAGGGCCAGGCCGTCCCCCGCCAGGAGGGCGTAGGCCTCGCCAAAGACCTTGTGGTTGGTGGGACGGCCGCGGCGAAGGTCATCGTTGTCCATGCAGGGCAGGTCATCGTGGATGAGGGAGAAGGTATGGATCATCTCCACCGCCGCCGCAAAGGGCAGAGCGGCCTCGGGGTCCCCGCCGAACAGACGGCAGAATTCCAGGGTCAGCGCGGGACGCACCCGCTTCCCCCCTGCCATGAGGGAGTAGCGTTCGGACTCGTCCAGCACCGCGTCACAGCGTCCGCCGCCGCGATACAGGGTATCCAGCAGGGACTCCACCAGGGCGGCATCCTCCGAAAGGACCGCCTTGGCCAGGGTTTCATAGCTTGTATTCTTCATCATATCAATCCTCGGTGGACGTAAACGGGGTGGGCTTGATCTCCCCGTCGGGGGTCTTTTGCAGGATGCGCACCCGTTGCTCGGCCTCGTCCAGCTCGCGGGTCAGACGGCGGACCAGGGAGACCCCCTCCTCATATAGGGCCAGGCTCTCGTCCAGGGACACAGCGTCTCCCTCCATGGACTTGACGATGACCTCCAGACGGGCAATGGCCTCCTCGAAGGGCAGATCGGCGGATTTTTGGATATCTTTGGTCTCACTCATGATGGGTGACCTCCTCGGTTTCATGGTTATGGACAGCGGTCTCCTCCACCACCGCGCGGGCGGTGCCGTCAGCAAAGCGGAGGACCACTTGATCCCCCTTGGCAAGCTGTCCCGCGGTGGGGATGACCGTCCCCTCGGGGGATTGCACCAGGGCGTAGCCCCGCCCCAGGACTCCCAGGGGATTAAGGGCCCCCAGTCCCGCGACGGCCCGTTCCAGGGACTGCCGCTTGTGGGTCAGGTGGCGGGTGACCGACAGGTCCAGCCGCTTGGAAAGCCCCTCCAGGCTCTCGCGGCGGAGACGGTAAACTCCCTCGGGGGAGGTCAGCACCTTGGCGGTCGATAGCTGGGTCAGGCGGGTACGCAGACGGCGCAGACGGGTGGTCTGTGCGCTGTCCAGGCGGGTAGCCAGGGCGGTGACCCGACGGGACAGATCCTCCTTGTCGGGCAAGGATAATTCCGCCGCCGCGGAGGGAGTGGCGGCACGGAGGTCGGCCACGAAATCGCAGATGGTGAAATCCACCTCGTGGCCCACCGCCGACACCACGGGAATCTCGGAGGCGGCAATGGTCCGTGCCAGCCGCTCGTCATTGAAGCCCCACAGATCCTCGGCGGAGCCGCCGCCGCGGCCGATGATGATGAGGTCCACCCCCTGCTCGGGATCGTCCTTCACCGCGTTGAAGTATTGGATACCGCCCCGCAGGTAGGCGGGTGCCTCCGCACCCTGGACCAGCGAGGGGAAAATGAGGATCTCGGCAGACGGGCAACGCTTTTTGGCTACCCGAATGATGTCGTGGACCGCCGCTCCCGAGGGGGAGGTGACCACGCCGATGCGGATCGGATGGGGTGGCAGAGGCTTTTTGCGGGCGGGGTCGAATAACCCCTCGGCGCCCAGCTTGGCCTTGAGCTGTTCAAAGGCCACCGCCAGGGCTCCCGCCCCGTCGGGGATCATGCGATCCGCGATGAACTGGTACTGCCCCCGCGGCGGATAGGCCGACACGCGGCCGTGAGCCAGCACCTTCATGCCGTTCTCGGGCTCGAACTCCATCTTCGCCATGGAGCCGCGGAACATCACCGCGCTGAGGACGCTGTCGGAGTCCTTGAGGGAGAAGTAGAGATGCCCCGAGGCGTAGAGCTTGGCCCCCGAGATCTCGCCCTGTACCCACAGGTCACTCAGATTGGGGTTGCCCTCCAGGAGCATTTTGATATATTCGTTGACTTGGCTGACGCTGAATGCATCGGGGCGGGTGATGGGCTCCATAGAAGGCTCCTTTCCGGGCGTACCGTATTTTATTGCGCTTCAAGGGCGCACAGAATCGAAGTCCCCGCCGCGTTATCCGCCGAGAAAGCGGGCTCGGAGAAGTAGACCTTCCATTTTGCCCCCTTGGTCAGCAGAGGACGGATAAACTTATTACTCATGACCCCACCCGCATAGACCACGGGAAGCGTGGGCTCCCCCCGCTCGGCCCGCGCGGCCTGAAGCTGGTCGGTCATCTTACGCAGGGTCTTGCCGATGGTGGTCAGCACGTAGGCGCTGACCAGGGAGGCGTTCCCCGTCTTCTTCCACAGGGCGGCGGCCTGGTTTTCCAGTCCCGACAGGTTGCAGATCCCATCCCGCACGCAGGTCTTGACCTGGGGGAGAGGCTCGGTGTTCTGCACCGCCAACTGCTCCATAGCCCGTCCGCAGGGGAAATCCAGCCCCATCATCACGCCGACGCGGTCAATGACCTGCCCCGCGTGGAGATCGGCACCGTAGCCGATCAGCTCCACGTCAAAGCCCCCCTCACGGGGATGGGCCACCACCGCCTCGGTGGTACCGCCCGACACGTGGAAGGCGAGGAAATTCTCACGCAACAGAGTCCCCTCGGAAAGAGCCCCCGAGGAGTAGAGAGCGGCCATGATGTGTCCGCTCTGATGGGAAAAACGGTAAACCGCGGCTCCGCACCCCGCGGCAAAGGCCTCGGCGGCGGCGATGCCCGTCAGAAAACAGGGCATATAGGAGTCGGCGGCATCGCGGGGGGTTGCCGAGCACCCCACGGCGGCCACGCGGTAGTTCCCTGCCTCCAGGATCTCCCGCAGCTCGCGGGTGACCTCGGGGAGGTTGCGGACGTGGGCAAAGACCGCGTCGCTCTGACGGAGTCCCCGCGCTCCCTCGGCCACGGGCAGGGGAGCCTTGCAGTTGGCGATCACGGTGATCTGCCCGTCCTCGGCCACGGTACAGGCCGCCGCCGAGGTGGTGTAGTTGCTGGTATCAAAGCCCACAAAGCAGGGGCGGGTATTGGACTTGTCCGACATGGTCACTCTGCGTCGGCGGTCTCCACAGCCTCGTCAGCAGTCTCAGCCTCGACAGCGGGCTCGGCCTCAGCGGGTGCCTCGGCAGGGACCTCCACCTCGGGGATCACGCCGCCGTTCTTCTCCAGCTCGTCCTTGACGGCGTTGAGCACGCCGTTGATGAAGGCGCGGGCCTTGGGATCGTCGAACTTCTTGGCCAGCTCCACCGCCTCGTTGATGGCTATGGGCGCGGGGATCTTGTCGGCGTAGACCACCTCGTAGGTGCCCAGACGGAGCACAGCGCGGCTGACGCGGGAAAGACGATCGGTCCGCCAGCCCTTGGCGTGACGGGACAGAAGGGCATCGATGGTCGCCAGGTGATCCATGATGCCGTAGTATTCCTTGCGGATGTAGCGGTCGGTAGTGTCGATGCCGCGGGCCTCGGCGGCGCGGAGGTAGATGGCCTCGGGAGCCTCGTCCTCATGGTACTCGGTCTCAAACAGGAGGGAGAGCACCGCCTCACGGGCGGCTCTGCGCTGTTCGCGGAGGGCATCCGCGCTCTTTTTGCCCCGAGCGGGGCGGTTATTCTGATTCTCAGCCATGATCTGTATCCTTTCGTTATGCAAGCTGCAGGCGGGATCGCCTGTATGTTTCGATGGGTGTGCATAGTATATCAGTATTTATTATACTGCATTTGGGGCGAAAAGTCAACCCAAAATATGAATAAATACAAAATGAATGTATGTTTTTTCCATGGGGATCCGAAACAGCTACCACCTCGCACGCAAAAAATGCGGCATCCCGCATTTTCCCCTCTTGACAAATACCCCGAGGGGGTATATAATATACATACCCCTCGGGGGTATTACAAACAAGGAGCATTCGCCTATGCATACAGAAAACACCTGCCCCTGCCACGCAACCAAGCACCGCTCGGAGGAGGAGGTTCGCGCCCTCCAGAACCGCCTGTCCCGCATTGAGGGCCAGGTGCGGGGTGTCCGCGGCATGGTGGAGCGGGATGCCTACTGCGTGGACATCCTCACCCAGGTAGCCGCCATCAACGCCGCCCTGAACGCTTTCAGCCGCGAGCTTTTGGCCAACCACATCCGCACCTGTGTGGCCGAGGACCTGCAACAGGGCCACACCGAGGTGGTGGACGAGCTGGTCGAGACCTTACAGAAAATGATGAAATAAAAAGGAACCCGCCGTAGCGGGTTCCGAAATGGCATGATCGCTCATCGCTTGGGATTGAACAGGGCCTCAATGATCTTGTTGGCACCCTTGGTGCGGCTCTTTAAGTAGGAGGAATACTGGTTGATACCGTCGGTGCAGAGGGTGGGGACCAGGTAGAGCAGCTCTACCCATACGCGGTTGCCGTCCTCGGCGGTGATCAGGCAAACGTCATTGCTTTGGGAATCCCAGATGATATTCAGCATATCGGCATCCTCGGGCGCGTCGGCCAGCTTGGAGCCCAGCATATCCTCGTAGAAGGCCACCTTCACGGGGGCGGTGTAGTAGGCAAGCAGCTCGATCACATCGCCTACCATGGCGTGATTCTTGATGGAACCGGGGACCATGAGCAGGCCGTTCCAGCTGAGGGAGCGATACTCACCCTGCGCCTCATCGAACATGGGGTAAGGCAGAACACCGAATCGGACGGCGGCCCCACGCAGGCCGGTAAAGCCCGTGGTAGAGGTCAACTGGACCAAAGAACGCCCCTCTCCAAAGGGGATGACCTTATCCATCCGCTCGGTAAAGGGTACCCAGAAGTAGGCGTACTCGGCGTGCCGCATCTCGCTGACCTTCTCCAGCATGGCCAGCATCCGCTCGGGGTTATCGTTGTAGGCCACGTGGTACACCCCGTCCGCGTCCTTGTCCGCCATCTTAAGGCCGTTACTGGTGACGAAAGGGACCAGGTCGCTGAAGCCAATACCCGTGATGCCGTAGGTGTCACGCTCATCCCACACGCTGTCGCCGTTGTCTCTGGCCACGTTGGAGACGAAGGACAGCATGGTGTCCATGGTCCACTTCATGTTGCTGACATCCTCATAGGGGTACTTCAGCATATACTCGTCGGCCAGGTCCTTGCAAAAGACCATGCAGGAGGCATCAGCCAGGCAAAAATCGTTGTAGCCGATGAGGTACTTGTCGTTTACGGTGTACTCCTCCATGAGATCCAAGGCCCAGTAGGGGGCATCCAGGTTGATGGAGTCCAGCTCGGCAAAATCATACATGGCCCCCGAGGAGATCAGGGTGTTCACACCCAGATGGCAAGCGGTGGTCACCAACTGGTACTCATCGTCTCCCGCCTGGACCGTACGGATGACCACGTTATCGTAATCGTATTCCCCGCCGCTCTCGGCCACCACCAGATCCACGCCCAGGTGGTCCTTGATGCGGATACCGCGCTCATAGATGGAATCGAAGAAGGGGTCACCCGCCGTATCCTCGGAGGCGACCGACCATCCCACGATGGGATTGGCACCCGTGATGACGAACTCACAGTCATAGTCGGTGGTGGCAATATCCGGCTTGTATCCGGTGTCCTCCTCGGCGACGGTCTCGGTGGCGGAGACATTCTTGGTCTCATCGGAGATGTCGCCGCCTGTGGAGCAGGAGACCGCCGAGAACAGCATCAAGCCTGCCAGCAGCAGAGACACAAGGCTTTTGGAATTACATTTCATTGTACAAGCTCCCTTCAATATTTTTTTACGTATACTTCCGCGTCGAATGCCCCGCGATCAGTGGCGGGGGCCGACATCGCTGACATCAATGGGCTCAAATCCCATATCCCACACGGGAGAGTTTTCGGGCAGAGTAAAGTCCCCATTGAACGGGTCTGCGAAGAGAGGATCCGCGACCTCTGCATTTTTGTAGAATCCCTTGTTGGTCATGGTTCTGAAATTTGTCCTCATCGCGTGTGCCAGATACCGCTCTTCCATGGTTTCAAAGCCGGCTCTCTGGCTGATCACGGCACCGTCCAATCCGTAATCCCACATCAGATTCGAGTCATCCGTAAAGCTGTCATTACCATCGGAAAAATAGATCGGCGCATAGTCATTGACAAGGATATTTCTTTCAAGACGGAAGGAAACGTGATCCTCCACTCGGCTTGATTTCACACATCCAACCTTGCCAAAGGCGAAAATATTATTTCTTACGATATTATCCGCGCCATAATGATGGTGGTACACGGAATCCGAGCAGTTGTAGCCGATATTCTTTTCGATCAGGATGCCGGAGGAGCCCTCATCGGTGTAGTAAGCCCAACCGCCGTAGCCCTGCTCGTAGGATTTGATATCATGGATCAGGTTTTCACGAAGAACGGTTCCGGGCTGAACACCGAGGCTGTATATACCGCCCATATCCGAAAGCAGGCCTTGGCCGATATTATAAATATGGTTCTTTTCAATCAAAAGATTTGACGTGGCATGATCGCCGTATCCCCAGACCCAACCGATGGACATACCCGAGTAGTAGCCGTCGGAGATCTCATTATGGGAAATAGTACAATCGTAAGCGTATTGGACGAAAACACCGATGGCGGATCGGAATACCCGACCGTACCCGTTTATGGAGCAATCGGTGATGGTAATATCGTGGGGAACCGCCTCCGTCACGGGAACGGCATTATAGCCCGTGATCCGGAAGCCGCCTGCCCCGATATCGGATACAGAGCAATAGTCAAAGATCACATGATGCACGCCGGTTGTGATCTGAACGGCGTAATTGCCAATATGGTCAAAGGTACAATCCTCAAACGTGATGTACGAGCTGTTGGAGAGACGGATGGCGGAGGACACATCCTCGGCCGCCTGGGGTGCGCTTCGGGTGACGTTATTCCAATCACTGCCCACAAATCCCACGTTTTTCAATGTAAGGACATCTTTTTCGGCGGTTCCGTTCATGCTGTCAATAATCAGCAGGGTGTCAATGGTGGATGCGAAAATCTGAAAGTCCTCGATGCGGTCATCCTCATACGGTATATAATAAAGCTTCCCGCTCTCTCGGTCATCATATACCTCTCCGGGAGTATTCAGACATTCATACACGTTATCCAAGTAATATCTTCCACCCACGCCGTGATTTTCCACCAGATGCATCCAGGAGGCGGATGTAAATTCCATCAGGTTATTCTCGTGATCAATGCTTTTGACCGTCAGCTTTTCATCATTCCAGAAATGGAACATACACATCTGAATGTCGTTTATGCGGGTAAGATTCTCCGGGATATCGCCTTCAAAGAAGTAGAACGCATCATTCGTGATATTTTCACCGCCGTGAAACGTGAAGTTCGCGCAATTCAACTTTTCCCGTTTTTCGTTGGTAACAAATTCATTCCGCAAAAAGCCCTCCTCGGGATAGCGGGGACGCTGAAGTCTTTCGTAGTCCGCGCTGAAGAACTGATGGGAATAGACGGTTTCGCCGTTGATCGTGGGCATATCGGCCACCCAAGCCCGCACACCGTTGACTTCGGTTTCGGTAAAATCAGTAACGGGCAGCCATGCGCCGACAATGGCCTTCTCCTCGTCCTCACAGATCATTTCCAGGGATGCGCCGCCGAAATCCTCCCCTGTCAGAGTCAGGGTTTCGGTCAGGGAGTAATCCCCCGCGCCGAATTTCAGCGTGATATGCTCCGCCCCCGCCAAGCCCAGCTCCTTCGCCTTGGCGATGGCGTCCAGAATATCTCCGTAAGGCTTGGCTGCCGTGCCGGTGCCGTCTTCTGCACCTGCCTCCAGGTAGATCACAGGGGTCAGGGGATCCATAGAGTCATCCGATTCGGAGGATTCCACGGAGTACGACGAGCCCACCGTATCCAAAGGATCCGCAGGAACCGCTTTTTCGTTGCAGGATACCATCCCCAGAGTTGTCGCGGCAATACCGAGGGCAACGATCATTTTCTTCTTTTTCAAATTCATTTGAAACCTCCTGTTTAACATAGTTGTCATATTACGGAAACCTCAAAAAAGTTTCCTACCATATTATAACACATATTCGCGCAAAAAGCAAGACCCTCACAGCACCACAGAAAGGAAAATTTAATATGAAACAATTCAACGTCACCGGTATGTCCTGCGCCGCCTGTCAGGCGCGGGTGGAAAAGGCGGTCCAAGCCGTCCCCGGGGTCACGGCCTGCGCGGTCAGCCTCTTGACAAATTCCATGGGCGTGGAGGGTACCGCCACCCCCGAGGCCATCGTAGAAGCGGTCACCAAGGCGGGCTATGGTGCCAGCCCCAAGGACTCCGACGGTCCCGCAAAAGCGTCCAAGCCCTCCGAGGATGCCCTGGCTGACACCGAAACGCCCAAGCTCCTCCGCCGTCTTCTGTGGTCGGTGGGGTTCGTGGCTCTGCTCATGTACGTCTCCATGGGGCATATCATGTGGGGCTGGCCCCTCCCTTCCCCGCTGGCCGATAACCCTATGGCCCTGGGTATGATCCAGATGATCCTCTCGGCCATCGTCATGGTCATCAATCAGAAATTCTTCATCAACGGTGTCAAGGGTGTCCTCCATCTGTCCCCCAATATGGACACCCTGGTTGCCCTGGGCTCGGGCGCATCCTTCGCCTACAGCACCTACGTCCTGTTCGCCATGTCCTTTGACCTGGTCGCGGGGCAGACCGAGGCCGCCTTCCACCGCCTCCACGGGCTCTACTTTGAGTCCGCCGCCATGATCCTGGCCCTCATCACCGTGGGGAAAATGCTGGAGGCCCGTTCCAAGGGCAAAACCACCAACGCCCTGCGGAGCCTCATGAGCCTGGCTCCCGAGACCGCCACCGTCCTGCGGGACGGGGCGGAGATGGTCATCCCCGTCTCCGAGGTCCGCAAGGGGGACCGCTTCACCGTCAAGCCCGGGGAGCGCATCCCCGCGGACGGCGTGGTGCTGGAGGGTGAAAGTGCTGTCAACGAGTCCGCCCTGACGGGTGAGAGCATCCCCGTAGACAAGACCGTGGGGGACGGAGTCTCCGCCGCTACGGTCAACCAATCGGGCCACCTGGTCTGCGAGGCCACCCGCGTGGGGGAGGACACCACCCTGTCCCAGATCATCCGCATGGTCAGCGACGCGGCGGCCACCAAGGCCCCCATCGCCAAGGTGGCAGACAAGGTCTCGGGTGTCTTCGTCCCCGTGGTCATCTCCATCGCCCTGGTCACCATCGGGGTGTGGCTGATCCTGGGCCGCGAGGTCGGCTTCGCCCTGGCGCGGGGCATCTCGGTGCTGGTCATCAGCTGTCCCTGCGCCCTGGGATTGGCTACCCCCGTGGCCATCATGGTGGGTAACGGCGTAGGTGCCCGCAACGGGATCCTGTTCAAGACCGCCGTGTCCCTGGAACAGGCGGGTCGGGTGGACACCGTGGTGCTGGACAAGACCGGCACCGTCACCGAGGGCCAGCCTCGGGTCACCGACATCGACTGCAACCGCAAACGTGACAACTCCGAAACCCTGGATTTCATGAGGGCCGCCTATTCTTTGGCATTATTCAGCGAGCATCCCCTGTCCGCCGCCATCGTGGAGCGAGCCGAGGTGAGGGGGCTGGCCCCCAGGGCCGGTGCAGTGGTCGGGGCGTTCCCCGTTATGGGCCTCCAA
>CAYRTP010000042.1:0-15790 GCA_964427175.1 uncultured Clostridium sp. | reverse complement strand
GGGGAATGATGGCATCCATGGAGGACATCTGGGTATGGACGTGGAGCTCTACCCGCTTCTTTTCGGCCTTATCTTTACGAGCCAGGCGGCTGATTTTAGCAATGGCGTTATGGTAGAACAGGAGGTCCGGGCCCTCGGTCTTATCGCGGCGGACCTCACGCTTACAGTAACCGCGGAGGGCCAGCACTGCGCCGTTGGACACCACCTTGGAGATGGCATCGGCATCCTCGGGGAGGAGGTTGCTCGCCCGCACCTCGATGGAGGCGGAGTTATCGGTGAGGTCGAAGGTGATATTAAATTTATCTCCCTGGCGGTTGGGCTCCTTGGTAAAACCGAAGACCTCGCCCAGAATCACCAGGTTGCGGGCGGGCTTGTCGATAGCCGAGAGGGGAGTGGGGATGATATCGAACTCGCCGCCGATGGCGTATTCGGGGGAGGAAATGTCAAAATCCATAAAGCCGATGCGGACACGTCCGTCCCGGATGACGGGGGTATGGACGGCTCCGCTTCCCTCGGCAAAGAGGGACCCGACGCGGGGGAGGATCTCCTCGGGCTCGGCGGGCTTGGCGGGGGCATTGCCCTGGGCCTCGGCGGCGCGGCGGTCGGCCACCGACTGGGTATAGCTTCGCTCGGCCTCGGCGATCTGCTTGTCCATCACGGCCAGCCGTTCGGCCTGGCGTTCATTGAGGAAGTCCGCCTGGAAGTCCTCGGAGTTCTCCACGGTGACCAGGATGTCCAGTCCGAACTCACTTTTGAGGATGCGGGACATGATATCGGGGGTGTGGGCATCGGTCAGAAGCATGACCCCCTCGCGGATGAAGGGGATCTCGATGCGGAGGGTGCTTCCCTCCAGGGAGTGGCGGTAGGTACGAAAAAAGCCCCGCGCCACAACGCCGACACGCTCGGTCTCCTTGAGGAGCTCGGGCACGTAGTCGGCGGTGAACAGTTCGGGGGGATAGTGGGGCAGAAACTTGACGTAGTTGAGCTGGTAAGCCTCGGCCACCTCGGCCTCGATGCGGTAGAGCTCGTCCTTCTCCACAAGGCGGGGGAAATCCATCTCCATCTGGAGGGCGCGGTTCTCCTTATCGGCGCGGACTACGGGGTTCTGCGCCCGGGACAGAATGGCGTGGGCGGCGGGATCGGGGGTATAGCGATTCAGAATTTCCAATACGGTTTTCATGGTTCAATATTCACTCCAAAGCAGGGGGTGCGGGGGGTGTCATCCCGCGAATGTAGTTGGGTGGGCAGGTCACTGGGCCTGCCCTTTCATTTCTTTCAATTTTTGAATCAGGGTAGGGATCACGGCATCCTCGGGGATCTTGCAGAGGATCTCGCCCTTGGCGAACAGAAGGGCTTCACCCTTGCCGCCTGCGATACCGATGTCGGCTTCTCTGGCTTCGCCCGGGCCGTTGACGATACAGCCCATGAGGGCTACCTTGACGGGGAGGTTTTCCAGTCCCTCGGCCTTAACGGCGGCCTCGAAGCGGCTATGGAGGTCGATGAGGTCGATCTTGGTACGGCCGCAGGTGGGGCAGGAGACGATCTGGAGGCCGCATTGGCCCTCGATCCCCAGGGCGTTGATGATCTTGTGGGCGGCGGCGATCTCTTTGACGGGATCCGCCGTGAGGGAGACGCGGAAGGTATCGCCAATACCGTCACAGAGGAGGGATCCGATGCCCACGGCGGACTTGACCAGGCCCATTTCGGCTCCTCCCGCCTCGGTCACGCCCAAGTGGAGGGGATAGGGGCAAGCCTGCGCCAGCAGGCGGTTGGCGGCGATCATATCCGAGACGGTGGAGGCTTTGATGGAGATGACGATGTTACGATAGTCGTACTTTTCCAGGAGGGCGGCGTGGTAGAGGCCGCTCTCACAGAGGGCTTCGGGGGTGGGAGCTCCGTATTTGGCCAGGATATGCTTTTCCAGGGAACCGCTGTTGACTCCGATGCGGATGGGGATCTGCTTGGCTTTACAGGCATTCACCACCGCCTTAACGCGGTCATCGTCTCCGATATTGCCCGGGTTGATGCGGATCTTATCCACACCGTACTCGGCGCACTTCAAGGCGACCTTATAGTCGAAGTGGATATCCGCCACGATGGGGGTGGTGATTCCCTGCTCCTTGATGATGCGGACCGTTTCGGCGGCCTCCAGGTCGGGGACGGTGATGCGGACGATATCGCATCCCGCAGAGGCCAGGGCTTTGATCTGGCCGACGGTGGCCTCGGTGTCGCGGGTATCGGTATTGGTCATGGACTGGATGGCGATGGGGTTTTGGCCGCCGATGGCGACCTTGCCGATGCGGACCTCGGGGGTCTTACGGCGGATGGCGTTATAATTCATGAGGGTACCTCACAATTGTCAAAATTCAAAAGAGCATGAACACGTCCTTGAAAGCGATGAGGACCATGAGGCCCAGCAGGAGCATCATGCCCAAGCCGTGGATGGTGGCCTCCACCTTTTCGTTGATGGGCTTACCGAAGCGCAGAACCTCCACGAAGCGGAAGAACAGGCGGCCGCCGTCCAATGCGGGCAGGGGGAGCAGGTTCATCACGCCCAGGTTCATGGCGATGACGGCGAACAGGTAGAGAATGTTCCACCCTGCCATGGGCTGGGAGGCTACGTCCTGGACCGCCGTGGTCATGCCGATGGGACCCGACATATCCTTCAGGCCGAAACGGCCCGTGATGATGCCGCCCAGGGAGTCAAAGACCATTTTGATGGAGGAGGTGCCGCGATAGAAGGCGGTTTTAACCACGTTCCCTACGGTGGACTCGGCGGCCAGGACACGGAAGTCCATACCGCCCAGGAGGATGCCCTGCTCCTCACCCGTGGGAAACCGCACGTCGGGGATGAGGACGGTTTGGCCGTTCCGCTCCACAACCAGGTCCACGGGTTGATAGCCGTTGAAGGTGATCTCGTAGGTGAGGTCATAGCCCGTGTGGACCTTGACACCGTCGATGCTGATGATGCGGTCTCCCAGCTCCAGGCCCGAGATATAGCTGGGTGCGCCCTGGGCGAACTCGGCTACCGTGGTGGAGGGGAGGTTATAGCCCGCCAGGGTCATGCCCGCGGTGAGTATCAGCATGGCAAGAAAGCCCGTCAGGACGTTCATAGCGGCACCAGCCGCCAGGATGATGATGCGTTGCCAAACGCCCTTCTTATTGAAGGCGTTGGGGTCGTTCTCCTCCCCCTCCTTGGTCTCGTCCTCGCCTGCCATGGCGACGAAGCCGCCTATGGGAAACAGGCGGAGGGAGTATTGGATGCCCGTCTTGGGAGAGGTATGGCTCCACAACTTCTTCCCCATACCGATGGAGAACTCGTATATGGTGACGTGGCAGGCGCGGGCGGTCAGGTAGTGTCCCAGCTCGTGGACGAACACCAAAAGCCCCATGAGCAGGATGGTGATGACAAAATAAAACAGGAAACTGAGTACGGCCATCATAGGATGGAATTACCTCCAAAGGGAAACAGATGATTGCGGGTGGGTGATGACAGAAGCCGACGGGCGGTCTCGCGGGCCATGGTGTCGGCCTCCATGAGCTGATGGTAGGTATGCCAGGCGGACGTGTACGCCAGCTCCTCCACGGTGCGGGCCACCAGGTCGGGGATCTCGCAGAAGCGGATGGATTCCCGCAGGAAGGCGGCGACGATGACCTCGTTGGCGGCGTTGAGGACGCAGGGGAGGGCTCCGCCCGCCTTGATGCAATCCCTTGCCAGGGCCAGGAGGGGGAACACCTCGGTGTCGGGACGGCCGAAGGTGAGTCTGCCCAGGGAGAACAGGTCTGCCTCGGCCAGCATCCCTTCCGCGGGGAGGCGGCGGGGATGGGTCAGGGCGTACTGGACGCAATGGCGCATATCGGGGACCGACATTTGGGCGATGATGCTATGGTCAATATATTCCACCATGGAGTGGATCATGCTCTCTCGATGCACGATCACTTCCACTTGCTCGGGGGTTACGCCGAACAGGTGGACGGCCTCGATAACCTCGAAGCCCTTATTCATGAGGGTAGCCGAGTCCACGGTGATCTTGGCCCCCATCTTCCAGGTGGGGTGGTTGAGGGTCATGGCCTTGGTGACGGTCTGAAGCTGGTCCTTTGTATAGCCGTAGAAGGGGCCGCCCGAGGCGGTAAGCAGGATCTTCTTGATCTCCTCAGCGCGGCCTGCGCGGAGGCATTGGAAAATGGCGCAGTGCTCGCTGTCCACGGGGAGGATGGTGGTTCCCTTCTCCCGTGCCAGCTCCATGACCAGCTCGCCACCCACCACCAGGGATTCCTTATTGGCCAGGGCCAGCTTATGGCCTGCCTTGAGAGTCTCCAGGGTTGGCAGAAGCCCTGCCTCGCCCAGGATGGAGTTCTCCACGGTGAGGCCCAGGGGATTCTCGGTGCGGAGGGTATGGAGCACCTCGGTAATGCCGTCGAAGCCTGCCAGGACGCGGGTATGGGTGTCCGCTACGCGGGTAGCCAGATCGGCGGCGGCGGATTCGTCGGTCAGAACGGCGAAATCGGGATGGAACTCCCGAATCTGGGATTCCACGGCGGCGACGCTTCTATGGGCGGTCACGGCGCGGACGGGGATATGATGGGTTCGGGCCACGTCTATGGCCTGCTCACCCACCGAGCCCGTGGAGCCCAGGACCGCCAGGTCGGGATATTGGTTGAGATTGGTTGGATTTTGATGATTCACGGTAGACCTCTTATGCGATGATCGATTTATCCGATGGTGGAACCCAGGAAGACGGCCAGGATGACGGCGACGGCGATCACCGAGTCGAAGCGATCCAGGAAACCGCCGTGACCGGGGAGGAGCTTGCCGTAGTCCTTGATGCCGTACTGGCGCTTGATGAGGGACATGGTCAGGTCGCCCACCATGGAGACCACGGCGGTGACTAGGCCGACGATGGCCATGAGCCAGATGGGGAGCAGGTCGCTACCCTCGGCCACCCACAGGTGGTTATAGAGCAAGGCGAAGCCCACGAAGGCCAGCACGCAGAACACCAATCCGCCGATGGCTCCCTCCACCGTCTTCTTGGGGCTGACATCGGGGATGAGCTTATGCTTACCGAACAGGACACCCGTGAAGTAGGCGAAGGTATCGGGCACCCAGGCTCCGATGAAGGTCAGCAGATACAAGTATCGACCGCCCTCATGGAAGTCATGCAGGTAGACCATGGCCGAAAAGCCCGCGATGATGTAAATAGAGGTCATCAGGGCGGTGGAGGAGGCGTTTACGTTGACCTTGCCGCGGGAGAAAGTAGTGACGGCCAGCATATAGAGCAGGAGCACCAGGATAGCGGCCAGGGCGGCGGGCAGGGTCTTCTCAATGCCCCAGAAGCGCAGGGAGAAGGGGACGGCTACAGCCGCCAGGTACAGGGGGATGGAGACGAACAGGTTTTTATGTAGCCCCACGCAACGGATCATCTCAAAGGTGGAGACCAGTCCGCAGATCGCCATGGCGATGGGGAGGGCGGGGGTATCCGCAAAAATCAGAAACGGCAGAAAAACCAAGAACGCGATGATGGCGGTCAGAATTCTTGTACGCATGACAGCACTTCCTTTATCTTTTCTTCGGGGAGCAGGCTCCCCGTATGGGACGCGAATCGGGATCTATGCAAAGCCCGCAGGATCAGAGTCCTCCGTAGCGTCGTTTGCGTGAGTAAAAGTCGCGGATCATATCATCCACGTCAGCGGGGGTGAGGTCGGGCCAGAGCTTTTCGGTGAAATAGAGCTCGGCGTAGGCGGCCTGCCAGAGCAGGAAATTGGAGATCCGCAGGTCTCCGCCCGTGCGGACGATCATATCAGGATCGCCGCTCTCGTAGGTATAGAGGGCGTTGGAAATATCCTCCTCGGTCACCGAGGTCTTCCCTTGGGCGGCCAGCTTTTCGAAGGCGCGGACCAACTCGGCTCGGCCTCCGTAATTGAGGGCGATGTTGATGGTAATATCGGAATTCGGGTTGAGGGATTCGGCGTAGGCAATGCGGTCCTTCAGATGTTCGGGGAGCACCGTGGTGTCTCCGATGAAGCGGATACGGTTCTGATACTTTTCGTGGTCCCGCATGAGCTCGTCGAGGAAGGCAGAAAGGAGATCCATAATGGCATCCACCTCCTGCTTGGGGCGTTTCCAGTTCTCGGTGGAAAAGGCGTAGACCGTGACGGTCTGAAAGCCCACGTCGCGGCAGTAGGCGCAGATCTTGCGAAAGGTTTCGGCACCTGCCTTATGGCCGTATTCGCGGGGCATTCCCCGCTTCTTGGCCCAGCGGCCGTTGCCGTCCATGATGAAGGCGATGTGGCGGAACTGCTCATCCACTCGCATAGGCTCGGCGGTTTGCTTGGATTCCTTGGTGTCCTTGGAGAAAAGAGCCATGGTGATTCCCTTTCTGTGTAGGTTCTGTACGCATAAAGGGACGGGCCATATCGCCCGCCCCTTGCGTGTTTTCGGGATCCCGATGGCGCGGGTCTTCCCTATAAGTTTTGATTGGTTGCGGCGGGCGGAGATCAGATGGCCATCAGTTCCTTTTCCTTGGCGGCGGTGAGTACGTCAACCTGCTTGATGTACTTATCGGTCACGTCCTGGATGGTCTTCTCGGCGGCGGTCACGTCATCCTCGGTCATGGTGCCGTCCTTCTTGGCCTTCTTGACCTCGTCCATAGCGTCACGGCGGGTGTTACGAACGGCGACCTTAGCCTCCTCGCCCATGCCCTTGACCTGCTTGGCCAGGGCCTTACGGCGCTCCTCGGTGAGCTGGGGGAATACCAGGCGGAGGACCGTACCGTCATTCTGGGGGTTGATACCCACGTCAGAGGTCTGGATGGCCTTCTCCATGGCCTTCAGGGTGGACTTATCGTAGGGGGTGATGACCAGGGTGCGGGCATCGGATACCGAGATGCTGGCCATATCCTTGATGGCGGTGGGGGCACCGTAGTAGTCAAAGGTCACGCGGTTGAGAACGGCGGCGTTGGCCTGGCTTGCGCGAACGTCGGCCAGGTTGTTCTCGTAGGCGGTGATGGCCTTCTGCATTCTGGACTCGAGGGCTTTGGAATCGTACTTCATGGTTTTTGTTCCTTTCTTGTATGTGCAATTAAGAGTTTCAATTATGCATCCGCGTGCCGACGGGCTCGCCCATGACGGCGCGGTAGATGTTTTCGGGGTCGGCCAGGCCGAAGCCATAGGACTCGATGCGGTTATCCCGACAGAAGATCACGGCGGACATATCGAAGGCGCGGAGGTCCTTTTCGATGATCTCGTCGTAGGTCACGTCGTAGAGAGGAGTCGCGGTGGGGTCCTTCTTGGGGTCGGCGGTGTAGATGTAGTCGATATTCTTGGCCATCAGGATGGCATCTGCCCCGATCTCGGCGGCGCGGAGTGCGGCACCCGTATCGGTGGAGAAGTAAGGAGAGCCGGTTCCACCCGCAAAGACCACGATCTTCCCTTCCTTCAGGAGACGGTCAGCGTGGCGGGCGGAGTAGTGGTCGGCGTATGTATCCATTTCCACGGCGGACATGACAACGGTGTCCAGGCCGTTGCGGATGAAGGCATCCTGCAGGGCGATGGCGTTCATGGTGGTGGCCAGCATACCCATGTGGTCGGCGCGGGTGCGCTGCATTTTGACCGATCCGGTCACGCCGCGCCAAATGTTACCGGCACCCACGGTGATGCCGATCTCCACCCCTGCCTCCCGACACTTTTTCAGGACGGCGGCGACGCGGTCAATAAAACCAAAGTCCAGGATGCCGCTCCCGCCGCCATTGGCCAGGGCTTCACCCGAGAGCTTGAGGAGAATTCTGCGATATTTCGGTTGCTGATTCATAGGAAGTCACCTCGTGTGTGTAGATTCATACTATTATACTATAAATCTTCAAAAATATATACAGTTTTTTTGTGAACATTCCGTTATTTTGCAAATTTTTCTGCAAGAATCACGCGGTCACGGTAAAGGTCACGTCGAAGGAACAGGATCCGCAGGTGACCGTAACGGTTCCGCTTCCGAGCTGACCCGTGGGGATCACGTTGCCGTCGGGGAGGATAGCAAAGAGCTCGGGGTTATGGTTTTGGTAGATCACGCCGTCATCGCCGCAGAGCTCGAACTGACAGCCGTCGGCGTAGGTGGCCATGCCGCGGATCTGCTTCTTTTCCCGCTTGGAGAGGGAGGCGGTGTAGGCCGAGATCAGGGGGACGAAATCCACGACCTCCTTGTCGGGATAGGGGAGCCATTCCTGCCACTTCAAGGGGGTAGCATCGTCCTGCTCGAACACGGTGATGAGGAACTCGCAGAAGCATCCGTCGCGGTCGGCGCGGACGTAGGTATAGCCCGCCTGTTTGGCGGTGGCCATATCCCCGTGGATCTCCACGATGGCGGGATCGTAGTTGGAGTAGGTCACCCCGCCGGGGGTGCGGCGCATTTCGTAGGAGATATTGCCAATGGTGGTGGGAATCTCGGCGGTATCGCCTACGCGGAGACGAAGGCGGTGGTGGTCACCCATGTAGAGGAGGGTGGTTTTGTACTCGGCGGGGTCATCCGGCCGCTCCATCTCATGGTGTACGTTGGTTTGGTCGCTCTCATCGTAGAAGGCCTCATCCATGATCTCGAAGTCATATTCATGGATGCGGGTGGACCAGCATCCCCATTGGTTACCGTAAGCGTAGGACAGAAGCATGGTGTCGCCCGATTTGATGTGGTGATGCTCGTCGCCCGAGATGCCGCAGTTGTGGCACATCCAGCCTACGTTGGACTTGATGCTGTTGACGTGGGTGAAGCGCAGGCCGTCATCGGATTCGTAGACCGCCAAAAAGCTGTCCTCGGAGAAGCGTTTAGCGGTGGAGAGAGCGATGAATTTCTGCAAGTCCTCGCAGTAGACCACGTCGTAGGAGTCATTGGCGGGGAGGGTGCGGGAAATGGCGGTTCCCTGCCATTGGATGTGCGCGGGCCAATTCTCGTCGGTGATGTCGGCGGTGGCTACGCGGGTATCGCCCACATGCTTGCCGTCCAGGTCCTTGGAGGTCCAGGTGTAGTACATATACAGCACGTTGTCCTTGATGACGAAGGATAATTCGCCTGCGCCCCAGTTGTGCCAATCCTCGTCGAAGTAGATCACGGGAGCGGGCTGACCCATCCAATGCAGAGTGCCTGCCTCGGTCTCGCGGGTCTCGCCCCATCCCTTGCCCGTCCAGCGCTCGAAGGGGCCGTCGGGGTTCTTGGAGCGGCTGATAAAGCCGTTGTTGCAGATACCGCCGCCGTTGGCGAAGATGGTGGAGGTATAACCCATGTAGTACCAGTCGCCGTACTTGATGACGGCGGGGTCGCAAACCGAGAACCAGTCCATGGAATCGGGGACGGGCTCCATGACCATGCGCTCGTGGGTCCAGGTCTTGCCGCCGTCCTCGGAGCGGCGGTAGGTGAACCAATCCGCCTCACAGCCGTCGCCGGGGGTGGCAAACCAGGCGTGGCAGACATTCCCTTCCACCATGATGGAGGGGCCGTAGCGGTAGCCCCAGCGGAGGGACTTGGCGGGCTGATAGATATCCCGTCCCGTGTCGGGCAGGATGAGCTTGAAATGCTTACTCATAAGGATTGTCCTTTCAGTCGTTTTTCCATACGAAATGGTAATTGATGGATTCACCGCCGTCCACCAGGATGCTTTGTCCTGTGCAGAAAGTGTTGGTTACGGTCAGGAAGTAGGCCCAATCTGCCATTTCCTCGGGGGTGGCCCACCGCTTGAGGGGAGTCTCGTCCATGATCTGGGCCCAAAGGTCGGGATCGTTCATGACGCAATCGTTGAGAGGGGTCAGCACACCGCCGGGGTCCAGGCTGTTACAGGTGGCACCGAAGGGGGCGACACGCATGGCCACGTTTTTGGTATAGGCCAAAATACCGCCCTTGCTGGCGCAGTAGAGGGGGAATTCCGCCCCCGTGTGGGCACTGGCCGAGCCGATGTGGAGGACCGAGCGGATGGCGGGCTGGATGCCGTAGCGTTCGGTGATATGAATGAGGGCTTTGAGGTTGATGTCGATATCCTCCTCGTTTTGGGTGCCCGCGTTATTGATGAGGATCTCAACGTCCGCAAGGTCGGGCAGGCGGTCGGTATCACGGATATCGCATTGGTGGTGGGTGTAGCGTTCATGAGCTATGCCCGCGGCTTGGCGGTCGATGCCGTGGACGGTATGGCCCTCGCGGAGGAATTTTTCGGCGATGGCCCGCCCGATGCCTTGGGTGGTGCCTGTTATGAGAATTTTCATGCTTTATTCCTTTCGATATGCTCCAAATACTCACGGCCTACGTTGTTTGTTCGCCATCTCTTGACCACACGGTAGCCGATGGGGGAGAACAGGATTTCCATGATGAGCTCGGCTACGGCTCCTGTCAGGGCGCACATGGCGCACTGGAGGGGGGTCCAGTGAAAGCCGTCCCAAAAGATGGGGGCGAAGAACGTAAAGACTATAATGGAGAACAGGAAATTGTCGAAGAACTGGCCGATGAAGGTGGACACGTAGGTCCGCATGGCGTAAGCCAGCTTGCCGTCGGGCTTGCGGCGGAAGCATTTGCCGATCAGCCAGTTCAGGGTATTATTCAGTACGGCGGAGGCCAGGAAGGCCACGGTACTGCCCAGAAGGATGAACCAGGTGCCTCCGAAGATGCCGTCGAAAGCCGAGAAGTCCCCCGCGTTGGAGGGGATGGCCGCCGCGATGAAAAAGATGGCGCAGGTCAGCAGGTTGATGCCGCAGGCCAGGACCGAGATGCGGTTGGAGGCTCCCGGGCCGAAGTGCTTGGTGGTGATGTCCATGCACATGAAGGACAGCCAGGAGATGAGGATACCGCCGTCCAGGGCGATCCAGGGGAGCTGGAGGAGGGTCTTATTGGCCAACAGGTTCATGCAGATGACGCTGACCACAAAGAGGGTCATCACCGTGGCGGGAATGGAGCGCATGAGGATCCGCATATCCTCGGATTCCTGCTTGAGGCGGGCTTTCAGGTGTTTCATGTTGGGTGTTTCCTTGTGATTTTGTCGGTACTCAGGGGTTCAGAGCCAGGCTACGGTGTGGATATCCTGCCACAGCGTCTCGGCGGTCTCGGTGACGAGGCGGCGGTCGGCTTCGCTGACGGACTCAAACAGGGTCAGATTGAGTCGGGATTTCTTTTTCTGCCACTTCCCGACCACACGGCCACGGAGGAGGATGGCGGGGTTGACGATCCCCGCGGTATTGAAGATGCCCCGCCGATGCTCGGTGGGAAGGAATGGATTTTGCTCGCTGTGATATCCCAGCATGAGGGGGTCGAAGCCCGCCAGGAGGATACACGGAGGAATTTCTTGATCGGCGCAGAACCTGCCGTTTTCGATCCAGTAGTAGGTCTGCTTCCCTACGGTAGCCGAGGCGAGGGGGAGGTCGGCCATCATGGCCTTGACCTCGTTTTGGGTGGTGTCGAGGAAGTGGGCGGCATCACGGATGGTGGCAGGAGCGATATTCGTGAAGTAGCGGCGGGCGATGGTCAGGCGGGCCAGGTCCTCGGGGATGGGGGAAAACCAGGGAGCGGGGGCGTAGGCTTTTTTTCGCTGACGATATAGTTCAAAAATCCCCGATCGCAGAGGTCGCGGATCCCGCCGCCCCAGGGGTGGAAGAAGGCATCCGATTCGGTCTCGGTCATGCCCTCACCGAAACAGATCTCCTTGAGCTCGTCCCGTGTTTTAGGGGCTGATGCAACCGCGTTCAGCACCAGGCGGGCGAAAAAGGCCTGGCGGTCGGGGGTGAGCATCCAGGTTTTAGTCTCATCATCGGGGGCACCGACCCAGGTACTCTGCACGCCGTTTTTCTCGCAGAGGCAGTAGCCCGGCCAGGTCTCGCTTCGGTAGTCGGCCCCGTTGCGGCAATGCATGAACAGGGGGAGGTCCTCTTCCGCGAATACGTGGACGGTGCCGCGGAGAGTCCAGTTCTTCACGGCTCCCTGCCCTACGGTCCGCTCGTCGAAATCATCACAGCGGATGCGGAGGGCGTGGACGGCGTTGGCATAAAACTGGGCCTGGACCCCGCAGAGGTCGCGGAGGACGGTGAGACGGTCGGCTTTTTTGATGAGGTACTGATTGGTGAGTTGGCGGAGTTTGATTTCTTGCAGCAAATCGTTCATACGTGGTATGTAGGCGGGCGGCCCTGCCGCCCGTTTCGGTTACAATTGTTTACGGAGCTTTTCCAGGGCCGCCTTCTCCACGCGGGAGACCTGGGCCTGGGAGATACCGATCTCGGAGGCGATCTCCATCTGGGTCTTATCCTTGTAGTAGCGGAGGTGGATGATCTTTTGCTCGCGGGGGGTGAGGGTACGGACGGCCTCACGGAGGGCGATGTTTTCCAGCCAGGACTCGTCGGTGGCACCGCGGGAGGTGTCCGAGAGCTGGTCGATAACGTAGAGGGAGTCGCCGTTTTCGGTGTACACGGGCTCGTAGAGGGAAATGGGCTCGATGATGGCCTCCATGGCTCCCACCACCTGCTCGCGGGGGACCCCCAGATGGTTGGCGATCTCCTCGGGGGTAGGGTCGCGGTCCAGGGTAGCCGAGAGCTCGTCCCGCGCCTGGAGGGATTTGTAGGCCAGGTCACGGACCGAGCGGCTGATGCGTACCGATGTGCTGTCCCGCAGGTAGCGGCGCACCTCCCCCACGATCATGGGGACGGCGTAGGTGGAAAACATGACTTCCTTGTCGATATCAAAGTTATCCACCGCCTTGATGAGTCCGATACAGCCCACCTGGAACAGGTCGTCGGGGTTCTCCCTGCGTCCCGCGAAGCGTTGAACGATGGAAAGGACCAGCCGCAGATTCCCGCAGATCATCTCCCGTCTGGCCTCCTCGTCCCCTTCCCGCACCCGCTTCATGAGGGCCCGCTTCTCCTCCTCGGTCAGCACCTTCAGCTTGGAGGTGTTGACTCCGCATATCAATACTTTATTGTGATACATGGCAATACTCCCATTTTTTGAGATGGGAAAAGTATTGACCGATTTTGGGGGTGGATATACAGTGAGGGGAATGGGAGATATTGGGGAGCACGGGACTTAGGATGACGCGGCCTATGGAAAAAGGCGCGCCTGCTGTGCCCGGGAATCGGAGCACACGCAGGCGCGCCCCTACGGGTGTGTTTGAATGTTAACCGTTCAGCGCGGCCTCGTCGCAGACCACGGTGACATCGGCGTGGAGGTTGAGCATGGAGGCGGGGCAGGAGGTGTCCAGCTTGCCTGCCAGCATCTTGGCGACAGCGTCGTGCTTGGCGGCACCGTTGGCCAGGATAATGATCTTCTTGGCACCCAGGATGGTACCGATACCCATGGTCAGGGCCTTGGTGGGCACGTCGGCCTCGGAGGCGAAGAAACGGGCGTTGGCCTTGATGGTGGACTCGGTGAGGTCGGTGACGTGGGTTCTGACCTCCAGGGCGGAGTCGGGCTCATTGAAGCCGATGTGGCCGTTCTGACCGATACCCAGGACCTGAATGGCGGCGGCACCTACCGATGCCACGGTCTCCTCGTAGGCCTCGCAGGCGGCGGCGGGATCCTCGGCCAGGCCGTTGGGCACGAAGGTACGGGACTTATCGATATTGACGTGGTCGAACAGGTTCTGATTCATGAAGTAACGGTAGGACTGGTCGTTATCGGGGGCGATGGGGTAGTACTCGTCCAGGTTAACGGTGGAGACCTTGGAGAAGTCGATCTCGCCGTTTTGGTTCATCTCGATGAGCTTCTTGTACATACCAACGGGGGTAGAGCCGGTAGCCAGGCCCAGCACGCAGGCGGGGTCAGCCTTCATCACGTCGGCCACGATCTGAGCGGCGGCGGCGGACATTTCTTCGTAGTTCTTGCAGACGATGAGTTTCATGGGGCAAATCCTTCTTTCTGTTAAAATTTATGGTGCGAAAATAGTGTATCCGTTGGGGGCCGAAAATATTACCAGGCATCGCTTTCGTCGGCGGGGATGGCTTCCTTCATGGCGACGATGGCACACTCGATCATATCGTCATCGGGTTCCAGGACGGTGATGTGCTGGAGCCACACGCCGGGGAGGGAGATAATGCGGGTCAGCAGGTTATCGTGGCGGCCGCAGAACTTAATGAGCTCGTAGCCCAGGCCCATGATGAGGGGGAAGACCGCCAGCTTACAGAGGACGCGGAGGACGGTGGGCAGGTCGGCGGGAATGAAAAAGCCCACGATGATGGAGACGATCATCATCAGAATGAGGAAGGAGGTACCGCAACGGGGGTGGAAGCGGCGTTCCTTGCGGATATTCTCCACGGTCAGCTCCAGGCCGTGCTCGTAGCAGAAGATGGTCTTATGCTCGGCACCGTGGAACTGGAAGGTACGGCGGATATCCTTCATGAGGAGCATGAGGGACATATATCCCACCAGCAGGACCACGCGGAGGATGCCCTCAAACACCGACTGGGCAAAGCGGTTCTCGCCGTCCACCCACGAAATATAGCGGGCCAGAACGTCATCGTAGAGCCAGGCGGGCAGGACCATGAACAGGCCGATGGCCAGGGCAAAGGCGAAGACCATACTGATGACCATGATAACCGTTGTCAGGACAGAGGATTCCTTCTTCTCCTTTTTAGGAGCGGGGTCGGCTTGGGTTTCGGGAGTGCTCACCGCTTCGGCGGCGGGTTCCGCTACAGGTTCCGATGCCGGCTCGGCAGAGGCCTCGGCCACGGGCGTGACGGTGCTCTCCTCGGGGTCGGGAGCGGTTCCCTTTTTTGCGGCCTTGGCGGCCTTTTTAGCGGCTTTTTTCTCGGCCTTCTCTCGCTCCATTTCAGCCTCGATCTCCTCCAGGCCCGAGATCTCAGCGGAGCGCATGAGGCACTTATAACCGAAGGCCATGGAATCGACGAAGCCGATCACGCCTCGGATGATGGGCCAGCGGCAGATGGCGGGGCGTTTCTTGCCCACGGTGGGGAATGTTTCCAGCACGATCTCCCCTTGGGGATTGCGGACGGCCATGGCCGTAGTCTGGGGACCGCGCATCATGATTCCTTCCATCAGGGCCTGGCCGCCGATGGAGGTCTTACGGACGGGACAGGCGTTGGGTTGTTTTTTACTCATGAATATTTCCTTTCGCACGGCACGCCTGCCGGGCCTTCCCCGCAGTATGCCGTTAAATCAATCAAATCATGTTATTATACCACAAACTTATGAACTCCATGTGAATATCCTCGGAATTGCGGATTTTTTACATTTTTTGTCCGGTCGGGGGATTCCGACAGGTTTTTTGCTTGGGATGCGGTATAATGGAAAAACAACCCAAAGAAAGGAAGTTTCAATTTCAAGATGTTATGCGAACGATGCAACAAGAAAAAGGCTACGGTCTTCTACCGTGAGAGCATGGGCGGCCAGGTCAGGACTCTGCGGCTCTGCGGGGATTGCGCCGAGGCCTTGGAGCAGGCGGGAGAGCTGGAGGACGTCAGCGCCGCGGTGGCGGGGTTCATCTCCCCCTATTTTCTGTCGGACGAAAGCGTGTTTCCCTTCCCCTTCCACAATCTTTTGAAGGGGGCGGTATCCTGCGCCTGCCCCGTCTGCGGGGCTACCGTGGGGGACATTGCCACGGCGGGCAAGGTGGGGTGTGGGACCTGCTACACCATATTCAGCGGAGAGTTGGCGGGGACCATCCGCCAGGCCCACGGCAAGGCCGAGCACGTCGGGCGAACCTCGGCGGGGTACCGCGCCCGACTGGAAAAGACGGAACGGCTCACGGACCTTAAGAAACAGCTTCGGGACGCGGTGGCTTGTGAGAATTACGAATCAGCGGTGGGGCTTCGGGATGAGATCCGCGCC
>CAYRTP010000041.1:0-16060 GCA_964427175.1 uncultured Clostridium sp. | reverse complement strand
TAATCATATAGTTGAATTCAAGGAAGCTGAGACCTTTTTCCATTCTCTGCTTGTAGCATTCTGCACGGAGCATATTGTTAACAGAGAAGCAAGCGCCAACCTCGCGGAGGACTTCAACGTAGTTGAGGTCGAGAAGCCAATCGGCATTATTGACCATAATAGCCTTGCCCTCGCCGAATTCGATGAATCTCTCCATCTGCTTCTTGAAGCAATCGCAGTTGTGCTGAATGGTCTCGCGGGTCATCATGGAGCGCATATCGGTGCGTCCCGAGGGGTCACCGATCATAGCGGTGCCGCCGCCGATGAGCACAACAGGCTTGTTGCCCGCCATCTGAAGCCGCTTCATGAGGCACAGAGCCATGAAGTGACCTACGTGGAGGGAGTCAGCCGTAGGGTCAAAGCCGATGTAGAAGGTGGCCTTGCCGTTGTTGATCATTTCCTTTATTTCATCTTCATTCGTTACCTGGGCGATCAGACCGCGGGCAACGAGCTCGTCATAAATGGTCATGGTTTTGGTTTCCTTTGCTTGCAAAAATATATTCATTATATTATAGCACAAAAGCCGTCTGCTTGTCAAGGGTTTTTCGAAAAAAGAGATAAATAATCGGCAGGAAAAGAAAACCCCCGCGAGTCTTGACAAAATCCCCGCTCCATGCTATAATGCCTGTATCGTCTGCCATCAAATATGAAAGGAACCTCCCATGAAACGAATGTCCCCCAAAACGGCTATGACCATCCTCATAACCGTCCTGATCCTGTTGATCGCCGCCCTGATCGCCCAGATCGTAGCCGAGGGTGAGTTTAATTCCGACATCGCCGTCCGTACCCTGATCCCCATCTCCCTTTGCGTCTCCGCCATGGTCCGCGTGGGCACGATCGGCGGCAGACGGGGGCGGAAATTCTTTGAAAAGAATTACGCAAAGGAGATCGGCACCGCCTTCTCCGCCCCCGACCGCCGTTCGGATAAGAATAAGCTGCTCGATGCCCTCAAGGCCTATAACGAGGACCGCTTCGATTCCGCCATCCGCATCCTGGAGGGCCTTCTGCCCCGCTGTCGATCCACCGAGGAAACCACGGTGACCCTCCTGTTTTTGGGCTTGACCTATACCGACATGGACCTCCCCGAAAAGGCCGAGGAGACCTACAAAACACTGCTGGGGCAGGATGATACCTGCGCCAAAGCCTGGAATAACCTGGGTATGCTCTACGCCAAAAAAGGCCTGGCGGATCAAGCCACGCACTGCTACCGCCGTGCCACCGAGTGCGACGAAACCTACGCCGCCGCCTTCAATAATATGGCCCAGCTTCTCCTCAAGCAGAGCCGTTGGGCCGAGGCCATCCCCTTCGCCCGCCACGCCCTCAGCCTGCAGAATACCCTGACCGCCGCCGCCAACGCCCTGGCCGTGGCCTACTACGCCCTGGGTAATAAGGAGGAGAGCCGTCGCTACGCCGATATCGCGGTGATGAACGGCGGGGACCGTAAGACCCTGGAGACCATCTTCGCCTTCCTGGATCGGGGCGAATCCCCCTTCGTCACCCAGGTCCGCCTCACCCCCGAGGTGGAGACCGCCATGGAGCTCTTCCACCGCCATACCGCCCGCCCCATGCTCCGTGTCTGCCTCCCCGCCGAGGGAGTCGACGTAGGCCGAAGCCGCGTGGGCGGCGAGAGCCTGGGAGAGATCCCCACCGACAGCCGCGGTTACCCCATGCGGATGCTGGCGGCCATCTGGTGCTCCGAGGTGCGGGGAGTCCCCGATATGCCCGCCTCGGGTATCATCCGCTTCTTCATCGCGGATGACCGAGACTACGGCTGTGACCGCCACCGTCCCACCGAACAGAGCGATTTCCGTGTCCTCTACACCGAGGACGAGGAGGCCTTCGGCTCCTGTCCTCCCGAACTGGCCCTGCCCACGGGCGGGGAGGGAACCTTCCCGGTGAAGGGCTGTTACCCCATCTACTTCCAGCCCGGCATGAGCACCTGCCTGGCCTCGGACTACCGATTCCGTCCCGCCCTCAACCAAGCCCTCCAGAAGGCAGGTGCCCCCTCGGTGGAGGACCTGGACCCCGCCATGTACCACGCCATCTGCCAGCAGAATACCTGGGGAGGCCACCGCATCGGCGGCTATCCCTGCTTTGAGCAGATCGACCCCCGCCCCGAAAAGGGCCTGCAGAGCTACGACGTTCTCCTGTTCCAGCTGGTCAGCCATTCCAATCAGGAAAACTGCGACCTCATCGAGTTCGGAAACGAGGGCGGATGCCAGTTCTTCATCCCCGCCGAAAAGCTCCGCAATAAGGATTTCTCGGATATCCTGTACTGGTGGGACGATATTCCCGAATAACCCCAAACGGCCCGCCCGAAAAAGAGCGGGCCGTTTTTTTGAACCGACCTCTTTACAAAACCCATTTTTCATGCTATAATAATGAACCAAAGGCGACCGAAAACGGACAAAACGCCCAACCATCCGTGACCAAAGGAGATATTACCATGACCCACCCCGATAAATATATGGCCAAACGCTTCGATACCCCTAACCGTTCCCGCCGCTTTACAGACATCGTGTATACCAGCGGAGAAAGCGAGAATCCCTGGGGCTTGTGGGATGAACTGCGCCGCGCCGAGCGGAGCCTGGACCTGCCCGCCCCCGACCTCATCCCCCTGGTAGGCGAGATGCACGGCCACAGCTGCTTCTCGGACGGCGCGCCCACCCCCGAGACCTACTTCGCCAACATCCGCGACCTGGCCAAGCTGGACTTTGCCGTCCTCACCGACCATGACCACGGCGGCGTAGGAAAGCCCGAGCTGTGGGCAGGAAACCCCTCCAAATGGGAGCTGACCCGCAGGGCCGCCATTGAGGCCCGCGTGGAAGGGAGGTTCTCCACCCTGTTGGGCTACGAGCGGGATTCCTATCCTTTCTACAATAACATGATCCTCTATTTCCGCGACGATGACGCAGAGATGGTGCGGGGCGAGCGGGACGGCGAGATCACCGCGGACGAGCTCCGCGCCCTGCTGGCCCGCGATGACGTGGTCACCTGCCCCCACGATACCTACTGCGTCCCTTCGGGTGCCGACTTCGGCATCATCCCCGTGGAGCTGATGACCCCCTACGTCGAGATCATGTCCCGTGGAGATGCCGCCGAATACCTGGGTAACCCCGCCATGGAACAGCGAACCGTCTGTGAAGGCGGCTTCTGGCAGGATGCCCTCCGCCGAGGGGCAAAAATGGGTGTCATCGGCGGGAGCGACGACCACGGCGGTATGAACGGCCGCGCCGATCCCCACCTGCCTTACCCTGCCACCTACCCCGGTGTCACGGGCGTGTGGGCTACGGAAAACAGCCCTGCCGCCATCTTCGACGCTCTCAAGGCGGGGCGCACCTTCGCCTTCATGATGGGCCCCTCCGACGGCGAGATGGGGGGCCGCATGACCCTGGACCTCCGCATCGAGGGCCACTACGTGGGCGAAACCATCCAACGCCCCGAGACCCGCGACCTGCACCTGTTCTTCCGCGTCCAAACCGATACCCCCATCAAGCAGATCACCCTGGTCAAGAACTGCCGCAACTACATCGCCTACTATCCGGGCTCCTGCGAGTGCTTCGACACCATCCTGGACTACAAGCAGGAGACCCCCACCGACTGCTACTACCTCCGCGTGGAGCTGACCGACGGCCGCTTCGGCTGGACCAGCCCCATTTGGGTGGAGGGAGACGAGTGACGAGATACAAGATACAAGTGACAAGATACAAGTGACAAGATACAAGTGACAAGATACGAGTGGCAGGTGACGATATAAGCCAAGAGACAAAAGTGTATGGATGTATTTTCGCCAACGGCGAAAATCTTCCTTCACTTGTCGTTTGTCACTTGTCACTCGTCACTCATTACGAATCCTACAGAAAGAGGTACACCCCCATGAACGATAAAGAAATAGCCGAGATCCGCCGCCGCTACAAAGCCGAGAAAACCGGCATCAGCCGCATCCGCGGAGCCTACGTCAACGAAAAACGGGAGATCATCTCCGAGCTGGACCAGTCTGTGGCCATGATGACCGAGACCGAGGCCGACGAGATCCTCTCCCTCCTCAAAAAAGCCCTGTCGGGTAAGGTGGATACCAACCTCATCGATATCCATTTCACTACCCAACAGGTCATGGAATCCCCCGAGCATAAGCTCCTCTGCAATCTCCGCGAGACCGCCCTCTCGGACGAGGAGCTCATCCATCAGTTCTATAAAAAGATCATCGACAGCCTGGCGATCGAAGGGAACTACATGATCCTTCTGGCCTACGATTGCTACGATGTCTTCTCCTACCGCAAGGACGGAGCCAAGGACGAGGATTCCACCGAAATGTTCCGCTACATCCTCTGCGCCATCTGCCCCATCAAAATGGCCAAGCCCACCCTCAGCTACTACGTCCGTGAAAACTGCTTCCGCAACGTGGTGGCCGACTCGGTGATCTCGCCCCCCGCCCTGGGCTTCATGTTCCCCTCCTTCGATAACCGCTCCACCAATCTCTACGGAGCCCTCTACTATACCCACGCCACCGATAACAGCCATAAGGAGTTCACCGATGCTATCTTCAACGCGGGCGAGCTCCCCATGCCCGCCACCGAGCAGAAGGAGACCTTCCGTTCGGTGCTGGCCGATGCCGCGGGAGACTCCTGCTCCCTGGCGGTGGTCCGCTCGGTCCACGCCCAGATCCACCAGGCCATGGAGGAGCATAAGATCTCCAAGGAGCCCGAGCCCCTGACCGTGGATAAGTACGCCATCCGCGATATGCTGGAATTCTGCGGAGTCCCCGAGGAGAACGTGGAGAAGTTCGAGCAGAAATTCGACAAGGGCTTCGGCCAAAACGCCGCCCTTGCCCCCCGCAATCTGGTGGAAACGGGCAAATTCGAGGTCCGCACCCCCGACGTGGTCATCAAGGTGGACCCCGCCCACACCGACCTGGTGGAGACCCGCATCATCGACGGGGTTAAATACGTCCTCATCCGCGCCGACGGAGGCGTGGAGGTCAACGGCATCGACGTAAAGATCGAGGAGGACAGCTGAGATGAATACCGTCCGTATCCACCCCATAAGCCCTCTCCCAGCGGGCCGCGTACTGGTCACCTCCGATATCCACGGCCACGTAAACCATCTGAAGGCCGTCCTGGAAAAAGCCGATTTCGGCGGAGACGATCTGCTCATCGTGGTGGGCGATCTGCTGGAAAAGGGCCCCGATAGCCTGGGAACCCTTCGCTTCGTCATGAACCTCGCAAAAGAGGGCCGTGCCCTGTCCGTGTGGGGAAACGTGGACTATCTGCGGATCTATATGATGGATAAAATCAAAAAAGATCCGACCGCCGCGGCTGATTTCATGGAGTATCTTCTGGATATGCGAGCCTGGAAGGGAACCAGCTTTTTTGACGAAATGTGTCGGGAGCTGGGAACACTTCCCCAAACCCCCGAGGAGGTCCTGGATATCCTGCCCGCCGTGGAGGCGCGTTTCGCCCCCGAACTGGATTTCCTCCGCGCCCAGCCCACCATCATTGAAACACCGCAGTATCGTTTCGTTCACGGCGGCCTGCGGCATCCCGCGCTGGAGGAGAACCTGACTTGCCACCCCCACGATCTCATGAAATTCGACAACTTCCTGGCCACCGCCCGCCGTGAGGGGATGCGCCAGGAGAAGTACACCGTGGTGGGCCATTGGCCCGTCGCCCTCAATCATGATGATTACCCCGACTTCAATCCCATCATAGACCCCGAGACCCGCATCATCGCCATCGACGGCGGTTGCGGCATCAAGACCGAGGGACAGCTCAATCTCCTGATCCTGCCCACCGCGGATTGCCCCGCCGAGGCTATCACCCACGTCCATTACGATGATTTCCCCACCATCATAGCCCCCCACGGCCAATCGGCCTCCGAGAACCCCTTCTACATCCATTGGGGGGATGCCAAGGTGCGTTTTTTGCAGACAGACGGCGATATGGCCGAGGTGGAGCATATCCGCACAGGCCGCCGTATGTGGGTCCCCGCCGATTACCTCTACGAGTGTAACGACGTGACCGCCCTGCACGCAGGGGATACTGCGATCTGCGACGATTGCACGGATTACCGCCTTCTCGTCCGCGCCGGGGATACCCTTTCTATTATAAAAATGACCACCCGCAGTGTTCTCGTCAAGAAAGACGGAATCGTTGGGTGGTTCAAGTTGGATTGATCCTATTTCTTTCTTATAAAAGCTGTCAGCAGAGCGGATAGCACCGCCCCCGCCGCAAAGGGTACCAAAAAGCTGACCCCGATCAGCCCCACGTCCCCCAAGACGGCATACCCGTCCCCCGCCCAAGCGGCAGGGGTAGGCAGGACCGCCAACAGCTCGCAGAGCCCCACAAGCGCAAGACTCACACATACCGTGATGAGCCTTGCGTTCTTCTTTTTCAGCAGGAAACCGAGCACCGCTCCCGCGCAGAACAGGATGCTCCAGATCAAGCCCGCACGAAGGTCAAAGTCCTCGAAAAATCCGCTCCGCAGTAAAGCAATCACGGTTTTCCCTCCTCTCCCAAAAGCAGATCCAGGTAACGGAACATCATTTGATAAGCCTCCGAGGACACCACGTCCAGCACGTACAGATCCCCGCCGTAGAGGAACTTGGCCTGCCCGTGGGGTTGGGGATCGTGGATCACCGAATAGCGCACCGCGATATCCCCGTACCATTGGGTCAACCCCTGCTCCTCATAGCCTCCGATGTGGCTGTCCTCCACACTGTCGCAGTCGAACAGAATGTAGAGTTTTACCGAGTCAGCGTTTTCCCACTCCTCGACAGGCTGGCCGGGACCGTCATCCTCGTTGGGTATCCACTCGGGGGAGGGAGCCTCCTCTATAGGAGAGTCTGCCTCATAGGAAGGCTCCTCATCCACGGGTGCCTCGGGGACGGGCTCCAACCCCTCGTGCTCTACAGAGGTCTCAACAGGTACCTCAGGGAGCGGATCGCTTGCGATACCGCCCGTGGTATCGGGGATCTTGTAGGTCGCCACCAGCATGAGGGGCTTATCCACCTGCCCGCCGCTCAAACTCGCGTTCATATCCCCCTCGGCGGCGTAGTATTCCGAGGTGTAGGTCACCCGAATATCATCGGTGCGGGTAAGGGAATCCTCCAGCCGATCCAAAAGAAGCCCCTCTCCCAGAGCCGCCTCAGCCTCGGCTACCGAGGCGAAGAATCGTGCATCGGGAGCCGCATCGTTGCTCCCCGAAAACACCAGCCTTGCGTAGGGAAGCACCAACAGAACCGCCAAAAAGCAGGCCGCTATCCCCATCCACTTGGCCGTCAAGGGCTTGATCCGCCGCGTCGCCCGCGGTAAAAGTCGCGCCCGCTGGCAGAGGGCCTCGTCCAAAGCCTCGCTGTCCAGGGCCGAAACAGCGTCCATCAGCATTTCCCGTGTCATAGGTAAAAGCCCTCCTTTTCCAAGTGCTCCCGCAGACTGCTGCGGATCTTGCCCAGCTCCTTGTACACCGCCGAGACGGTCACCCCCAGCATGGCGGCGATGCGATCGGGCGGGTCGGCGCAGTAGTAACGGCAGACGAAAATCAAACGCCGACGGCGGGGCAGAGCCTCCAAAAAATCCTCCAGGCACCGTCGGAGAGCCTCGGATTCCTGCTCACGCTCAAAGTCCGAGGCCAGGGAGTCCGACAGCTCGTCCAAGGACGAGGTCAGCTCGGAGGGGACCCGCTTTTGCCGTGTCCGCTCGCGGTAGCGGTCCACCGAGATACAGCGCATGATCTTGGTGAGATAGGCCTGCAGACGGTTGGGCCGTTTGGGCGGGATGGTGTTCCAGGTCTTGAGGTAGGTATCGTTGCGGCACTCCTCGCAGTCCTGGGGATCGTGTAGAATGTTGTAGGCCACGGTATATAAATACCCGCCGTACTTGCGGTCGGTGGCGGCAATAGCCTCCTCGTCCCGCGCGAAGTAGAGAGCCACGATCTCCCCATCGGGGAGAAGGGGATGGGTGCGGTTGTTCATGATGACCTCCTTGGTTGAGTGATAAGTGACGAATGACGGGGGAGAACTGACCGATTTGTCACTTGCATCTACTCTATATGTCGCCAAATCCTCCCGAAATCGGAACGGATTTCCGAAAAAAGTTCAAAAAATGAAAAAACCTTGCGGTTTTTGTGTCGCCGCAAGGTGTTTTTCATGTCAGAGGGAATTACGCCTCGGTCTTGCCGAGAGCCTGCTCCAGCCAGATGAGACCGTATCCGAAGGCCTCGTACAGGCCCTTTTTCTCGCCCTGGCGGACGATCTTGTTCTGATCCTCGCTCTCCACCACCTGAACCAGGACGGTGTCGGGCACTCTGTTTCCGTTCTCCTGCTTGTAGCCAAAGATCTCCATAATGAGGATATACTTCTCGGACAGATCGCCGTAGCAGATGGTATCCCCCTCGCGTACCAGGGGACGGTCCTTATACATCAGGTACTTACCCGAAACCGCGGGTACACCGTTCATATCCAATTTATCAGCACACATAATCATACCTCCTTGTCAAACGGGACAATATTTCAAATTATATTATACCACACATTTGTGAAAATGTCAAGGGCTGGACGGATTATTTTTGGAATAGCCGCTATAAAGCCGATAAATGGCCGTTGGGGTAGAAAAAAGTCATCCTGAGCGGAGCGCGTGCAAAGCACCGCGGAGTCGAAGGATCTCTAAATGGATCAAGGGATCCTTCGACTCCGCCGCGTTGCGGCTCCGCTCAGGATGACCGTTGATCAAACTGTTGTTACGGCAGAAAAAATCAGATCTTCTCCTTCAGATCCACCCGATACTGGGCCGCCGAGACCCACTCACCGGTACAGAAATCCCGACCCAGCACGTACAGGGTACTACCGCAGATCTTGACGAGATAGCCCTGGCTGCCGTCCAGGTTCTCGCCCGTCACCACGTTGATGCCCGTCCACAGGTAGCCCACCGAGGCGCAGTTGAAGATGCTGCAGGGAAGCTCGGGGGTCTCCTCGAACATATTGCCGGGAGAGTCCATGGTCCAGTGGCTGTGACCGTTGAAGAACACCGCCTCGGGGAAGTCGGCCAGCACGTCGCGGAGCATCTGATCGTTCTGCACGCCGTGCCAACGCTCACCGGGCAGAGAACCCGAGACCGTGTTGTACAGGGACTGGTGCAGGAAGATGAAGGCGGGACGGGCAGGATCCCGATTCTCCTCCAGCTTCTCGCGGAGCCAATCCATGGTGGACTGATGGAAGATGGCATCCAGACCGTCAGGCTCGTCGGTGCTCAGAGAGATGAAATGGTAACCGCCCAGCCAGTAATCGTAGGTGGGGGTTTCGGGATGGGTCCCGTCGGGGAGCTTGGCGTAGCGCAGGAACTTGGCGCGGCCCTCCTCAAAGGAATTGTTGTAGAAATCGTGGTTGCCCAAAGTCAGGAACAGGGGAGGAACCTCGCCCGCCGTTTCGTGGAGCGCGACCATGTTCTGATACTCGCCCTCCTGACCGCTGTTGGCCATATCGCCCACGATGAACAGACCCAACGCCTTGGGGCTGACCGCCTTGACGTTTTCCAGCATGGAAGCGAAATTGCGGTTGTGGGTATGCTCCTGGTCCAGGGTCAGATGGATATCGCTCATGACCCACATCTCGGCATCGGAAGCCTCAAAGCCTTTGTGAGCGGCTCCCTCGGGCAGATCCAGTACCACGCACTCCTCCGAGAGATTGCCCTCGGTGTCGGCGGTGTAGACCATCAGCGTGGTGGCCCCCTCGGGAATCAGCACGTGACGGCCGAAGGTGTAGGTGGTCACCTCCCCTTGGATCTTGAGCAGGGGCAGATGGGTGTAGCCCTCCAGCTTGCCCTCCTCGTTACCCCAGTACATGATGATGCGGCGCTCGGCGGCCTCCTCGTCCGACATATTGACCGTGACGGTCACGGTTCCCGCGGCGTACCCGTCGGGGCTACCCGCCTGGGTGTAGGTGGCGGAAAGGTGAGGTCTGTCAGCCACGGTCAGCTCCGTCTCGTTGAGAAGGTCCTCAGGCAGAGTGGTTTCAGCCAAACGGCGCTCCAGGCGCGCGGCCTTCTTTTCCTGGCTCGCCTTGACGGTTTTGATGGCCAGCGCGGTCACCGCCCCCGAAACCGCCGCAACGGCCAGGGTAAAGGGGGTAAGCTTTATGAATTTCTGTTGATCTCGTTTCATGAAAATGATCCTCCTGTGATGTCGGCCATACGGGGCCGTCTTCCTTATTATACACCATTATACACCCCGGCATGGATTTTGTCAAGTCCCGAAGGTCATACTATTTTACAATAAAAATCTTGAATACAGCCCCCATATACCAATGGGGTTGGGGCCCCATGGTGATACCCCTCTATGGCTCTTGGTGTCCTCTCGCATCCCTCATAAATCCCTTTTTAAAAGTTTTTTGGAGTCTTGAACCTTTTTTTCAAAAAAGGTTCAAGCCGCCGGAGGCACGCTCTCCCGTTCAAGTTTTCGTTTGTGAATGAGTATCAGTATCCCTCGCTTTTTCCCGAAAGCCGCCGCCAGACCTTCCGCAAAAGCTCGGCAGGGAAGACCGACAGGGCCAAAAGCGAGGTGAGCCCCAATTCCTCTGCCGTCAGAGGAGCCGTCCGCAAAACCGCCCCGCCCACGTAGACGAACAGGATCTGTACCGCCAGCACCGCGATCATGATGAAGCAGAATCCCTTGTTGCGGGACAGCCCCGCGAAAATGTTGAGCCGATCGGTCCGCGCGTTGAAGCAGTTGAATACCGAAGCGAAAATGAACAGGGCAAAAAAGGCCGTCAGCAAATAAATGTCATCCTCCGCCGAGCGGAACCGCCCCGCAATGGCGGGGAGCTTGAGGAAAAGAAGACATAAAGCCACGGTAAAGCTCCCCAACCAGGTGATCTCCCCCACCATGTAGCGGTTGAGAATGGGCTCATCCCGCCGCTTGGGCCGCTCCTCCATGTAGGAGGCCAGGGGAGCCTCCCCCGCGAAGGCCAAACCGCCCAGGGTGTCCATGATGAGGTTGATCCATAGCATCTGTACCACCGTCACGGGGGAGTCAACGCCGATAAAGGGACAGATCATGGTCACCCCCACCGCGCAGAGATTCATGGTCAACTGCAGGGTAATGAATTTGCGGATGGACTTGAAAATGGTCCGTCCGTAGAGCACCGCGCGGACGATGGAGCGGAGGTTGTTGTCCATGATGATGATGTCCCCCGCGTCCTTGGCCACCTGGGTCCCTGCTCCCATGGCAAAGCCGATGTCGGCCCGTTTGAGGGCGGGGGCATCGTTGATGCCGTCCCCCGTCATCCCCACCACCATCTCCGCCTCTTGGGCGATGCGGACCAGACGGCTCTTGTCGGTGGGCAGAGCCCGCGCCACCACGCCCAACCGTGGCAAAATTTCCCGCACCTGCGTATCGCTCATGCGGGCCAGCTCGTGGCTCTCCAGGACGGTATTCACCCCGTGGGCCAAAATTCCGCAGGACTCTGCAATGGCGCGGGCGGTGTCCTTGTTGTCCCCCGTCATCATGACCACGTGTACCCCCGCCCGACGGAGCTTTTTCACCGACTCGGGAGCTTCACGGCGGAGCTTGTCGGTCAGCAGAAGCAGGCAAACCAGGGTCAAAGCCCCGTAGTCTCCCCCCTCCAATCGGGCGCGGGGAGGGATCATCCCCCGTCCCGCCGCCTCGGCCACCAAAATTACCCGTCCGCCCCGCTCGGTCATGGCTTGGATCTTTTGCGTGAGAGCCGAGCGGTCCACGCCACCCCGCGTCCCGTCTGGACGGTATACCTCGGTCAAACGAGCCATCAAACGCTCGGGAGCCCCCTTGACCAGCAGGACCTCCCGCCCCTCTCGGCGCACCACCGCGCAGGAGCTTTTCCGCGTGCTGTCAAAGGGGATCCGAAGCACGACCTCTCCAAAGCTCCCGCCGAAGGGAAGCACCGCGTCCAGCAGAGCCCGATCGGTGGCGTTTCCGCCCAAGGCCCGCTTGACTCCGCCATGTCCCTGCCCCGCCACCGAGGCGGTGTTACAGACACATCCCTCGGCAAAGTACCCGAACAGGCGGGGAGCCCCCCTGCGGAATTCCTCGGCATCGGCAAAGGACCGCCCATCCCCCGTCAAGATCCGCCCGATGCTGAGCTTGCCCTCGGTCAGGGTCCCCGTCTTGTCGGTGAACAGCAGGTTCATGCTCCCCGCCGCCTCGATGCCCACGGGCTTGCGGACCAATACCTGGTCCCTCACCATCTTCTTGATGTTGGAGGATAACACTACCGCAATCATCATGGGTAACCCCTCGGGCACCGCCACCACCAAGACCGTCAGCCCTAAGGTCAAGGCGTGGAAGACCTGCTCCCATACGTACCGCCAGTCGGTGAGCTTTTGTAGTATGATCTCCCGATCGAATCCGCTGTCCAAAAGGAATACCCCCAGCAGAAATACAACCGCCACCAGGGCCGCCGCCACGTACCCGAGACGGCTGATCTGCCCCGCCAGCTTGGCCAGCCGGATCTTCAAGGGACTCTCGCGGGTGTCCTCCTGGACCTCCTCCGAGATGCGGCCCAGGAAGGTCCCGTCCCCCACGCGGGTGACCAGCATCTCCCCGCCGCCCCCCAGGATGACGCACCCCCGAAACAGGGCGGACCCGTCCGCGGGGGTGGACTCCTCGGGAATGGCCTCCCCCTCCCGCAGAGGGAGCTTTTCCACCTCGCGGCTCTCCCCCGTCATGGCGGATTGATCCACCTGCAATTCCCCCGACAGAAGTACCCCGTCGGCGGGGATCATCTCCCCCGCCCCCAATACGACGATATCCCCCGTCACTACCTCGGCCAAGGGGATCTCACAGACCACAGCCAATGCGCTCCCCTCGGCCAGCCGTCGGACCCGACAGGATACCTTGGCGCACTCCTCGGACAGGCGGGCAAAGGCCGCCTCGGAGCCGTATTCCGACAAGGTGGAGATCAGGGTCGCCAGCAGAACAGCCAGAGCGATCCCCCCCGTCTCAAACCAGTCAGCCCCCTCCCCCGTGAGGGAGAACAGCAGATTGATCCCCAAGGCCCCCAGCAGAATACGGATGACGGGATCCCCTAAATTCCCCAAAAACTGGCGAAAAAAGCTCTTTTTTCGCTTGACCGATAACTGATTGCTCCCGTGGGCCTCGCGGGAGCGGCGGACCTCCTCGGGGGAGAGCGGCCTGGGACGTAGATTCTTGGACATGATGACACCTTCCTTTGCATAGCTTGTTCGGCTTGTCTCGGTCAAGTGTATGCAGACATTCCCCCGAGCATGACCGCATACCCGCCAAAACCGACCGCCTGTCCAAAACCTCTTGACAAACCCAAAAATCGTGCTATACTGGACGCATAAGGAGGAATCGACCCATGAAATACACCACCCACATCGACCCCAACCGAGAAGAAGAAGTCATCATCCACGCCCGCCGCCGCACGAGAGAGGTGGCCGACCTGGAGGCCTATATCGAGAGCTTGGATACCGAGCTGATGGGCTACGGAGGAGACGGCCGCATCGTCCCCCTCCGCCCCGCCGAGATCCATTGCTTCGTGGCTGAGGAAGGACGCGTCTACGCCCTCACCGATACCGAACGGCTGACCGTCCGCCTCCCCCTCTACGCCATCGAGGAGATGCTGGACCAAAGCTTCGTCAAGATCAATCAATCCTGCATCGGCAATATCCGCAAGATCGACCGCTTCAACGCCTCCATCGGCGGCGCGCTGATGGTGACCTTCCAAAACGCCCACCGAGACTACGTTTCCCGCCGCCAACTCAAAACCGTCAAAGAAAGGATCGGATTCAAGCTATGAAATACACCATCCAACATCCCGTCAAAGAATTTTTTCACAGAGGATTGATATTCAGCGGCTTCGGCCCCATCATCCTGGGTATCGTCTACCTGGTCCTCCATAGGACGGTGGAGGACTTTACCCTGAGCGGTGCCGAGGTCTGCCTGGGCATCCTGTCCATCTACCTCCTGGCCTTCGTTCACGCGGGAGCCAGCGTCTTTAACCAGCTGGAGCATTGGCCCGTGGCCAAGTCCACCCTCTGCCACTTCGGCCTGCTCTATATCGCCTACGTCCTCTGCTACCTCCTCAATTCCTGGATCCCCTTCGAGCCCGCCGTCCTGGGGATCTTCACCGCGGTATTCGCGGGGGGATACCTGATGGTCTGGCTGATCGTGGTGATCTGCGTCAAAACGGTGGAAACCAAGCTGAACCGCAATTTGCGGTAAAGCGGTAAACGGGAAGGAGTCAACATGAACGCTATCCAAATCCAAAATCTGACCAAAACCTATGGGGATATCGTCGCCGTAGACGGCCTGAGCCTGACGGTGCGGGAGGGGGAGCTGTTCGCCCTGCTGGGTGTCAACGGCGCGGGAAAAACCACCACCGTCAAAATACTCTCCTGCCTCACAGCCCCCACGAGCGGTGACGCGCTTCTGATGGGCCACAGCATCACCCGTGATCCCGCCGCCGTGAAATCCCTGATCGCCGTCTCCCCCCAGGAAACCGCCGTAGCCGCGGGCCTGTCGGTCAAAGAAAACCTCAAGCTGATCTGCGGTGTGCATGGGTTCACCAAGGAAAAACGAGACGAAAAAATTCGGGAAATGACGGCACTTTTCGGCCTATCCGAGGTGCTGAACCGCCGCGCGGGAAAGCTGTCGGGAGGCTGGCAGAGAAGGCTGAGCATCGCCATGGCCCTCATCAGCGAGCCAAAAATCCTGTTTCTGGACGAGCCCACCCTGGGCCTGGACGTTCTGGCCCGAAGCGATTTGTGGGAGATTCTCCAATCTTTGAAGGGCCAAGTGACCATGATCCTGACCACTCACTACATGGAGGAGGCCGAGGCCCTCTCCGATCGCATCGCCATCATGAAGGACGGCAAGCTCCTGACCTGCGACACAGCCGTTGCCATCAAGCGCGCGACAGGGGCGGATACCTTTGAACAAGCCTTCGTCCGCGTGGTAAAGGGGGTGACCGCATGAGTCAGAGAATGTTGACCCTTGCTAACCGAAACGCCAAGGAGATCCTCCGCGACCCGCTGAACCTGGCCTTCGGTCTGGGATTCCCCATCGTACTGCTCCTGCTTCTGAACGCCATCCAGGCCAACGTCCCCGTTCCCCTGTTTGAGATCCGCCATCTCGCCCCGGGGATCACGGTCTTCGGCCTGTCCTTCATGACCCTGTTTTCCGCCACCATCATAGCCAAGGACCGAGACAGCTCCTTGCTCCAACGCCTCTACACTACCCCGCTGACCCCCCTGGATTTCATCCTGGGATACACCCTGCCCATGGTCCCCATCGCCCTCCTGCAATCCATCGTCTGCTACGCCTTCGCCCTGCTCCTGGGCCTTGCGCCTTCGGTCCACATTCTGTGGGCAGTCCTGTTCATCCTGCCCGTCGCGGCACTCCATGTCGCCCTCGGCCTGCTGTTCGGCAGTATTCTGAATATCAAGCAGGTAGGCGGTATCTGCGGAGCCCTCCTGACCAACCTCTCGGCCTGGCTGTCGGGCACCTGGTTCGACCTCGCCCTGGTGGGCGGTGCCTTCCAAAAGATCGCCTACGCCCTCCCCTTCGTCCACGCCGTGGACATGGAACGAGCCGTCCTGGCAGGGAACATCGGTGACGCACTCCCCCACCTGTGGTGGGTGCTGGGTTACGCGGTGCTTGCTCTTGCTGCGGCAGTTTGGCTGTTTTTGCGGCAAATGAAAAAGCAATAGCATCGAAAAACACCCCCGACGGAGAAAATCCGTCGGGGGTGCGTTGTTATTCCATTACTTCAAAACCCAATGGCAGGGAAGCCCGTCCACGTACTCGGGATACCGCTCGCCCTTGATCAGAGGCAGGAGATAATGCAAGCAAGCGTCGGTGACCTGGTTGCCCTCGGGGGTGATGAACTCGTCGGGGACGCACTTGGTCTGATTGGCAATCTTGAAAATGTCCTCGTGGCCGATCTCAACGGCGTAGGGCGCATCCGAGATACGGTTGATGGCCATCATCTCGCGGCACGCCCCCGCCACTTCGCCCCGCTGGAGCGGACCGT
>CAYRTP010000040.1:0-17018 GCA_964427175.1 uncultured Clostridium sp. | reverse complement strand
TATACCAATGGGGTAGGGGCCCCATGGTGATGCCCTCTATGGCTCTTGGTGTCCTTTCGCATCCCTCATAAATCCTTTTTTAAAGTTTTGGGAGTTCTTAGAACCTTTTTTTAAAAAGGTTCTAAGCCGCCGGAGGCACGTTCTATCCATATCACCGATCACCCAACAGCGTGTCCTCCAGCACCAGGAGGTTCAGCTGTCCGCTTCGGATGGTTCCGCCGTCGATGGCGATCATACCCTCGGCGTAGTAGGGGTCGGCGTTGGCGAGGGCGCGGGTGGGGTCCACCATAGCGGCCAGGCGGGTGGGACGGTGCCCGCAGATAATGGTTTTGTCGGGGAGCTTGGCCTCGGTCTTGCAGTAGCTCATCCACTCCAAAAAGCGGGAGCTGTGCCAGGCCTCGGCTCCTGCGCTCCGCCAGTCCTCTACCAGCCTGGGCGGGTTGGCTCCCCGCACGACGGGAAGCCAGCCGTGGACGAATACATAGTGCTCGGTCTCAAAGTAGTCCACCATTTGGTCCACCAGACCGCAGAGCTTGTCGGCCATCTCATCTCCCTCGGGCAGACGGAGCTCGCCGTACTCCCCCACACTGCCCGCCCCGAAGAACTCCGCCAACGTCATCTCAATGCCGTTGTAGAGATCGTACACGTCGGCACTCTTTTGGGTCAGGATCTGCCTCAAACGCTCGTCGTGGTTGCCCTTGACCAGTACCTTGTGCTTGAGGCTTGTGACAAGCTCGTAAACCAGACGGTTCTCGCGGCCGCGGTCGAACAGATCGCCGCAACACACGAACAGGTGGTTGGGGTTATGGGGATCAAAGCCCGCTGCTTCCAGTTCCTTTTTCAGCAGAGATCCGTGACCGTGGATATCCGAGGCCACGAACAGACGCTTGGTTTCAGTCATGATGGTTCCCTTCAGTCAATCCGAACACGCGGATGGTATTTTGGTAGATGGTCTCCTCCACGGTCTCCCGAGGCTCCCCACGCAGTTCCGCGATGCGGCGGATCACGGCAGGCAGGATCAAAGAGGTGTTGCAGAGCTTTTTGCGCTGATTCTTACCGGCAACTCCGTCCCCCATGTCGGGGAACACGAAGGGCGCGTCGGTCTCCACCAACAGGGCGGACAGGGGCACCTGTCGGACCGTCTCGCTCAGCCGACGGCCTTCCTCGTCGTCCCACAAGAGCTTGCCGCCTATCCCCAGGGCGTAGCCCAGGGAAATATAGGCCTCGGCGGTTGGCAGGTCGCCGTGAAAGCAATGGATCACACCGCCGTGGAGCTTGGCGCAGTGTCTCCGCAGGAGCCTCAGCGCATCCCCATCCGCGTCACGGACGTGGAGGACCAGGGGGAGTCCCAGATGATCCGCCAGCTTGATCTGGTGGACGAACCACCGCTTCTGACGGAGGCGGTGCTGTTCTCGGCGGGGATAGTGGTAATCCAGTCCTGTTTCGCCAATGGCCACGATCTCTGCGCCGTCGGCACGGGCTTGCTCGGCGCGCTGACGCAATCGGGCGCGGTTCTTACCGAGCGTGCGGATGCATCGGGTGGGATGGACACCCATGGCCGCCCACATACAGGCTTTATTGGCATCCACCAAAGCCATTTGACGATCTATATCGTCAAATCCGATGGAGGGCTCGATAAAGCCCGTGATGCCGTTTTCCTGCATTTCCGCAAGAAGTTGGTCGCGTGTCCCGTGGCGGACGGTCCATTTCCCGTCCTCCTCGCACAGGTAGGGGAACTCGGTCCCGAATTTAGGATGCGCGTAGTGCGCGTGGGAATCGATGATCATGTATAACACCTCCTCAATGTCTGAATGTAAGAAAAGTTGCAGTTTATGCTATTTTACAATAAAAATCTTGAATACAGCCCCCATATACCAATGGGGCAGGGGCCCCATGGTGATGCCCTCTATAGCTCTTGGTGTTCTCTCGCATCCCTTATAGGTCTTTTTTTAAGTTTTTGGAATTCTTAAGGGCCTTTTTTAAAAGGCTCTTAAGCCGCCGGAGGCACGCTCTCCTTTTGTTTGTGAATTGGTATTACTGCCCCACCTGTGCCAGCACGGCGCGGGACAGGGTCTTCATGCCCTCAGCGTTGGGGTGGAACTCGTCGATGGTATCGTAGGGCTCCGCGGTCTCGTAGAGGTCGATGATACGGCACCCGAAGTCCTCGGCGCACGCGCGGATGACCTCACAGTAAGCCTCGATGTGGCGGCCTGCGTAGTAGTAGGGGAAGGTAAAATTCTCCTGCTTGGAGTAAGTGCTCACGGCCAACGTGAAGCACCAGATCTCGGACTCGGGGTAGTTAGCTCGGAGCTGCTCCAGCATCCGTCGGTAGGCCACCGAGAAGACCGCCGTGCTTCCCTCCTCGGAGGACAGCGCGGGGGTGGGCTTGACCCCCGCCCCCCAATCGTTGGTGCCCAGGTAGACCAGGATCACGTCGGGGGATTTCCCGTCCCGCCCCAGGGCAGAGGTCCGCTCGGGACTGCACCCGTAGGAGGGGATGAGACAGCGGGGGTGCTTGACCACCATACTGCCCGAGACGGACTGGTTGACCAGCAGGGTCCCGCCCAAAGCGTCAATCACCTGTCCCCACCAGGTGTCCTCAGGCAGGAATACGTCCGCCTCGAATTTTTTCATGCCCGCGTAAAACGCCGCCTCCTCGGGGACGCTGTAGCCACCTAACGTGCTGATCGAGTCACCGAGGATGGAAAAATACTTATTTTGATGCGTATTGTTGCTGTGCATTGCGTGAACCTCCCAACAAAAAATCGGTGCAAATCGAATCTGCTTCGACTTGCACCGTAATATCCATTTCACCGATACAGACATCAAATCTGATCGGATTACAGGTACGACAATACAAGCACGACAAAATCCACACATTTGCCGCACTTCGCGTTGGTATTCAGATTCTTCAGAACATTGTTCAAAACCAACATTGCCGTGATCCTTTCAAGAAATATGGTATATTATAGCACATTGGAGCAGAAATGTCAAGATAAAATGAGAAAATATGTCAGATTGTCAATACCCGTTCATATGGTATTGCGTAATTTTTATGGAATTATCGTGTCGATTTATGTCGAACCGCGTTCCGACGGCATACACTGTAATGGTGCTTCACCAAATTCAAAAGGGAGGTAATCATATGAACAGGCACTATCCGTTTTCGCGAAACACCGTGAGCCGTCATAGCGGTAGTAACCAAAACAAATGTGAACAAAACGGTTGCAGCCAAAACAACTGTAATCAGAATCGCGGTCATCAAAGTCATTGCAATTCATGTAATGGCAGTGTTCAAAAGCCCTGCTGTGATGACTGCGCAAATAAAAATCCCTGCGTGATCTGCCCGCCCGGGCCTCAGGGTCCCGTAGGGCCCCAGGGGCCTGCAGGAGAGCCTGGTCCGCAAGGTCCGCAGGGACCTGCCGGTGCGGTCGGTCCTGTAGGACCTCAGGGCCCCATGGGCTTACAAGGCCCCAGCGGAGATGTCGGTCCCGCAGGTCCTCGGGGCCCCGAAGGAGCCGCTGGTCCTATAGGCCCTCAAGGACCCATCGGTCCCCAAGGTCCCATTGGCGATACGGGCCCCGCGGGTCCTCAGGGTCCCATTGGAAGTACCGGCCCCCAAGGTCCGATGGGGAATCCCGGTCCTGCCGGTCCTCAAGGTCCCGTCGGAGATATGGGGCCGGCAGGTCCGCAGGGTCTCGCAGGCAGTGTGGGTCCTGCCGGACCGCAGGGACCTACGGGTCCTCAAGGTCCTGCCGGTGAGGTTGGTCCCGCAGGTCCCCAAGGCCCCGCCGGGGATATCGGTCCCGTTGGCCCCCAAGGTCCCGCCGGGCCTCAAGGGCCTGTCGGTGATACGGGTCCCGCAGGTCCGCAGGGTCCCGCAGGGGCGACAGGTCCCATTGGCCCCCAAGGTCCTGTTGGTCCCCAAGGCCCTGCAGGCGATACAGGTGAGCAAGGTCCCCAAGGGCTTCCCGGCGGCGTATTGAGCTATGCCGATTTCTACGCCTTGATGCCCCCCGACAATGCGGCCACAGTCGCGCCCGGCACCGATGTCAGTTTCCCGCAGAACGGTCCGATCGCCAACACGAACATCGGCCGTCTCGGGCCATCTTCCTTTAACCTCGGCCCCATCGGCACCTATCAGGTCCTGTTCCAGGTCAGCGTGACCGAGGCGGGACAGCTGATCCTGACCCTGAATGGTCAGGACCTCGCCTATACCGTCGCGGGTCGCGCTACGGGCACGTCCCAAATTATTGGCATGGCCGTCGTGACCACTACCGCGACCAATTCGGTACTAACGGTTCGCAATCCCGCAGGAAACGCCGCAGCCTTGACCATCACGCCCCTTGCCGGCGGAACCCGCCCCGTGTCCGCGCATCTTGTAATCACCCAGATCGGATAAATTCAGCGCACGTTTTTTCAAGAGAAATGAAGTGCCCTCGTTCCGAAATCGGGACGAGGGCGTTGTTACGGGGGGCAAAAAAGCAACAACTCTATTTTGCCGGTATCCTTATCAGAGGAATATTGAAACCTATAATATATCTTTCTTTTCAACCATCAATAGAAAAATCAAATCGCTTCAACAAACCGGTTATTGATTGTTCTCCCTTGATGTGGTATAATAGAATTACTTCATAAAGGAGGGATATGTTTATGAATATCGGTAAAATCATAACAGACAGACGAAAGGCGCGTGGATTCACGCAACAGGCATTAGCGGAGTATTTCATTATATCCCTCAAGAAAGCCGCAGCAACATCATTGAGAGTCTCAAAGAGCATACCGCGTCAAACGGTATAAACGTGATCAATGTTTTCGTAAGGAAGCCCTTTATTCCGTTGCCGCCCGATATTGAAGAAAGCGAACTCGCGGCTGGCGACTGGAAATCCGGAGAATTATTTATGTATTACCACGATTGGTTATTTTACAAGAACGAAGAAAGAATTTTTGATTGTACCAGCAGTGGGGTCGCGCATAAGCATTGTATGGACGTGATGATTGCGGAGAAATATTAAAATAAAAGAGATTGGTTTTATGAATTTACCGCCGCACATCTCCACCAAAGCAAAACGGGCGGCATTTTGCCGCCCGTTTGTTTGGTGGAGGTAAAGCGTACACAAATTAAATACTTGATAAAAAGTATTTGGACTCATAAACAGTCCATTCCTCTATTATAATCGCATTTCCTGCCAACTCACGTTTTGAGTTTTTGTCTTTCAGATAAGATGTTTTCGGCATATACGGAGCAAAAACTAAAATACATTTGTTTTCAGTATGATCGCTATAATATGCTTTATCAAATGGCGGCAAATGCTTAAATCTTCCAGTGGGGTTTATTGGTACTGATAGTACTCTTTCAAAAGAAACATACCATTCGGGTGTGGGAAAATTATAAAACAAAGATTTATTTTTGCAAGTAATGAAACGAAGTAAATATTTTTTGTTTGGTGTTTCAATAATAATGTCCGGCTTATGACAATATCTAAAAAATGAAGCAAAAAGTTTTCTTGGAAGGGCTATTTTATAATTTTGCTCTTTGCAAATTTGTTTGATTTGTTTATAAAATGATATTCGATCAATAAATGCACGAACAAAAGAAAATGCAGATGCAGAAATGACGATTATTAAAACAGGAATTAAAACGATCAAGATAATTACTATCATCTTCTCTCTCACCTCTTATTCATACATATAATGGTTGACTCGCCAATTATACTGCGCCCAAACGATATGGGTAAGATGTATCGCTACTAAAAAAACAGCACTCGCAATCAAACCGAAAGGAACACCGAAAAATCTATAAATAATAGCCGTAGGACAAAAAGAATTTTTATTTAGAAATAAAACCAAATACACTATGGTTTGAATTGAATCAATAACGATATCACTTATCCAATGGTTCTTTAAGTGATATATAAGTCCGTCTTTTTGGGTTATCAATCCTTTTGTGTCTTTTATAAATTCTTTGCGCCTTGATTTGTATGCGATACAGAAAATGATATGAAATATTAAATAGGCTATTAAAAAGCATATTTCAAAGGTTATATCCCAAACTAATGGATCGCCTGCATTGATTCTTTCTGCAAAAAATTCTAAATCAAACAATGCTGAAAACTTAACAAACTCCTCTAAAAAATATGCAAGCACTAAGGAACATAAATAGGTAATTATTAAATAAAATAGGCTTTCAGGTTCAAACTTAAGCTTTTTCATTTGCACATTCCTTTTTACTTTTCCTCTTTTATTTCGCTTAAACGCTTATTTATGACTTCTATATCTTTTTTTCGTGCTTTGTCTTCAACGATAAACCCCACAATCATTCCCGTTGCAGTAAGAATAACAATGAAAGCTATGCCGATCAAAACATAGTTTTGAGGAATAACAGCAAAAACAGACAAATTAACAAAAATAGTGAGCAAAGCAATGACAAGTACAGATAGGCCTCTGCGAACTGTTTTGGAAGCCGAGAAATAATCAGCGTGCATGATGAAATGGTACGCAAAAATTCCTAATGAAGCGATAATAGAAAGGCCTAAAATAATTCTAACCAATAAATCATAAAAGAACAGTCGCTGTGCCTCGGTGTATTTCATAAAGTTAGGGAAAAATGAAGCAAAAATAAAACACACCATAATGATCAGCGCGGAAACAGAAATATCTGCAAAACTTTTCTTCATAATGTTTTTTAACATAACTATACCCCCAATCTCTTTTTTATCCCAGCAACATATTGCCGAGATATGAGTATTTTCTCTTTGTTTATCAACGTTCCTTCAAGTTTGGCATTCTTAGCCGCTTTTACACTGTTCAGCTTTTTCAAATTAAGAATCGTTGTTTTAGATACTCGCGCAAAGTAGGTATCAACCAATTGTTCCTCCAATATATAGAGTTTTGCTGATGATTTATAAACCTGTTGGTCTGTATAAATATATACGATTTTATCAACAGATTCGAAATAAAGAATACTGTTGAGCGGAATAAAAAAGATTTCTCCGTCCACTTCGCCAATCATATTCTTATCAGCAATCCCGATATATGAAATAATATCTTGAAGGACCTCGTCAATCTCCTGACATTTTACAATTATTTCAGGGACTGAATATGACTCGTTTTTGTCAATCGTAACTTTCATTTTTCCACCTCCTTTCGCATTAAATTATACCGCAAGAACATAAGCAAGTCAATAGGGATTTGCTATTGTGCAAAACAAGACATCTAACCTGCATTATTATTCAGAGTCTCTCATCTGCCTCATTTTCACGAACGCAAAAAAGCCCTTGCTGTGCAAGGGCTTTTTGCGCTTGGTGGAGATGAGGGGAGTCTGAACCCACACCCCATCCTGCGGATGGACTGGGCAAGTTGCTCTCCGCTCCCTTCGGTCGCTGCAGAGTAGATTTTTTCTGATTTGCAGGCAACTTGCGCAGAATTTCTCGTCCGCACATCTCTACCAAAGCAAAACGGGCGGCAAAATGCCGTCCGTTTGTTTGGTGGAGATGAGGGGAGTCGAACCCCTGTCCGAAAACCGATCCATGCGACTTTCTCCGGGTGCATCGTCTGATTAGATCTCCCTGTGGACGGTTTCAGACGCAAAGCCGGACACAGGCAGCCATTTTGTGCGTGATCGGCTCAATGGCGAACCACCGATGCACGGGCACCGCTACATGACGTTCAGCCTCGGGTCGCGGTACTCCCAAGGGGAACGGGCGGCACTATCGGCCGCGGCACTGCCAATTAGGCAGCCAGAGCAACGTTATTGTTGTCGTTTAATTTTAAGGTTGGGCAGTTGACAGGATTACCCGGCCTGACCCGCTTATCGCACTTCATGATCCCCGTCGAAACCGGTACACCCCCATAGTGGAAGTGAGAGGTAAGAGTGAATGGTGAAGAGGTAGCTGTTGGATTTGGATGGATCGTGGTGATTTTTGATGGTTTAACTACGGTAGGTACGGTCCTTGAGGCGGCGCTCGATCTCGCGGTCGGACTCGGCCTTAGCGATGGAGTCCCGCTTATCGTAGAGCTTTTTGCCTCGGCACAGACCGACCTCAACCTTGAGGCGGGAGCCCTTGAAGTAGACCTGGAGGGGGACCAAGGTATAACCCTTTTGGGTCATCAGGCCCTGGAGCTTCATGATCTCCTTCTTATGCATGAGCAGGCGGCGGTCCCGCAGGGGCTCGCGGTTGAAGATATTGCCGTGCTCATAGGGGCTTACGTGGACACCGATGGCGTAGAGCTCGCCGTCGATGACCTGGCAGTAGGAATCCTTGAGGTTGATGCCGCCGCCGCGGATGCTCTTGACCTCGGTGCCGTAGAGCTCGATGCCCGCTTCGTACTTCTCGTCAACGAAGTAGTCGTGCCACGCTTTTTTATTCTGTGTGATGATCTTGATTCCCTCTTTTGGGGTCTTTTCGGCCATGGGTGAGCCCTCCTTTCCTTGGTTTTGAGCCGCGAGCGGCTGTTTTACTCGTTTACGTCATTGTAGTAGATTTCCTCGTCAGGGAAATACATATCCAGGTACTCGCGGGCGTACTCGATGATATACTCATCGTCCACTTCCTTATTGATATAGTATTTCAAACGGGCGATCTTTTCCTTGTAGTCGTCGATCTCGGCCTGGTATTCGTCGGTCTGATCGCGGAGCTGGTTGGCCACCATCAGGTTTGCGATGCTGATGACCAGGGAGGCAACCAGCACCGAAGCCAGGGCGACCTTGATGAGCATGGATTTTCCCAGGCTCTTTTCGGTTTCGGCCTCCGGCTGATCCGCCGAGGGGGACGGGGGCTGGGGCTCGGTCCCGACGGTGGGCAAATCGGTCTGCGCGCCTTGTAAACGCGGGTCGCGGTCTGTCATATCAGCATACTCCTTTCCTGATTGTTCCCGCTCTGCGCCAGTTTATGCGTGCGGATCCTGTTTTTTGGGGTTTTCTTCCAATATACCGAACCCTTGCGCGGCGGACTCGGTGAGGCTTTGGATGCTCCTTTGGGTCTGTCGTTCCCTGCGGTTGGCCAGGATGCGGCCAACGGTGACTGTCCAGAGTCCCTTCAGGGGGATGGCCAGCAGGTGCAGGCAGATGACACCCATCCGCCGGATCAGCCCCAAGACAAGCTCCGCCAGGCGGACAAGCAGACGGCTGACCGTATGGATATAGACGAAGAATCCGCAAGCCATGCCCACGGGTGCGGGGGCGCGGAGCTGTCCGTCGTTGGTGTAGTAGGTCAAGAGGATCAAGGCCACCGAGGCAATCAGCATGAAGACCAGGTCCTCCACGAACAGCAGGACCGTCAGAAGCGGCGGCCGCCGTTTCGGTTCGCAGGTCGAGGGGGTACTTCCCCTTCGGCGTGGGAAACCTTGGGTAGCGGTGGGATCTCCCAGGGCCATACGGAGGATACGGAGCCCGTCGTATACGGGGCCCAGGCAGAAGCCCGTGAGCACCGCGTAGACGAACATGAGGGCCAGGGTACGCTGGGAGAGGTAAAGATCCAGTCCGCTCATCCCCTGTGTTACCCAAAGAGTCGGCGGGAGCGGGGCTTTGCCTTGGAGGCTCCATCGGCGGAGGGGGCGGTCTCGCTTTCGTAAAGCACGCCGTTGAGCTGTCCCGTGACGGCCACCATCCCATCCTTGAGGTTGAGTACGTGGACCCGAAGTCCTTCCCCCTCCAGGTTGAGGATGCCGCACACGGTGACCAGCCGCACTAAGGTCTCGTCGAAGCTCAAGACCTCCGAGACCCCCTTCACGGTGATCTCGCGGCGGTCTGTTGCCATCAAGCTATGCCCGCGGCTCTGCGCCGAGGATTCATTGGTTGGTTGATTCGTGCCCAGATTGTTCATATCCTGCCTCCGTCCTTGGAATCTGGAGGAGTCTATGCGAAAGGGCTTGGGATTATGACCGTTCCCGTTAGCGGCGGATCACTCCACCACCTCGTAGAGGGTAGAGGCGGCATCCTTACCGACGGTCTCCTTGACCTCCAACACGCGGATACGCAGGGTGCGAGCACCGAAAGTAACCTCGATCAGGTCCCCGACCTTCACGTCGTAGGATGCCTTGGCAGGGCGGCCGTTGACGGTGACGTGGGCGGCATCGCAGGCCTCGTTGGCCACGGTGCGGCGCTTGATGATACGGGTCACCTTCAGGTACTTGTCCAGACGCATATCAGTTCAGGGTCTCCTTAACAGCCTTGGCGGGAACGAAAGCGAGGTACTTGCAGGCGGCAACGGTAACGACCTCACCGGTCTTGGGGTTGCGGCCCTTTCTCTCGGCGCGCTCGCGGACCTCAAAGGTACCGAAGCCCGAGAGCTGAACCTTCTCACCGGTCTTCAGGCACTCAACGAGGGTATCCTCGATGAGGGCGAGTGCCTCGGTGACCTGCTTCTGGGACAGCTCGCTTTTTTCAGCGACAGACTTGATCAGTTGGCTCTTGTTCATGGTGAATTATCTCCAATCTAAAGTTGATTTTTTAAGGCATCGATATTATACCACATCACGGATAAAATTGCAATACCCTATAATGATTTTTTGTAAAAAAGTCACATTTTCGAAAGCCCGCCTCCCCCGCGGAGGAGGGTGAGGTCTTTCGAAATGTTTCTTTCTGTAAAATCCTGTCAAATTTTCCCGCTCATGCATATGCTTCTATTGAGGGCGGGAGATTCCCTGTCCTCAATACCATATGGAGGTACCTATCATGTCCGACAACCGTTTGTCCCACTGCGGAGCCCTCGGGAACGGATGCGGCAAGGGCGGCGAGACCCGCACCGTCTGCGTGGAGACCAACCGCATCCTGGATTCCTGCCGCGACCGCGACTGCTTTGAGAACGTGCGGGTGTTTCTGACCGACCTTGGCCAGGAGATCATCGAGCACACCACCCAGGTACGGGTCAAGGACGCTTGCATCGCCTGGACCTACATCGGCATCGACCCCGTCCAGTTCAACCGCGGCTTCTACACGGTCCACATCCGCTTCTACATCAAGCTCATTTTCGAGGCCTGTCTCTGCGCGGGACGCTCCCAGGAGTTCGACGGCATCGCCGTGCTGGAAAAGCAGGTGGTGCTCTTTGGCGGGGATTCCTCGGTGAGCATTTTCCGCTCCAGTGCCGACGGCACCGCCTTCTGCGCCGAGCCCCAGCCCTGCTACAAGGAACGGAGCGTCCCCACCGCCGTGGTGGAGGCCGTGGATCCCATCGTGCTGGGTGTCCGTGTCCTGGAGCCCCTCTGCCCCGAGCCCGTATGTTGCTGCTGCTGTGTCTGTGACGTACCCGCGTCCATCGCGGGCTGTCTGTCCGCGCCCCTTTGTCCCGACGGGTGCGGTGACTCCCACGGAGGGAATGGCGGTGGCGGGAACGGCGGCCGCCGTCTGGTGGTATCCCTGGGTATTTTCTCCCTGGTCCGCCTGGTGCGCCCCTCCCAGTATCTCATCAACGCCACCGAGTTCGTGATCCCCGACAAGGAGTGCGTATCCGCCACCCCCGACAATCCCTGCGACCTGTTCCGCACCATGGCTTTCCCCATCGCGGAGTTTGCTCCCGCCCCCATGCCCCTGCCTACGGCTGACCGCAACAAGTGCGGGTGCAACGGGTAAGGAAGACGGGAGAGCGTGCCTCCGGCGGCTTAGACCCCTTCTTGTAAGAAGGGGCCTAAGAACCCCTAAGAACTTCACCGCATAGCATATACGGAAAACCCGAGGCGGATGTTTTGCCTCGGGTTTTCGGTTTTCGTTTACGGTTCCGGGTCGGCCGCATCACGGTTTGGATCGGTTGGCAGGGTTCGTCTTAGATCGAACAGGGTTTTCATCAGGCAGATTCCGACGATCATGTACAGAATCATCGCGCCGATGGAGATGAGGCCGCCCACGGCCCCTAACTGCAATGACAATGCCGTCCACAGCCAAAAGAAAGTCATGGTCGGCACCAGCACGGCGCGGTACACCCGCAGATTTCGGTCGAACCCACGGCCCACGGGCTGATGCTGTTCGGCAACCGAGATCAGCAGGGTCAGGAATTTGAAGTGGAACCAAATCACACAGACCCCGATGATGGTGTCTATGAGTTGTGGGACCCAGCTTCCTTCCATCTCGATCCAGGCGAACGCCCAGGCTACCGTTTGCCAAAAGGCCAGGATGACCCCGAAGGTCTGTAACAGAACGGCCTCCCGTTTTCTTTCGCACAGGCCGTCGATGGCGAGAAAAAAAAGCAAATACCCGATGAAGGAAGGGAGCAGGTTGATTTCGTTGATCTTTAGGTCAAACAGGATAAACAGGTATCCCCACGCGGCTTTGCCAATGCCGTGATACAGCTTTTCGTACTCAGTCATGGTTACACCTCCTTCGGATGCGTCGGATCGTGTATCTTACTGGATGGTTTGAAACACCGCCGCCCCGTAAAGGGCCAGATCGTGGTCCTCCTCGCCCGTACCGCCGCTGACACCCAGGCCGCCGACGATCACGCCGTCGTGGTACAGGGGGATACCGCCGCCGAAGGTGATGACCTTATCCAGGGCCTGGAGGCCGTAGAAGGTCCCGCCGGGCTGGCAGAGGGCGGAGAGCTCCATGGTGGACATTTTGACCGCCACCGCGGTGTAGGCCTTTTTGACCGCCACCTCATAGCTGACCAGGAAGGCACCGTCCATGACGTGGACCGCCACGGGATTGCCCTCGGGGTTGCAGACGGCGATGACCGCACGCTTTCCCTGCTCCTTGGCGCGGGTCTCCACGGCTTCAATGAGCCGCTTGGCGCGGTCCAGGTCCAGCACCTTGGGGCCGCCCAGGCGGGCCAGGATCTCGGCTACCAGGGCATCGGTGCTTCCCACGGTGGCCGAGGTCGGGGCAGTAGTGGCCACGGGAGCGGCGGTTCCCGCCACAGCGGGAGCAGGGGCTACGGCAGGCGCGGGAGCGGCGGGCTGTTCGGTTTGGGATTTGTCATGAAGATGATCGGAATAGCGGGCGGCGACCAGCAGGTAATCCGCCAGGCGGTTCAGGTACTGCTTGAACAAGGGGGAGACGGCATAGCGGCGGTCCATGGCCACCAGGTCACGCTCGGCGCGGCGGGTGGTGGTATGGGCCACGTCCAGGTAGGCGGATTGGGGATTCCCGCCGGGGAGGGTCTCGCTCAAGGTCTCGGAGGGCAGAGCCGACAGCATGGTGTCCATATCCGACTCCAAAAAGGCGATCTCCTCGGCCGAGAAGGCGTACTTCCCGCTTCGAGGATCGCGGAGTCCCAGGGACAGGGTGCGGAGGGTCTTCTGGATGCGCTCCAGCTTCCCGCGGAAGATGGGGCAGGATGCGGCGGTCTTGACCACGCCCAACGCCGACACGATCTCCTCCACGGCTCCAACGGCGGCAACCCTCTCGTCGGCCTTGGAGACCTGAGAGGAGGGAGTCAAGGCGGTCAGGCCCTTATCCCCTTGTCCGGTATAGAATTTGGTTTCCTTCTTTTCCATAGCGATCCCGTCCTTCCCCGCATATGCAGAGCCCGCAAGCGGGCATATATACTCATGCTGTATTATACCATAAAACCGCGGATCCGTCAAGGGGGAATCGGCACAACGGTAAAAAATAAAAACGCACCCATGCAGGTGCGTTTTCGACAGCCCTATTTCGGGGCGGGGGAACCGTTAGGAGCGCTCAACAAAACTTACCGTGCTCCGTGGATTACTCCTCTTCGGTGAACTCGCCGCCGACCTTATCGAAATCCTCCTTGGATGCGCCGCACAGGGGGCAGACCCAGTCTGCGGGCAGATCCTCAAAATCGGTGCCTTCCTCAATGCCGTTATCAGGGTCGCCCACCTCGGGACGGTACTCATAACCGCACAACTCGCAAGCATATACGCTCATTCCAATCCCTCCTTCCAAATGATGATAATTTCTTCCGCAGACGCGTCAAGCGGGGCCCCACCTACGCTCCCACGGAAAGTCCGTAGTATATAATATAGCATGACGGGCGTTTTGTCAAGGGTATTCTGCATATTTCATGAAAATTTCTTGATTTGACCAAATCCGCCTCGGTTTCCTTGTGTTTTTTCACCATTTTTACAGTCGGTCCAAGGGTCAAAAGCCTCCCGAAGCCACCCCGTCGGGACTTGAATGCCCCAGGCATAAATCCACCCGCTCTCCGCATAGGTTGTACCACGGGCGGGACAAACCCGTCCTTCTGATCGGAGAGGAATATCCTATGCGAAAACCCATTTTTCCCTCCTTGCGAGGGTCCTTTGCGGCGCGGCGTTTTGCGGTCAACGCCCTGCTCCTCATCGCCGTCAACCTGTTCATGCGGACGGTGGGGGTGTCCTTCAACGTCTACCTGTCGGGCCGCGCGGGCGGGGAGGTCATGGGGCTCTATTCCCTACTGTTCGGGGTATACGGGCTGGCCATGACCCTGGGGAGCGCGGGCATCAACCTGGGGGCCACGCGGCTGGTGGCCGACGTGATGGGGCAATTCTGCCCCGTAGGGGAAGGCCGCGCCGTAGCCGACACCTACGAGGGGGAGCCCTGCCGACGGGCCATCCGAGGGGCTATGCGGCGGTGCCTGATCTACAGCCTGGTGTGCAGCTTTGGCGCGGGGGCGTTGCTGTTCACCTTTGCCCCCCTCATCGGGCGGGTGTGGCTGAACGATGTCCGCACCATACTCTCCCTGCGGGTACTGGCGCTGACCCTGCCTCCCATCGCGGTCTCGGCCTGCCTGGGCGGGTATTTTACCGCGGTCCGACGGGTGGCCAAGACAGCGGCGGTGGGCATCGGGATGCAGTTTCTGCGGATTGGATTTTGCGCCTACCTCTTGACTCTGTGGCTCCCCGAGGGGGTGGAGATGACCTGCCTGGCCCTGGTACTGGGCGGGGCTCTGTCCGAGCTCTGCGGACTGATTCTGACCGTCGGGGCTTACCTCCTGGACCGCCATCAGCATCTCCGCGTCCCCCATCGGGCGGTTAGTCCCACGGAGGGAGCGGTTCCCTGCTCACCCGCCGAGGGCGGAGCCACCACCGCCAAGCTGTTGGGCATCACGGTGCCCGTAACCTTGAGTGCCTGCCTGCGGTCGGGGCTGTTGACCCTTCAGCACATCCTCATTCCCCGCGGGCTCAAGCAGAGCGGAGCCAGCTGGGCCGCCGCGCTGACCTCCTACGGAGTCCTGCACAGCATGGTGCTCCCGGTAGTGCTGTTCCCTTCGGCCTTTATCTCTTCCTTCTCGGGGCTTTTGGTCCCCGAGGTGGCGGAATCCTGGGCGCGGGGGGACCGCAAGCGGGTGTCGCGGCTGGCGGTGAAGATCATTACCCCCGCCCTGCTGTTCTCCTTCGGAGTGGCGGGGATCATGGCCTGCTTCGGCTACGAGCTGGGCGAGGCCATTTACGGGAGCCGCGAGGCGGGGATGTACATCCGCATTCTGGCTCCCCTCATTCCCATCATGTACGTGGACAGCTCGGTGGACGCTTTCCTCAAGGGCATGGGGGAGCAGGTCTACTCCATGAACGTCAACATCATCGATGCGGGGGCCTCGGTGCTCCTGGTGTGGCTGCTCCTACCCCGCATGGGGCTGTGGGGGTACGTGGTGGCCATTTACGCCACCGAGACGCTGAACACCACCCTGTCCCTCTGTCGGATGCTCCGCATGAGTGCCATGCCCGTGTCGCTGTGGAAGCAGGTCTTCGGGCCGCTTCTCTGCATCGTGGGTGCCACGGCGGTGTGTCGGATGGTGGGAGCCCTTTTGGGGGGAGCCATCGAGGGCAAATGGGAGCTGGCGGTGCATATTGGGGTGTGCGCGGTGGTTTATTTGGTGTTTTTGGGGATGACGGGGGTGGTACGCGGCATTCATCAGAAGAATGAATCGCCCCCCTCTGACACCCGAAACCGTTAAAAGAAGAAAACCGCCGAGTGTCGGCGGTTTTCTTACATTCAAAATTCAAGCACTCTCATCCTTTTCAGCTGTCTCAGCGGTCTCCGCATCCTTCCGATAAAACCGCGAGATCAACAGCATACCCGCGAAGTACAGGATCACGCCGACGAAGATATCCGAGATCAGGTCCAGGGCCATGATGAGGAGGCCGTCGGTGTAGCCGCTGGTGATGAACAGGGTGTACTGGTAGATCTGATGCATGATGACGCGGGCGGCGAACACCAGGATCGCCATCCACAGCACCGAGCACTGGAGGGAATTCTTCAGGGAGATCAGCTTGCCGAAGGGGAGCAGGGGGACCTCGGGGGCGGGCTCCTCGCCGCGCATCAGGGCTTCGGCCTCCAGGAGCTCACGCTTGCGGGTATAGCGTCGCTTGATCCACAGGGTCAACGCGATGATCAAGGCGTACTGCAGCATCTCAAGGAGGTACAGCGCGCCGATGTAGGGCAGGTCAAAGGCAAGGAACTCGCTCATGTCGGGCAGAGCGCTGTCGGTGATGGCGGTCATGAAGAAGTTGACCACGAACCGCGCCAGAGTCAGGAGGGCAAAGGCCACGGGCACGCGGATAGCCCGTTTCAGCCCCGCTTGCCACACCGCGTAGATAGCGGCAGGATAGCAGGCGGCGAACACCGCCAGGTCAATGAGCGACTCCTCGGTGAGGTAGTACAGGACGTAGACCCACCAGGTGTTGGCGTAGACCACGTCCGAAGCGAATTTGACGTACAGGGGGGTAAGGACAAGGGAATTGAGGGCGTAGCCGATCACCGCGGCCAGTACCGTCAGCCGAAGCATACGGCGGACCGTCAGACGGGGATTTGTGTTGATTTGCTCCATGATCTTGGACCTTTCGTTACGTATTGGGAATGATCCTATATAGTATATCGCAAAACCGTGAATATTTCAAGGGGGTAGCGCGAAGTTTCAGAAAATATTTACAAAGAAAACGCCCTGCGCAAGGCAGAGCGTTTTCTTTATCGGAAAAGAAATTACTTGTTACCGCCGGCCAGCTTCTCGATCTCGGCAGCGAAGTCCTCTTCTCTCTTCTGGATACCCTCGCCCTTCTCGAAACGGCAGAAGGAAGCGATGGTGATGTTGCCACCCAGCTCCTTGGCGGTCTTGGCGACGTACTGACCAACGGTCATGTCATCCTCC
>CAYRTP010000039.1:1301-17367 GCA_964427175.1 uncultured Clostridium sp. | reverse complement strand
AAGAAACCTGTATTCGTTACCGATTATCCGAAGGAGATCAAGGCCTTCTACATGCGGCTGAACGACGACGGCAAGACCGTTGCCGCTGTGGACCTGCTGGTGCCCGGTATCGGCGAGATCATCGGCTGCTCCGAGCGTGAGGCCGACTACGATAAGCTGGTCGCCGCCATGACCGCCCGCAATATGCCCCTGGAGTCCTACGAGGCCTACCTGGACACCCGTAAGTACGGTTCTGTCCCCCACAGCGGCTTCGGCCTGGGCTTTGAGCGCGTGCTCATGTACATCACCGGTGTGCAGAACATCCGCGACGTGCTGATGTACCCCAGAACCGTTGGTTCTATGTAATTGATTGGAAATCCCGATCGCCTTGGCGGTCGGGATTTCTTAATACTATGAAGAATCCCCCCGCGCCCTTGACATTCCGATCACCGCATGGTATAATGGATATGCTCGATAACCTCATTTGTAGGGGCGGCCATTGGCCGTCCGCGTATTGACCCCTCCGTGTGTAGCGGACGAGCGATGCTCGCCCCTACATCAGCGAAACGGTTATCGACCATATCTAATGAAGAAAACCGAACGCCACACCCCGAAAGGAGGGAACCACCATGTTCCAACGCAAATCCACCGCCGTCTTCTGCGCCGCCGTCGCGGGGTTTTATGCGGTGCTGTTTCTAATTCTGCTGTTCTCCGTGAGCATCACCGCCGCCTTGATCCTCGGCGCGCTGATCACCATCCCCGTCGCCATTGTCGGCTGGTTCATCCTCTCCCTGGTCCTCTATAACCGCGTCCGCTGGAAGGAGAATGACGAGGTCCCTCCGCTGAAGGCCCGCCTGACGAGGGCCACTATTTTGCTGGTTTTCATAGTGATCATGGCTGCAGCCTTGTTTGGGTTGTTTGCTATGGCGATCATGTTTATGTAAGGAGAATCCCCATGTCCGACAAGCTCTACAAACGCCTGGTGGCCCTGGTTTTGGCCCTGGGTATGCTGGCCACGGGCGGGCTGGTGGCCTACACCGCCCACCTGCGGAGTCACGTGTCCATCATCCGCTACATCGCGGGGGAGGGTTGGTAATATGAACCCCAAGCGCACCATCGACCGCCGCAAGCTGACCTCCCAGCTTCTGACCCTGGGACTCCTGGTCCTGCTGTTCGCGGTGCTTAACCTGGCCATTTTTATGGTCTTCACCCGCCGTTGCATTCCCGACACCAGCGAGGGGATGCAGGCCAAATCCGTGGAGCTTTCCGCCTACCTCCCCTTTGACGAAAACTCCAAGGCGGTGACCCTGGATGCCTCCCTCAAGCTGGAGGGCGATCTCTCGGAGGGTGACCTCCCGATCATCGACGGCGCGGCCGCGCTGTACCCCGTGTTCTCGGGGTTCGTGGGTTCGGTCTACCCCGCCGACCGAGTTCACTTTGACGGTGAGAACTTCACCCCCGACAGCGCGTTGCAGTATTCCAACACCCGCGGGGCCTACAAGGGCATCGTGGACGGCACCGTGGATATCGCCATCTGCGTAGCCCCCTCGGAGGAGCAGCTGGCCTACGCCCGCGAGCGGGGCGTGGAGCTGGAATTCACCCCCATCGGGCGGGATGCCTTCGTCTTTCTCGTCAACCGCGACAACCCTGTGGACAATCTGACCGTCGAGCAACTGAAGGGCATCTACGCGGGCACCTACCGCAACTGGTCGGAGGTGGGCGGGGACCGAAGCCACATCGCGGTCCTGCAACGCAATGAGGGGAGCGGAAGCCAGTCGGCCCTCTTGAATTTCATGGGGGACACCCCCGTGAAGACCGATTATTTCACCTTCCTGGGCCGTTCCATCGGGTTTTCCTTCCGTTTTTACGTGGAGGGCATCGTGGAAAACGGCGCGGTGAAGCTCCTGGCCCTGGACGGGGTCTACCCCAGCACCGAGAATATTCGGAACGGGTCCTATCCCATTATCAACGATTTCTACGCCGTTACCCGCAAGGGGGAGGAGAACCCCAACGTGCAGGCCTTCGTGGACTGGATGCTCTCGGAGGAGGGCCAGGCCATCGTGGAGGGCTCGGGGTACGTGGGGGTTGAATTGCATCATGAATCATAAAAAACAGGCGATCTCACGATTTTGTGGGATCGCCTGTTTTGGGGTTTCGGCGGGATTCTGCATGGTTTCCGTAGGGGCGCATTCCATATGCGCCCGAACCGTTTTTCATAATCATATGCGGGCGGATATGGAATCCGCCCCTATGGCGGGGGTCAATACGCGGACGGCCAATGGCCGCCCCTACGGGAGGACGGAGGGGGCTCCTCCCGCGAAACGCGGCGGGCGTTACATACGGCTCACACACCCTCGCCCGTATTCTGCACCAAGGAAATATTCAGATTCCCGTTCCGCATACGGAGCTGGTCCAAAAACTCCTTTTCCCGCTTCCGATCCCGCAGGACGATGCGGTAGTCCAGCTCCAGGAGGGTGCCGTAGTCCTGGGTGCGGATGCGGTTCAGGTGGCTGTAGCGGCAGTATTCCTTCAGGACGGGCTCAAAGACCCCGTCGTAGTCCAGGGACTCGGGGATGAGAATGCGGAGACGCTTGCCCTTGCCGCCCAGACGGTCGGTGCCGATGATGGACATGATCAGGATGGCGGCCAGGAGCAGTCCCACGGCCAGGATGCCAAAACCGATGAAGCCCACGCCGCAGGCGATGCCCGCCGCTATGGAAAGGTAGTAGAAGACGATGTCCCGCGGGTCCTCCACCGTGTTGCGGAATCGGATCAGTGCCAAGCCGCCGCCGATGGAGATGGCGCGGGCGATGTTGGAGCCGATGCAGATGACGATGATGGAGACGATGGGACCCAGCAGCAGGATGGTGAAGATCATGGCTGGGCTGGCTCCCGTGCGGCGGTGGGCAAACAGGTAGACCAGCATGATGGCCAGGGAGATCCCCAGGGCACAGCCCATAACGGTCAGCGCGCGGCCCAGGGTGATGACGGTGATGTCGATGGTTTGCAGAATGTGATTCATGTGAAATGTTGCCTCCTGATCAAGGAAATATTAGACGTGTTCGATAACCTCGTTTCATAACGTTCATTTTTCCGTAGGGGAGGGGCTTGCTCCTCCCGCCGCTACCAAGAAATATCGGTTATCTTTGATTTTGACAGATTTCGGGAGGAGCAAGCCCCTCCCCTACCCGGGTTATACCCAGGGTTATACCCAGGGTTATACCCAGGGTTATACCCAGGTTATCGAACACATCTATGTGGATTTTTTCGAAAACTGTTTTCAGATGTAGGGGCGAGCATCGCTCGTCCTTTGCGTGAAGCAAGCGGGAGACTGCGGACGGCCAATGGCCGCCCCTACGGTTATCGAACACATCAATGAATGAGCCTCAGATAATGCCCCTCCTCGGGATGCTCCTCGCAGGCCTTGCGGTAGGTGTGGAGTTTAAAGTCGGTGCCCACCTTGGAGAAGGTGTGGAAGGACAGCCCGAACTCGCTCATGACGCGGGAGAACCAAAAGGGAACCGCCCCCGAAAATTTGACCTCCAGGAGGGTCGTTCCCGCCGTGAGCAGGGGCTCGCCGTAGCGGCCCGACTCCAATCTGAGGTCATGGCGGCGGGAGAGGAGGTCGCTGTCAAGGGTTACGCGGAAGGAGGGATCCTCCCTTCCGTGGTAGGCGGTCCGCAGGTAGCTGACGTACACGCGGGGCTCCACCCGCTCGTGGGTGCGGTAGTAGTCGATCTCCCGCAACACCTGCTCGTCCATGTAGGAAAGCCCCTCGGGGTGGATGCCCGTTTCCAGGAAACGCTGGGCATCCGAGAGCCTCAGGCGGGCTCTGCGCTTGGTGCCCACGCCGTCCTGCTTTTTCTTGAGCTCCAAAAACACCTTGGTGTGAGCATCGGGGACCCCGTAGCTGCGGAGCCGCAGCTTTTCCTTGTAGTAGGGAAGGTCCACCGAGCCTCGGATGACGTGGTCGTCGGGGCTGTCGTAGTAGAGGTTGCAGATCATGTAGGGGTTACCGTCGGCGCAGTAGGGATCGTACTCCATAAAGGGGGATATGCGGGCCTTGAAGGCCTCCACCCTGTCGGAGGGCATGGTGGTCTTCTTTTCCATTCGGCGGAATGTGTTGGACATGGGGCCCTCCTTTCGGGGGATTGTGAAGTGACAAGATACAAGATACAAGATACGTTGACTTTCATTATAAAGCCAAACTGTGACCGACCTATGAACAAAATTCAAAAATGCCATGAATTATCCTATTTTACAGTAAAAAAATTGAACACAGCCTCCATATACCAATGGGGCAGGGGCCCCATGGTGATGTCCTCTATGGCTCTTGCTGTCCTCTCGCATCCCTAATAAATCTCTTTTTTTAGAGTTTTTGGGATTCTTAAGGGCCTCGCAAACTTCGCCGTAGGCGAATTTGCCCCGAACGAAGTGAGGAGGTTTCCAAAAGGCCCTTAAGCCGCCGGAGGCTTCAAGCAGACGAAAATCCGCTCCAACTTTTTCAACGGCTAATCGGCGGCGGATGATGCACACTAATCCTGCGCGGCAAAAACCATGGTCCATTCAACATGAGACGCGAAAGGAGAGGTTTTCATCATGCATAGAATACAAACATTATCGACCCCGTATCGGGTTGCGGCTGTGACGCTGGCGGTTTTGACCCTGTTGGGAGGGCTCGCCCTGCCCGCCTCCGCTTCGGGGGGGACGGGCTGGTACTGCACCCGCGCCGAGGGACACCGCCAGCCCGTGGCTGACCCCGCCCTCCGTGAGGTGGAGAACTACGGCGGCTACTATATCGACCACCGCCACACAGACCCCGATGCCGAGGACAAGGTGGTCTACCTGACCTTCGACGCGGGCTACGAGAACGGCAACGTGGCTCGGGTGCTGGACGCGCTGGGAGCCGAGGGGGCTACGGGGGCCTTCTTTATTCTGGGCCACGTGGCTGAGAAATATCCCGAGCTGGTCCGACGCATGGAGTCCGAGGGCCACCTGGTCTGCAACCACACCTACAGCCACCAGAACCTCTGCGGCGCCTCGGCCGAGACCATCCGCATGGAGCTTTCCCGCCTGGAGGAGACGGCCCGCAATTCCGCGGGGGTGGAGATCGCCAAATATTTCCGCCCGCCCGAGGGGACCTTTGACGCGGCCATGCTCTCGGAGGTGCAGAAAATGGGCTACAAGACCATCTTTTGGAGCTTCGCCTACGCCGACTGGGACAACGCCAAGCAGCCCGACCCCGCCGCCGCCAAGAAAAAGATCCTGGACAATATCCACAACGGCGCGGTGATCCTGCTCCACCCCACCTCGGCCACCAACGCCTCCATTCTGGGGGAGGTGCTTCGGGAGCTCAAGGCACAGGGATACCGCTTCGGCACCCTGGACGAGCTGACGGGAGGTGACTGACGTGGTCCCATCCCAACGGAAAGCAGTCCGCGACCGCGGGCATAATCCCCGAAGGGGACGGATCCTGTGGGTGACGGCGGCGGTGCTGTTCCTCATGGCGGCGGCCCTGGTTTTGTGGGTGTGGGTGCGGACCCGCGCGGGGGAGGGCTTGGGTGCGGGACGGCTGTGGCACACCCTGGATCGGCCGACGGCCGAGTCGGCCACCGAGGTCGGTCCCGCCGCCGAGGTCCCCGCGGAGGCTCGCTCTGCGGAGGCCCGTCCCGCGGAGGCACTCCCCGTGGACGGCCCCGAGGCCCCCAAAGCCGAGGACGAGATCGTTTACCACAGCCGCTTCAACGACCGCATGGAGATCGCCCTGTCCTTCGATGACGGTCCCCACCCCCGCCTGACCCCCGTGATCCTGGATATTTTGGCGGAATACGGCATCAAGGCCACCTTTTTCATGGTGGGGGAGAACGTCAGCTACTATCCCGCCGCCGCCCGCGCCGTGGTGGAGGCGGGGCATGAGATCGGGAACCACACCTTCCACCACCGCCGTTTCGGGAAGATGACCGAGCACGAGATGCTGGACGAGATCTCCTCCTGCGAGGATGCCATCGCCTCGGTGTCCGAGAGCCCCGTTCACTTCATCCGCCCCCCCGAGGGGCAGATGAGCGACACCATGCGGCGGGTGGTGGGGGAGCTGGACTACCGCATCATCCTGTGGGACGTGGACACCCGCGATTGGGCCCACACGCCCCCCGAGGAGATCTCCCGTCACATCCTGGACACGGTGCGGGCGGGAGACATCATCCTGATGCATGATTTCATCGGCCATGACAGCCCCACCCCCGAGGCCCTGCGGATGGTTCTCCCCGAGCTGATCTCCCGCGGCTACCGTTTCGTGACGGTGGGGGAGCTGGTGGAGAAGGATGAGTGACAAGTGACAAGATACGAATATATAAAGAAGCCTTCCCCACTGGGGAAGGGGGACCGCGTCAGCGGTGGATGAGGAGAATAGGTTTCCTCACGCATGACCTCTCACCGAGCTGATCTCAAGCCTATGGTGAGGGGTGATATGCGGATGACAACCGTAGGGCGGGGGCTTGCTCCCGCCGCTTGTTTTTTGGGGGAATCATTCCGACGTATAAGGCCCCCCGAAAAGCCATACCGCTCACGATCGGAAAAAGCCAGATTTCCCGCGCCCCATTTTGTAAACATTCTCTAAATTTTTTGCCGTTTGTGTTTTATTTTGTCTATATATATGTTATAATTATCTCTAATCCGCATGAAGGCTGTACAGCGAAATGCAAACGAAGAAAGGCGGTTGTGAGATGGCCCAATTTATTGAGAAAATCCAAATTTTTTGGGAAAACTACATATTATATCCCCTGTCCCATTTTTCCTTCGGAGATGTCCTGGATATTCTGTTCTTGGCGGTGCTCCTGTACGGTCTTTGCCTGTTCTTCAGCGAACGCCGCGCGGGTAAGCTGGCCCTGGGTATGCTGATCCTCGTGGTTCTCTACGTGGTCAGTGCCGTTACGGGTATGCGGGCCGTCCACCAGCTTATGGACTGGATCGCCCCCTTCTTCATCATCCTCCTGGCTGTGATCTTCCAGCCCGAGATCCGCGACGTGCTGGAGCGGCTGGGCGACAGTCCCTTCGGTCTGCTTCGCAACCGTGACAAGGCGGACACCGCCAAGGTCATCAGCGAGGTAGTGGATGCCGCCTGCCACATCGCCCAGACCAACAAGGACGGCGCGCTCATCGTCATTGAGCGGTCCACCCCCCTGGGTGACTTCGTCAACCGCGGCCACAAGCTGGATGCCGAGGTGTCCAGCGGTCTGCTCCGCAATATTTTCGTGGACGGCACCCCTCTCCACGACGGCGCGGTCATCATCCGCAACAACCGCATCGCCGCCGCCTGCTGTGAGCTCCCTCTGACCTCCAACGAGGAGGTTGTCCGCGGTGTGGGCTCCCGTCACCGTGCCGCCGTGGGCATCACCGAGGTCAGCGACTGCGTGGTGGTGGTGGTCTCGGAGCAGAGACACGTTGTTTCCATCGCCAATAACGGCTACCTGAAAAAGAACTACAACCAAAAGGCCGACGAGTTCCAGAACGAGGAGCGCGCCAAGGCCATTCAAAAGGCTCTCCGAAAGGATCTGGCCCGCCTTCTGCGAGGCGATGCCCGTATCTTTGCCGAGGACGAGGCTGACGAGGAGGAGCGCAGGAGCTTCCTCCCCGAGATCCGCTTCTCCTGGAGCTTCGGTGCCCCCCATGAGCAGACCGAGAAGTCTGCCTCCAAGAAATCCAAGCCTGCCGTGAGCCGTGAGGTCGGAGACAAGAGCTCCGAGGGCAAGCGCAACCGTTACCGTATTTCCAACGCCAAAAAGAACAAAAAGTCTGCGGATGCCGCCGAGACCGCTCCCGTTGAAACCGAGGAGGAGGCCGTGTCGGAGACCTCTGCGGAGGAGTAAGGCGGCATCCGCGCTCGGCGCGGTGCCGTCTGAAGGCCGACCTGATCCCACCGAGACCGCTCGGTGCTTCGAGAAAGGACTGATTCCATGAAACACTACAAACTCCGCGAGGGAGAGAACATCCGCAAGCCTCTGGTCAAGCGAGACGTGATTGAGATCCGCATCCCCGTTCTGCTCCTTTGCCTGGCTTTCGCCTTTGGGTTATGGCTGTACGTCGTCAGCCTCTCCAAGATCGACCCCGCCAACCCCCTGGACACCACCCCACCCACCGAGCATGAGACCTCCGCTTCGGCGGCGGCGGAGCCCTTCGGACCCGACGGGCTTTCGGTGGTGGCGAGTGAACCGATACCCGCCGAGGGCCTGTTCGGGGCTGTCGGTTCGTGATGGGAGCTTGTATGGAAAAGAATAATTCCCATGCAAGCCGCGTGCGCGCGGCGGTGATCGAGGGCATCTCGGTGCCCGTCGGCACGTCCGAGGCCGAGGTCCTGTCCAAGGCAGAGCAGAAGATGAAGCGAGGCGGCATTTCGGTCGGGTCGCTTCATTTTCGCCTTTATAAAAAGTCGGTGGATGCCCGTAAGCGGGAGGACATCCGACTGGTCTACTCGGTTCTGGCCACCGTCGGCGAGGGTCATCCCGGCTTTTCGGAGGAAAAGCTCACCCGCCTGGGGTTCAAGCCCCACCAAGAAACCGCCCTCCGTCTTGAGCGGGGAACCACCCCCCTCGGCGGCCGTCCCTTAGTGGTGGGCATGGGTCCTGCGGGCCTGTTCTGCGCCTACCTGCTGGCTAAGGAGGGCTACGCTCCCATCCTCATCGACCGCGGCGACTGCGTGGCTGACCGCGTGCGGTCGGTGGAGGGCTTCTATTTGAGCGGTCGGCTGGATACCGAATCCAACATCCAGTTCGGCGCGGGCGGTGCGGGCACCTTCTCGGACGGCAAGCTCCTGACCCGCATCAACGATGCCCGTTGCGCCTACGTGCTGGAGACCCTCCGCGACATGGGCGCGCCCGACGATATCACCCTTCAGGCCAAGCCCCACGTGGGCACCGACGTGCTCCGCGCGGTGGTGCAGAATCTGCTGGATACCATTTCCGACCTGGGCGGTGAGGTGATCTACCGTTGCCGTCTGGATGGCTTTACCCGCCTCCCCGACGGGAGCTTTACCGCCAAGACCTCTAAGGGGGACATCCCCTGCGGGATCATAGTCCTGGCTCCCGGCCACAGCGCGCGGGATACCTACCGTATGCTCCTGGAAAAGAATATGATGCTGGAGGCCAAGCCCATTTCGGTGGGTGTACGCATCGAGCATCTGCGGACCGATATGGACACCATGCTCTACGGCCAAATGGCGGGCCACCCCGACCTGGGGGCCGCCGAATACCACCTGTCCGACACCAAGGGAGAGCGGGGGGTCTACACCTTCTGTATGTGCCCCGGCGGTGAGGTGGTGGCCGCCGCCTCCGAGGAGGAGACGGTGGTGGTCAACGGCATGAGCCGCCACGCCCGCGACGGGGCGAACTCCAACGCCGCCATCGCGGTGTCGGTCCGTACCACCGACTACGAGCCCGTGGAGGGAAGCCTGGTCCTGGGGGCCATCGCCTACCAACGCCGCATCGAGCGGGCCGCCTACCTGGCGGGGGGCTCGGACTACAGCGTTCCTATCCAGACCGTGGGAGATTTCCTGGATGGCACGGGGGACCGCGCCATCCATGAGCCCACCCGCGTCCGCCCCTCCTATCGGGGCGGGGAGCATTGGAAACTGGCTCCCGTCAGTCAGACTCTCCCCGATTACGTTTGCGATTCGCTCCGCTACGGACTCCGCTCCTTCGACCGCAAGGTCCCGGGCTACGCCATGCCCGAGGCGGTGCTGTCCGCCGCCGAGACCCGCACCTCCGCTCCCGTCCGCATCCTGCGGGGCAGTGACTTCTGCGCCGTGGGCAATCCCGGTATCTACCCCTGCGGGGAAGGCGCGGGCTACGCGGGCGGCATCACCAGTGCCGCCGTGGACGGCATCAAGGTAGCCGAGGCGATTTTGGCGGTTCACGCGCCGCGGGAAAGTGACAGGTAAGTGACGAGTGACAAGTGACAAGATACAAGATACAAAGATACGAGATACAAAGACAAACGGTAGGGGAGGGCGCATTTGCTTGCAAATGACTCCTCCCGCAAACCTCCGAAACCCACGGGTATGCGGACGATAACAAAAGCCGACCGCATTTGTCACTTGTCACTCGTAACTTGTCACTCGCCCCTCCCCCTCCCGACATTTCGATCTATAATATTATTGTGTATGTACCCGCCCCCTCCCTCCGATCGGAGAACGAGCATCGGGGGAGGTTGCGGGGTGTGAGTGCCCCTCTGTAGGAGAGGGGCGCGGCCACGCGGCCGCTATGAAAGGATTTGAACTTTGAAAGAAGCAGAAACCAAGCAGTCCTTGGCGCGGGAGCGCATCTGGACTGTGCTCTACGACATGGAGGACCCCGCCTGCCGTGCCGCGTCCGAGGCTCTTTGCCGTGAGCTGGGGATCTCCCCGCTGACCGCCTGCCTCCTGTGCAATCGGGGCTATACCACCCCTGCGGAGGCGGATCTGTTCCTCCGCAACGACGAGCGGATCTGGCACGATCCCCTGGACATGGCCGACATGAAGCCCGCCGTGGCGCGGGTGCTGGATGCCATCCAGCGGCGGGAGCGGATCGCCATCTACGGCGACTACGACGTGGACGGCGTGACCTCGGTCACCTCCCTGTACCTCTACCTGACGGGGCTGGGTGCCGAGGTGACCTGCTACATCCCCAACCGCTTGGGTGAGGGCTACGGTATGTCGGTGGGCGCGGTGGACCAGCTGGCCGCCGACGGAGTCACCCTCATCATCACGGTGGATACCGGCATCACCGCCCACACCGAGATTTCCCACGCCGCTACCCTGGGGGTGGATACCGTGGTCACCGACCACCACGAATGTCACGCCGAGCTCCCCCGTTGCGTGGCCGTGGTCAACCCCCACCGCCCCGATTGTCCCTACCCCTTCAAGGAGCTGGCGGGCGTGGGCGTGGTGTTCAAGCTCATCTGCGCCTGCGAGTCGGTGCGGGTGGGATGCAGTCCCGCCGAGGCCCTGGCGGTCATGAGCCGCCACCTCATCGACCTGGTGGCCATCGGCACCATTGCCGACGTGATGCCTCTGACCGACGAGAACCGCTTCATCGTGGCCCGCGGACTCTCCATGCTGGACCACACCGAGCGTCCCGGCCTGGTGGCCCTGCTGGATGCCATCTCGGGGAACGGGACCACCCGTCCCGCCACGGCTTCCGCCGTCAAAAAGCCCCGCCGCAAGGTGAATTCGGGGCTGGTGGGCTTCGGTATCGCCCCCCGCATCAACGCCGCAGGCCGTATCGCCCACGCCATGAAGGCGGTGGAGCTTCTGCTGGCCAAAACCGCCGAGCGGGCTGAGGCCATGGCGCAGGAGCTCTGCGAGATCAACACCCACCGTCAGACCGAGGAGAACAGCATTGCCGAGCAGGCCTACGCCATGATCGAGGCCCAACTGGCCGATGCCGCCGCCCGCGGCGTACCCCCGCCCAGCATCATCGTGCTGGAGGAGGATGGCTGGATGCAGGGCATCGTGGGCATCGTAGCCTCCCGCATCACCGAGCGATACGGTCTGCCCTCCATCCTCATTTCCTTTGAGGGAGCCATCGGGGAGGAGCCCTCCCCCGACGACGTGGGCAAGGGCTCGGGGCGGAGCGTCAAGGGACTCAACCTGGTGGACGCGCTGGCGGATTCCAAGGACCTGCTGGTCCGCTTCGGCGGCCACGAGCTGGCCGCGGGACTGACCGTCCGCCGCGCCGATATCCCCGCCTTCCGGGAGCGCATCAACGCCTACGCCGCCGCCCGCCTCACCGAGGACATGACCGCTGTGCGCTTTGAGGCCGACTGCGAGGCCGAAATGGCCCACCTGACCATGCAGCTGGCCGAGGAGCTGGAGCAGCTGGAGCCCTTCGGGGTGGGGAATCAGACCCCTCTGTTCCTCCTCCGCGACGCGGTGGTGCAGAAGATCATCCCCCTGGGGGGAGGGAAACACACCAAGCTCATGCTCTATCGGGACGGGGTGATCCTGCAGGCCATCTGGTTCAGCAAGCCCACCGCAAGCCTCCCCTTTGTCACGGGGGACACGGTGGATATCCTGTTCCAGCTCAACATCAACGATTACCAGGGAGTCCGCAGTCTCCAGCTCATCATCCAGGATATGCGGGTCTCGGAACGCCTCAAAGAGGCCGAACGCAGGGACAGCCAACGCCTCCGCGAGGTGCTGGCGGGGGGACCCATCTCCCCCGAGGAGCACCTCATCCCCGACCGTGCCGAGATCGCGCGGGTCTTCACCGTCCTGCGGGGAGATGCCCGTCTGGGCAATAAGACCGCGGGGGAGCGGGACCTTTTGGAGCGGTCCAACCGCGGCACCGCCGCCCTCCCCATCGGGGTCGTCAAGCTCCGCCTTATCCTCCGCATCCTCACCGAGATGGGGGTCTGTCGCGTGGAGACCCTGACCGACGGTACTTACGCATTCGAAGTCAATTTCGCGTCCCCGAAAACCAGCATTGATGCCTCCCCCCTCCTCCGGCAATTGCGGGAGCAGGTGACCGAGGAGGAGTAATACATGAATGGGAGAACGTGCCTCCTGGCATCCGACAGGCAAGCCTGTCAGGGCCTTTTGAAAACCTCCTCACTTCGTTCGGGGCAAATTCGCCTGCGGCGAAATTTGCGAGGCCCTTAAGAATCCCAAAAACCTTAAAAAAGGATTTATGAGGGATGCGAGAGGACACCAAGAGCTATAGGGGGCATCACCATGGGGCCCCTGCCCCATTGGTATATGACCGCCCGACACCGCCCGATGCCCCCGAACCAAAGAAAGATGACCACACCCATCGGAAAGGATAGTATATGGAACCAACCGCACACGTCGGCATTGACCGACTTTTGGACATCCTGAAAACCACCGGTAAAAAGTACGATCTGGAGAAGATCCAGGCCGCTTACGACTACGCCGCTGGCCTCCACGAGGGCCAGTTCCGTGTCAGCGGCGATGCCTACATCACCCACCCCATCGCCGTGGCCGAGATCGTGGCGGGCCTGGAGCTGGACACCGACTCCATCTGCGCCGCCCTGCTCCACGATAACGTGGAGGACTGCAGTGACAAGACCAACTGCCAGGAGATCACCAAGCGTTTCGGTGCCGACGTGGCCATGCTGGTGGAGGGTCTGACCAAGATCGTCACCCTGCAGATCGACGATAAGGAGGAGGCCCACATCGAGAACCTCCGCAAGATGCTCCTGGCCATGTCCAAGGACGTGCGGGTCATCTTCATCAAGCTCTGCGACCGCCTCCACAATATGCGGACCCTGGATGCCAAGCCCGACCACAAGCGCCGCATCACCGCCCTGGAAACCATGCAGGTCTACGCCCCCCTGGCTCACCGTCTGGGTATGCAGAAGATCAAGCAGGAGCTGGAGAATCTGGGTATGAAGTACCTGGATCCTATTGGTTACGAGGAGGTGCGGGACGAGATCGAGCGCAAGTACGGCATGAGCCTGGGCTTCATCGAGAACATCCGCTCCATCGTGGCCGACAAGCTCACCGAAAACGGCATCAAGTTCCACCTGGAGGGCCGTATCAAGACGGTCTACTCCATCTACCGCAAGATGTTCAAGCAGAACAAGACCTTCGACGAGGTCTACGATTTCTACGCCATGCGTGTCATCGTGGACACCGAGCTGGAGTGCTACACCGTCCTGGGTATCATCCACGAGATGTTCAACTCCATCCCCGGCCGCTTCAAGGACTATATCTCCATCCCCAAGCCCAATATGTACCGCTCCCTCCACACCACGGTCATCGGACGGGACGGCATCCCCTTTGAGGTGCAGATCCGTACCTGGGAGATGCACCACATCGCGGAATACGGTGTGGCCGCCCACTGGAAGTACAAGTCGGGAGCCACCTCCCAGGCCGACCTGGATCAGAAGCTGGAGTGGATCTCCCGCCTCATCGAGACCGAGGACGGCACCCGCGATCCCGAGGATTTCATGACCGCCCTCAAGATCGACATTTTCCACGACGAGGTCTTCGTCTTCACCCCCAAGGGCGACGTGCGGGCTCTGCCCCAGGGCTCCACCGTCATCGACTTTGCCTACGCCATCCACTCGGAGGTGGGCAACAAGATGCTGGGTGCCAAGATCAACGGCAGTATCGTCCCCATCGACCGCGTGCTGGAGAACGGCGAGATCGTGGAGATCCTCACCTCCTCCTCGGCCAAGGGTCCCAGCCGCGACTGGCTGAACATTGTTCGCACGGGTGAGGCGCGGAACAAGATCCGCCAGTGGTTCAAGCGGGAGAAGCGGGCGGACAACATCGTGGTGGGCAAGGCCGCCATTGATGCCGAGATCAAGAAGATCGCCCCCCGTCTGCCCGAGGCCAAGCGTGCCGAGGCGGTGACCAACGTAGCCGCCAAGATGGGCTACGCCACGGTGGACGATATGTACAACTCCCTGGGCTACGGCGAGCTCCCCATTGCCAAGCCTCTCCGCCGTCTGAAGGACGAGCTGGAATCCATGATGCCCCCCGAGCCCCCCGAGGAGGTCGCCGCCGCCAAGCTGTCCGCCGAGGACGTTCAGCAGGTGGCCACCGCCGCCAGACCCCACAATCTCAAGCACAACAGCGGGATCGTGGTGGACGGAGCCGAGGGCTGTGCGGTGAAGTTCGCCAAGTGCTGCAACCCTCTGCCCGGCGACGAGGTGGTGGGATTCGTGACCAAGGGCTACGGCATCTCCATCCACAAGCAGGACTGTCCCAATGTGCTTCAAGGTCGGAACAATCCCGACCTGGCCGACCGCTGGAAGGATGCCCACTGGGAGGGCGCGGTTGGCGAGTCCTCCAAGAGCGTCTACGAGGCCCTTCTGCAGATCCACACCCTGGACACCGTGGGCGTGCTGGCCGACATTACGGTGGCTCTCGCGGACATGAAGGTCTCCATCCTTCACATCAATTCCCAAAAGGCGGGCACCGACTGTGTCATCATCAACCTCAAGATCTCCTGCAAGAACGTGGAGCACTACAACTCCATCGTCTCCAGACTCCGCTCGCTCAAGAATATTTTGGACGTGACGAGAGGGTTTTCTTGAGGGGAGAGCGAGGGGCTCTTCCAGGGCTCTGCCCTGGACCCGCCAAAGGACTTTTTGAAAAAAGTCCTTTGGAATCTCAAAAACTTTAAAAAAGGGGATTAAGAGGGAACAAGAGGACAGCAGGATGTGCAGAGCTCGTCACCGTGGGGCCCTACCCACTGGTTTGGAGGGGCTCTGCCCCCGGACCCGCCAAGAACCCTTTTGAAAACCTCCTCACTTCGTTCGGTGCAAATTCGCCTTCGGCGAAGTTTGCGAGGGTTCTTGGAACTCCTAAAACTTTAATAAGGATAATATTAAGCAATTATGAAAGCAGTCATACAACGAGTCACCAACGCCCGCGTTGAGGTGGACGGGGAGCTGATCGGCTCCTGCGGGCATGGGCTGATGATCCTTTTGGGCGTGGCCGAGGGGGACACCGAGGCCGACCTGGATCGGATGCTCCAGAAGATCATCAAGCTCCGCATTTTTGAGGACGAGAACGGCAAAATGAACCGTTCGGTCCTGGACATCGACGGCGAGATGCTGGTGGTCTCCCAGTTCACCCTGCTGGCCAACTACAAGCACGGCAACCGCCCCGACTACATGGGGGCCGCCGCCCCCGCCGAGGCCACGCGGCTCTACGAGCTGTTCATTGAGAAGGCCAAGACCCACCTCCGCCACGTGGGCCACGGACAATTCGGCGCGGATATGCAGGTCTCCCTCTGCAACGACGGTCCCGTGACCATCGTGATGGACAGCGAGGTTCTGAAGCCTGCGGCGAAAGGCAATTGAATCGATATGGATATTCGGTAACCCCTGTGTAGGGGCGGCCATTGGCCGTCCGCAGACCCTCCTTTCCCTCATGTAGCGGACGAGCGATGCTCGCCCCTACCCCATTGAACCGTTACCGAAAGGGGACCCCTCTGCCCATCCCTTATTGTAGGGGCGGCCATTGGCCGTCCGCAGACCCTCCTTTCCCTCACGTAGCGGACGAGCGATGCTCGCCCCTACCCCATCGAACCGTTACCGAAAGGGGACCCCTCTGCCCATCCCTTATTGTAGGGGCGGCCAT
>CAYRTP010000039.1:0-1201 GCA_964427175.1 uncultured Clostridium sp. | reverse complement strand
GGGGCGGCCATTGGCCGTCCGCAGACCCTCCTTTCCCTCACGTAGCGGACGAGCGGTGCTCGCCCCTACCCCATCGAACCGTTACCGAAAGGGGACCCCTCTACCCATCCCTTATTGTAGGGGCGGCCATTGGCCGTCCGCAGACTCTCCTTTCCCTCACGTAGCGGACGAGCGATGCTCGCCCCTACCCGATCGAACCGTTACCGAAAAGAGAACCCCCGCAACCAAAATTCAGGATATTCGGAGAAAGCCATGAGACTTTATATTGAAGGCTCTGTCAACAAATACTACATACAGACCCTCTGTATGATCTTCTTCCCGGGCTCCAAATTCTCGGACGACGAGCCCGTTACCGAGGACACCCCCGAGATGTGGGTGTCCATGAACAAGTCCCCCGAGACGGGCGTGGACGTGACCGCCAAGCTGACCTACCACGGCCAGTCCTCCGAGGCGGCCCGCCACTACGACTACCGCGAGGGCTACACCAAGGAGCGTCTGGAAAAGATCGCCTTAGGCGATGCCGTGACCTCGGTCTGCGAGGAGGTCATGGGCTACCGCTCCTCCTGGGGTATGCTCACGGGCGTGCGCCCCTCCAAGGTAGCCACCGAGCTCTTGCAGAAGGGCATGAGCAAGACCCGCATTCGTAAGGAGCTGACCACCGACTACTTCGTCATCCCCAAGAAGGCCGCCCTGGCCACCGACGTGGCCATCAACGAGGCCCGCCTGGTGGGCACCCCCGGCCGCAAGGACTGCTCGGTCTACGTCTCCATCCCCTTCTGCCCCACCCGTTGCGCCTACTGCTCCTTCGTCTCCTACACCTCCAAGCGGCTGTTGTCCCTCATCCCCGACTACCTGGTCCGCCTGGTCAAGGACCTGGAGGGAACCTTCGCCACCATCGACAAGCTGGGTCTGCGCCTGCGGACCATCTACATCGGCGGCGGCACCCCCACCATCCTGGACGCGGGTCAGCTGGAGTTTCTGCTGGGAGCCATTGAGCGCATGACCGACGTGCGCGCCCTGGAGGAGTACACCCTGGAGGCAGGCCGTCCCGACACCATCGACGGGGATAAGCTGGCGGTGGCCCGCCACTACGGCGTGGGACGCATCAGCGTCAACCCCCAGACCCTCTGCGACGACGTGCTCCGCGACGTGGGCCGAGCCCACACCACCGAGATGTTCTACAAGGCCTACGAGGTGGCCC
>CAYRTP010000038.1:0-17482 GCA_964427175.1 uncultured Clostridium sp. | reverse complement strand
CGAGTCCGAGTACAACATGGACCTGGACTATGTATACCTGGGCCACACCAACTCCCTCCGTAGATGGGGTGGTGAGATCTACGCGATCCGTGTTTATGATAGAGCGTTGACCGCCGATGAGATCGCATCGAATGCCGCGGCTGACAAGTTGAACTACAGAAACGGAACCATCTTCCAGCCCGAAAAGCAGTACGATGATTCCGAAGAAAATACTCCTACTCTCGAGGGGTATACCAACGATCATCTGATATTTAACCAGGAAACCGATATGATCCCCCTGACCGGATTCTACGGCTCCTCCAATCTCATGAATTATCTGTATCCTTATGCTTCTGATCGGGTTCAGTGGAACGGTGCAAAAATCATGAGTGCTGAGGGTACTCCTCACGTTGTGGTCAACGTAAAGTATGAAGACTTCTGCGCACGTGCAGGTCAGATGCCTCTGACCGGTGCAGACTTTGGGTATGTGGTCCTCAAGATGGTGGTTGACGATGAATTCAAGGATATGTCGTTGAATATGTCCGCCTACGACAAGATCACCGAGCAGACTGTGAATTTTGCGTCCGGCTCCTTGATTTCGGGTATTTCGTTCAGCGGCGATGCTCAGTTACAGTATCTGATCGTTGATGCGAAGGGAATCTTTACTGATGATCAGTCTCTCCGAATGCTCAGCTTGGAGTTTGACGGTATGTCGGCAGATACCCAGGTCTATCTGATGGAAATTGCTCTGTTTGAAACTTTGGATGAGGCAAATGCCTACGTGCAGAGCGGATCGGATGAGCTTCCTGAGATTCCCGATCATTCGGTTCCCGAGCTTGATCATTTGGTGGGCTATCTGCCCTTGGATCACAGTGACCGCGATGTTATGGGCAATCTGACTCCTTCGAAGGCGGGCCGTCCGGCTTATGCTGCCGGTTACCAGGGTGCTGCTTTCTCCACTGGTGCTGACGGTTATCTGACTTTGGGTGAAACTTGGAAGCCCGGTATCGACAGCTTTACAGTCAGCATGTGGGTTAAGGGCGTGTCCACCAGCGGCCAGGTCTGCCTGCTGGCAAACCAGGCTTGGGGGCCCGAGGATCTCGGCTTTGTATTTGTTTGGTATCAGCACCAGGATAGCATCCGCGCTGTCTTCAACTTCAACGGTGTGAAGCAAACCTACAGATTCAACGTTCCCGATGATTACCTCAACAGATGGATGTACGTGACCATCGTTGTGGACCGCGCCAACAACCAGGTCAAGATGTCCTTCGACTTCGATGATTTCATCGTATACGACATGGACGATGCCTACGTTGGTATTTCCTTCGATTCCTACAACTACGAAGGCGACTATCCCGGTGACGACTATCAGAGTGAAATCGTTTGGACCACCTACCGTCCTGTAGCCATTGGTAACGATGGCGTTGGCGGTCGTAGCGTTCCTAACGGTAACTTGATCGACGAGGTGCTGGTATTCAATGGTGCACTGACCTATGAGGAGATGCAAAGCATCGCAGCTTACTACGATGTATGCTACCATGCCAATGCCGAGGGAACTATAGTCGAGCCTACCTGCGGCGAGAATGGCCTGGAGACGGGCACTTGTCCCGATTGCGGCAGTTTCTATGAGCGGATTATCCCCGCAACCGGTGATCATGACTTCGCAAATGGTTCCTGCACGGTCTGCGGTACCGCGCACGATTGCAACTATGATGTTTCCTATGAGCTGATGGGCGAGTCCTGCGAGTATGGCGTGAAGCTTATCGGGACCTGCTACTGCGGTGCAACCGAGACCGAAACTGTTTACGAGCACTTGACTGTGAACGTTGAAACCATCGATGTGTCCGCATATGAGAACTGCGGCGGTCATTTCGGTGTTGAGCGTTGCTTGTGCGGTGTTTCCGGTAATTTCTTCTACGGCGGCTTTAATCACTATTGGATGGGAAGTTCTGCTCCCACCCCCGATGGAAAGGGTGACGTTGCTACTTATTTCTGCAACAATTGCGCTGTAACTTGGGTGATTACCTCGTCCTTTACGGAAACTGATGAGCCCTGTACGGTGGATTATCATTACACCCTTGAGGTCAAGTGGAGTGACAACCTTGTGGGCACGCTGACTTTGGATACGCTGGAGGAGAATCATGCCTACACCGAATCCGCTCAGTTGGCCGAGGGCGCAACCTCTTGCGAGGACGGCGTAATCGTGACCGGCGTTTGCTCGGTATGCGGTGACACCTTTACAAGAACCATTTACTGGCATGAGTGGTTCACCAAGGAGAGAATCGATCTCTCTGCAATCGGTGCTTGCGGCGGCTTCCTTGTACAGGAAGGCTGTGCCTGCGGTGCGGAAGGCTATGCCGGCCGGAATGAGTTCCAGTGCGGTTGGATGACCGACAGCGAAACCACTACCGATGAGAACGGTAAGGAAATCACGATTGATACCAATACCTGCGTGGAATGTGATTTGACTTGGACCGAGACCTACTACTACGAGGATACCGAGAATCCCTGCTTTAAGCAGCGTTTCATTCACGTTGTATACACCATGAACGGTGAGACCGTTTGTGAAATGAATTACAGCGAACGGCAGTCCTTCCACGAACTGGAATATTCGTTCTCCTTTGCCGACGGTGTTACCTCCTGCGAGGGCGGTGTAACCGTAATGCAAGAGTGCGTCAATTGCGGTTACGGTTGGGAAAGAATATTGACTCGCCACCAATACTATGAGGTCGAATCCATTGATCTTCGATCCGAATTTGAGGCTTGCGGCGGCTTCTTGATTCTGGAGGCATGCCCTTGCGGTGAACGTTCCAACCTTTACTGGTCTGAATTGATTTGTGACTTTGTTTATGACAAAGAAAGCGGAATCGGAATCTGTACTGAGTGCGGGCTGTCGATCGAGGAAACCCAGACCACGGACAAGGGCGAAACCTCTTGCGAGGTCATTCGCCATCAGACCATTACGCTTATCAAGGGTGATAAGACCCGCACCCTGTCTTCCCAGCGCACCAGCACCTCGCATCAATTTATCGGCACGTGGGAAGGCGACATCGAGTCCTGCCTGAACGGTGTGACTGTAACCCTTACCTGCTACCGGTGCGGCTATTCTGGCGGTGAGGGGACCATTGAAGACCATGTGGTGTATATGGTTGATTGTCTCGATTTCACCGAGGTTGGCGGTTGCGGCGGTATATTTGCCGTGTGTAGCTGTCCCTGCGGTGAAAAAACCGCATCCTGGTATGAGGATCTTCAGTGTCAGTTCGGTTGGGTTGAGAGTGATCAGAACAACGGCAAGGGCCATGAGGCCTGCCTCACTTGCGGCCTGACCCGTTCGGAGACGAATACCACGGAAAAGATTGATGGTACCTGTAACGTAATTTATCGCGGTCAGATCACCATCAGCAAGGATAACAACACCGCCTCTTTGAGCTACGAGCGCACCAGCACCTCGCATCAATTTATCGGCACGTGGGAAGGCGACGTCGAGTCCTGCCTGAACGGTGGGACTGTAACCCTTACCTGCTACCGGTGCGGCTATTCTGGCGGTGAGGGGACCATTGAAGACCATGTGGTGTATATGGTTGATTGTCTCGATTTCACCGAGGTTGGCGGTTGCGGCGGTATATTTGCCGTGTGTAGCTGTCCCTGCGGTGAAAAAACCGCATCCTGGTATGAGGATCTTCAGTGTCAGTTCGGTTGGGTTGAGAGTGATCAGAACAACGGCAAGGGCCATGAGGCCTGCCTCACTTGCGGCCTGACCCGTTCGGAGACGAATACCACGGAAAAGATTGATGGTACCTGTAACGTAATTTATCGCGGTCAGGTCACCATCAGCAAGGATAATGACACCGCCTCTTTGAGCTACGAGCGCAACGGTACGGAGCATCAGTATGTGGGCACATGGGAAGGAGCCGTTGATTCCTGCCTGAACGGTGTAACGGTAACCATGACCTGCCAGAAGTGCAATGAGTACGGCGGTGAACGAACCATTAAAAATCATGAAACCTTTATGGTTGACTGCCTTGATTATACCTCGATCGGCGGTTGCGGCGGTGAGTACGTTGTATATCGTTGCCCCTGCGGAGAAAGCGTCGATTATTGGTCTCGCAATGTCCAGTGTAGCTTCGAATGGGTATATGACAAGGAGGCGCAGACCGAATATCAGGCCTGCACCGTGTGCGGAATGACTCTGAAGCGCGAACAGACCACACAGAAGGTCGAGAATTCTTGCAAGGTGATTTACAACGGTACTGTGACCATCAGCAAGGATGGAAATTCTGCTTCGCTGTCTTATCAAGGCAACGGTACGGAGCATGTGTACACCTATTCCTGGGCTGACGGCGTTCAGTCTTGCTTGGATGGTGTCGATGTAACCAGCGATTGCATATACTGTGATTATGTCTACACGCGTACCATTACCTATCATAATACATATGCGATTGACCGTCTTGATTTCACTACGGTTGGCGGTTGCGTCGGTGAATTCCGCGTCTACAGCTGTCCTTGCGGAGAGAATGCACACACGGCTTGGCATGATAGAAAGTGTCAGTTCAGCTGGGAATATGACCAGGAAACGAGTGCAGAGGTCGGAACCTGTACCGAGTGTGGTATGACCTTCGTCCAGAAAATGTCCCGCACCGAGGTCGAAAACTCCTGTAAGGTCAATTACATCGGTAAGGTGACCATCAGCAAGGATGGAAACTCTGAATCGATGGAATATGCGTACACCCAAAGACAGCATAAGTATACGTACGAGTGGGATCAAAATGTTGAATCCTGTACGGATGGTATTGCTTTTACCGCTACTTGTAAGTATGCGGACTGTGGCTACAGCTACAGCGGCCGAGTAACGGATCATAACACGCATGAACTGGCCGTCTACAACCTGGCTGATTACCAGGCTTGCGGCGGAACCGTAACCTACTACGGTTGCTTCTGCGGTAAGGAAGGCTATATGAACCGAAATCTCGCGTGTGATTACACGTACACCAGCAATTCGTATTATGACGAGGAGAACGGCCGAACTGTCGAGGTCAGAACCTATGTCTGCGAAACCTGCGGTATGAGAGATACCCGTTCCTGGTATTCTGAAAAGGCAACGGATGCTTGCGAGGAGATCCGATACTATACCGAAACGGTCAGTGTCGGTGATACGCTTGTGGGAGACTTTACCTATCAGGATAGATATGTGTCTCACAACTGGGAGTACACCTACACGCTCCAGGAAGGTTCGAACACCTGTGAGGACGGTGTGACGGTTTCCGGCGTATGCAAGGATTGCCAGGAATCTTCCTCGTATACGACCAACGGTCATGAACGGTTTGAGGTAAGCAGAATCGAGCTTGGTTCTGTTTGCGGCGGATACGCGACCGAGTACAGCTGCGCTTGCGGACAAAACCACAGCATCAATCTGTATGAGCACGTAAATTGCGATTTCGGCTCCCAGCATATCAATTACGAAGAACTGTGGCTTGAAGGCGCGATCAATGGTTCTCAGTATATAACGGAGGGTGGACACTATTACAGAGAGTCCTACGGCCGTCTGTACACCTGTTCGGCAACCGATCCTCAGTGTGCGTACCAGATCCGCTATGCCATCTACTGGCTCCCTGTTGAGGGCGAGACTTGTGTGATCGCTCAATACGAGACCTGGCAGTTTGGCTACAATGCCGAGACCGGTACGTTTGAGAAGGAGATCGTGATTGCAACCGGAAGACGTGCCCAGTGGCACAGCTATGATGAGGGAACGGAAGTATTGGAGACCTGGGAAAACGGGAATCGGAAAACCCGAGGATGGGTTTATACCTGCTCGGTCTGCCAGAGTACGTATTCTGATCTGAATCACTATAATGAAAACGGCGAGCCTGTAAAAATGGAGGAGATTGCCGTTAATACGTTGGACAACGAGTTCAACAAGCAGTATGATCGTGTGTTTATCCAATATAACGGCTATTGGGTGATTCAACTGGAAGCATTCAAATATGCAGATGGGACTATGTACACTCGCCAGTGTTCCTATGATGGTTGTACCAGAACGAATGTTTCGACAGATCGCGACGGCATAGAGAGTTCCTGGAAGGAAGAGCACTGCGTAACCACGTGGAGATGGGATCCTCAGCCTACCTGCACGCAGTTCGGAAAGGAAGTTCATGTCTGCGCACTTTGCTCGGCAGAACTTGACAAGGCAGCGGATTATAAGCCTTACGGCCACAGTTGGAATAAGATTTCCGACGGTGTCTATGAATGTTACACTTGCGGCTTGGAAAATGCGAACGGTGCAGACGGTACCATCGTCATGGAGGATCTGTCCACTGATGAGAACTACATCGTCGGTTACTGGAACAAGAGCAACGTCGAGTTCACCAAGTACGTCTCCATTGTCATGGCTGATGGTGAGGTAATCGACCTGGAGGGAATTACCTTTGCCGATGAGACCGATATTTGCGCGATTTCTTTCAGCAAGGCAGCCGTAGAGGCCGCAGCTGCGACGGCAGTAGCAGGAACCGCTTATGAAGGCGCTGCTTACGATGTCCGTTTCACCTTCGTTCCTTACGGTGCGGATAGCAGCTTTGACTACGCGATCACCTTTACTACCGAGGTGACCGAAGAGGTTTCCGAGGCCGCATAAGCTTTTGAGGCTTTATAAAGCTTCCGAAAAACCGAAAAAGCCCACGGCCCATACTCGCAAGAGTATGGGCCGTGGGCTTTGTTTCGCGGAATCAGATCACAACCGCTACGCGAATGGTGACGATCTCGAAATTCCCAACAGGCACCGTCACACGCCCGTCGGAGATCCCCAGATCCTCGATGGGATTTTCCATCAGATCGCAGAGCCTTGCGCGGTTGAAGCAGGGAGGAACCGTCAGGGTCACGGTGGAGCGGCAGTTGTGGGCATCGTGGAAACGGACGATCAGGCCGTTTCTGTCCTCGGCCGCTTTGACGGCGGTGATCACAATACCGGGCCGGTCCACCGACACGAAGGAGAAGGTCTCGGGCAGACAGCCTGCGGGGAGGTCCCCCATGGACAGATCATGGCTCTGGTCCCCGATCTCCTTGGTGTAAAGGGGCTGGTTGAGGAAGTGGCTCTCCCGAATCACACCGCCCTCGCGGAAATCCTTTTGGTGGGGGAGGAGGGAGTAGGTGAAGCGATGGAGCCCCTGGTCGGCATCGTAGTTGGGGTAGGTGGCGCACTTGAGCAGAGTCAGGCTCAGAAGGGAACCGTCCACCGAATGACCGAACTTGCCGTCATTGAGCAGGGCCACGCCGTAGCCGTACTCGGCCACGTCCACCCACTTGTGGGCGTAGGTCTCGAACTTGGCCTGATCCCAGCTGGTGTTCTGATGGGTGGGACGGGTCACGTGTCCGAACTGCACGTCGTAGGTGGCGGAGGTGGTGTGGACATCCAGGGGGAAGAAGGCCTTGAGGACCTGGTGGTGCTCATGCCAATCCAGCTCGGTCTCAAAGTCGATGCGGCGGCTTTCGGAGTAGAGCCACAGGGTCTGACGGATGGTGGAATGCATATAGCTTCGCTCAACGACAAAGCCCGCGCGGGAGCCGTCGGCTACGGGGGTGATGACCGCCTCGCCGTCCAGATCGTAGGACTTCAGCTTGTAGTAGTCCTCCAGCTCCCAGGCATCGTAGAGGGTGGGGTTGTCCTCAAAGACCGTGAGACGGTTTCCGTTCTCACGCAGGACCTCACGGCCTGCCTCCTTATCGTAGAGACGGGTGATCTGTCCCGCGCTATTCAGGGTGAGGACGTAGTAGGGATTCTCAACGGTCAGCCCGTCGGTCTGCACCCGACAGACGGGGGCGGCATGGTGTACCACCGTCCAACCGAAGGAGGGAACGATTTGATTGGTTTCAACGTAGCCGTTCTGACGTATGACGGCAGGACGGGGGAAGCCCGTGGGGTTGTAGACCATTACGCCTGCCTCGCTGTCAAGACGGGAAGCGATGGCGTTCAGCTTTCCCGCAATGACCCCCTCACCGAAGGCGGCGATCTCGGCGTAATCACGATCGGTGTGATCGTAAACCGCCTTGATGGAGGAGCCGGGAAGGATATCGTGGAACTGGTTGTGCAGAGCCTTTCGCCAGAAGCGGTTCAGCCCCTCGGCATCGTAGTCACCGCCCAGGCAGGCATGGGTGGCCGAGATTGCCTCGGCGGTCCCCAGGAGGAACTCAGAGTAGCGGTTGCTCTTTTTGACCTTGGCGATGGAGGTGTAGGTGCCGCGGTGGAATTCCAGGTACAGCTCGCCCACCCATTTGGGGGTACGGCCTGTCCGCTGACAGGTCTCGTCAAACTCGGACTTGACCTCTTCCAGGTAGGAACCCAGGAAGTCCATCTTGGTTACGGGCAGGGAAGGAATACCGCGGGCGGTGCGACGCTGGATCTCCAGCATCTCCTTGGTGGGACCGCCGCCGCCGTCACCGAAGCCGTAGGTCATGAAAATGCGATTGGTGTACTCCTTCTGCTGGAAACGGTCCCAGGTGCCCTTGACGTAGGTGGGATTGATGAAGCTGTTGTAGGTGGTCCGATTGCCCTCGCCCACCCGCTGGGCGGTCATGAAGGAGGTAAAGATCTCGGTGCCGTCGATGCCCTCCCAGTAGAACATATCCACGGGCATGGTGTTGGTATCGTTCCAGCTGATCTTGGAGGTGACGAAATAGTCCACGCCGCTCTTTTTGAGGATCTGAGGCAGGGCGGCACTGTAGCCGAACACGTCGGGGAGGAACAGGATGCGGTTCTCCACCCCGAATTCCTCGCGGAAGAAACGCTTGCCGTGGAGGATCTGACGGACCAGGCTCTCACCGCTGGTGAGGTTGCAATCGGGCTCCAGGTACATGGCACCCTCGGGCTCCCAGCGGCCCTCTCGGACCAGCTCCTTGAGCTCGGCGTACTTTTCGGGGGCCTCCTCCTTGAGGTAGCGGTACAGCTCGGGCTGGGAGAGCATGAAGGTGTACTCGGGGTAGCGGTCCATCAGGTTCTTGGCGGTGGCGAAGCTCCGTTGGATCTTCTCGCGGGTCTGTGCCCGATCCCACTTCCACTCCACGTCGATGTGGGTGTGGCCCACGCAGTGAACCACGGGCTTGCCCTCGGTGGAGCAGAGCTTTTGGTAGAACTCCCGCTCCAGGTAGTCGGAAGCGTCCTTGACCATGCGGTGGAAATCCTCCCCGTGGGGATCCCGCAGGTCCACCATGCGGGCCGCGTCCACCAGCACCGACATCATGCGGGCGTATTCCTCCGAGCCCTCGCTCAGAAGCTGGCAGGTGTCAAAGGGCACCCGCACGTCATAGAACAGCTGTTCCACCGCCCGGTCGATGGCATCCAGGGACATCTTGTAGCAGGCCGAGCCCCCCTGGAACATGGCAATATGGAAGTAATTGTGCAGGACGTAGTCGGTATCGGGCTCCAGTTCACAGTCGGTGTGGTTGGCATCCAAACCGCAGACCATGGCACCGTTGAGGTACAGAAGGCCCTGGGAGTTGCCGTTGTTCCAGGCTCCCCACGGGCTGGTGGCGGTGTGGAGGACCAGGGTCTCCCCCTCCTTTACGGCGGGGGTGCGGAAGGAGGCGCGGAACCAGTAGTGGGTGTCGTCTCCGCTCAAGATGGTGTTGCCGTCATAGGGCTCCCAGCCCTCGGTGGGGAATTGGTTGTCCTTCTTGTAGCCCGTGCGGCAGATCTCCACCCCCGACAGGTCGCAGACGTGGCGGCGGGTGAGGGGACCGAGGCTGTTCAGGAAGGATTGTACGCATTTTTTCAGATTCATGGGGTTCTCCTTTCTCGGTGGTAGGGCGGTCAGGATTCCTTGATCCGTTTTCCGCAGATATGCTCGGGGGTCAGCTTCAAGAGCAGAGTGGCCTTGCCCGATTGGCGGATCTCCTGCTCGATGTAGGCTTGATCATCGGTAAATTTACGGCACAGCAGAGTGGTGATGCGGACCATTTCATCGTAGTTGTCGATGACCTCCATCCGCCCGAAGACAATGACACTGCGGACGGTGTAGGCCCAGTCCCCATCCTTCCGCACGCCCTGCTCGCAGACACAGAAGGAGACGCGATCGGAACGGGACAGCGCGTCCAGGCGGTGGCCGTAGCGGCCGCAATGGAAGTACAAACACCCGTCCTCGGGGTTGTAGATGTGGTTCATGGGCATGGCGTAGGGGTAACCGTCGTCCCCGTTGACCGCCAGGACTCCGCGGGTCTCGTTGGTCAACAGGCTGACGCACTCCTCCCGGGGGAGCTTTTTGTTTTTGCGGGCGAGTTCTCTGAACATGGAATCATCTCCTGTGGTTGGTGATGAATTTATTATAACAGGAAGGGAAGGATTTGTCAATAGGTTTCGGGCAGGACGGAAAAAGCCCCGCGCGAGCGCGGGGCGGGGGAATATATAGCACGGCGGTTTTTGTGGATTAACCCTCGTTTTGACTTTGGGGCAGATAGGGGAGTAAGCGTTCAACCAATTCTTTGAGTTGGCTATCTTCATGTACCGAAGCAAAGGAACCGTTCGCGTTGGTGAACCTTTGATATGCCCACCAACAGACGTATTCCCCCTTATCGTTGGTATCATCTTCGGGCTCACTCAATTTGTTTTCGGTCATCAGATTCAGGACAGGGCAGTGATAAGAAAGAACAGTTTCAATCGGTAACTCGCCGTATTGCACATATAGATCAATGGCCTTTTCAAGTGCGGAATAGCCGGCATCACGCTGTTCTTGTTTGAAATATGCTTCCGCGATTCGCATATAAAAGTCTGCGCGCATACACATCCACGCATCTGTGTCAGTGGACGGATCTCTCATATCATCGATCAGCTTCAGCACCAGTCTATAACCTTCAATAGTCTGGTCGGGGTGTCCCTGTCCGATGCAGTTATAGAAAACGTATCCGATAAATGAGAGGAAATTTTTCTGCATTTGCATACGGTGCTTTTCGGTATCGTTGCGATACTCATAGCGGGATTCAAGCAAAACTTCACGGCAGGATTTCCAGCCGGGGATCAAGTGGCTCCATTCTTCCAACGAATCCTCACTTTCGGCAATCGTAATATAGCGCATAGCTTCCAGGCGGTAATCCTCGTTGGAACAGTTTTCCAGAATATTCTGACAAATGGCGCGGATTTCCTTGATGTGTTTTTCATAGGGGCGAACACCAAAGTCCAGATAGCATCGGCACAGCCATATACCGAAGCTGTATTCCTTGGGGAATTCCTCATAAGCCGCCCGACAGGCCAAATAGAAGTCCTCGGGACAGTCTTGTGCCTGGTGGATCAGGCGAGTATGGGTAGCGATTTTTTCTTCCACAGATTCAAGGTCTGTGCCAAACAGTACGTCGGTGGAAATATGGAAGAGCCGTGCGATTTTGGGAATCAGCTCCATGTCGGGATAGGCAAGCCCGTTTTCCCAGCGGCTGACTGATTGATAAGTCACGCCGAGAGCTTGGGCAATCTCCTCTTGAGTAATGTTCCGCTCGCGGCGTAGCTTGCGGATAACAGTCGATATTGGTAACATAGTACGAACTCCTTATGCATAGATTCGGCTGCGCAACCTGTACTCATATTGTACAGCCTTCAAGGAAAAAAGTCAATAAGCGGTTCTGCATTATCAACTCAATTGGCGAGTGAATTTTGCACTTATTCATGTAGTTTGGGACAAAAAATTGAAAATCCTAGTAACGCGAGGGAAGGATTTGTCAATAGGTTTCGGGCAGGACGGAAAAAGCCCCGCGCGAGCGCGGGGCGGGGGAATCATTCAGCGAGCAATCGCTCGATCTCCATGCGTTGGTCGGCAGTGTAGTCGTAGACCGTGCCCTTGAACCATTTGTCCTCCACAAAATCCTCCCGGAAAGCCTCCATGACCTTCTGCGCGATGCGGAACTGGGACGCGGCCTTTTCATCCTCGCCGCGCTCCTTCAGACGCTTGCCCGTCACGATCAGCATATCGATCAGGTCCTCAGCGGAGATGTTCTTCTGCTTTTGGGCGGCCTCGTAGCTGTCTTCTCCGTCCAGGAGGGAGGCTATGAGCTCCAATTTCGTAAAGTAGATCTCGGGAACCATCTCCAGGGTGGGCTTGACCAGATCAACCTGTCCGTTCTCCCGATAGCAGGTCGCCAGGATACGGCAGGCATCGTACTTGACCGCATCGTCCTTGGTGGACTCGATGAGGGTCTTGCACAGGCTGATAACCTCGCCCGCGCGGGTCTGAAAGTCCAGGGTGTAGAGCAGATTGTTCAGGATGACATCGTTCCCGGGGAATCTTTGCAAGCCGTCCCGCAGGATGCTTTCGGATCTGGCCGGGTCGGTGGAGCGGTATTTGCGGGCCTCATGGCAGATTTCGTCCACCTGCTTCTCGGTCTCAAACAGGTTGAAATCGAACAGCTCGTCGGTGGAGACCCCGAAAAAGGACGCAATGGCGGGGATCAGGGCCACGTCGGGCATGGTGGTGCCTGTCTCCCACTTAGAAACGGCCTGGAAGGATACCCCCAGGTAGCCCGCGAAGACCTCTTGGGAGATGTTCTTTTGCTTACGCAGGGATTTGATTTTTTCTCCGAGTTTCATGTTTGTATTTCCTCCAAAATATTTTTGGATCAGCGCTCATCCTGGTTGTATTATAACATATCGGCGGGGCAAAAGCAATAACCTGTTTTGAGAGAAAAATTCGAGCGGGGGTTGAATTGGCGGAGGGAGCCTGCGGCGTCCAATATGGCGGGCAGGGGCATACTGGGTGGAGTTGAATGTAACTTTATTGTTAATATTGCGAAAACATACTTGTTTTTTTTTTTTTTTTTTTGGTATAATGATTACAGTAGCCGTAATAGGCCCAATTTTTAAAGAGAGGATTTGACCATGAAAAGACTTTTGACACTGACCCTATGCGCCTCAATATTGCTTTCCGCCTTTTTGACAGGATGCAATCAAAACTCCGACGAGACGCCGGACAGTACGGATACGGACGCTGCTACTGCGACCACAGCCGAAAAGGTAGAGGAAACCACGGTTCCCGAGGTACTTGAAACAGAGGCGGGGGATGAGGTAGAAACTACCGAGCAACCGCCTGTAGAGGATGAAACTGAGGAAACCGAAGGGAATATTGCTGAGAAAGAGCCTGAGGAGGGGATCTCGCGCAATCTTTCCAGCGTCTCCATTCAAACAGGTGATTCAGCGGCTGAGGTGTACGCTGCTTCCGAACTGCAAAAGTACCTGGAAATGAAGGGCGTTTCCGTGGCAGAGGACGCGTACCTTATGACCCTGCGGATTGACCCCTCTATGAAGGACGACAGTTATAAGATCCAAGTGTTCCGCAAGAAGGGGGATGGAACCGTTATTACGGGTGGCAACGCCCGCGGTATGATCTACGGTGTATATCGCTTTTTGGAAGATCAGGCCGGTATTCGTTTCTTTACACCGGATCTGGAGGTGATTCCCGAAGGGCCGATGTCTGTGACAACGGGAACGACCGTTTTTGAACCCATATTTGACAAGCGTTCTTTTGACTGGTATGTCAATTGGTGCACATCCAGTGATTGGATGGTGAAAAATGGCATAAACGATTGCCCCTGGTTCGGTCCATTCCAGGAAAAGTACGGAGGGAGTTGGGAGTCCACCGGAGTTTCCTGCCACACGCTGGGTATGCTGACCGAGACGGGAGACAGCGGATCGCCAAATCCCTGTTTGACAGATCCCGAAAATCTGCGGAAGGCTATCGCCAATCTGCGTAAGATGCTGGAAGATAATCCGAATCTGAATTACGTATCCGTATCTCAAAATGACTGCCTGGAGTACTGTCATTGTGAAAACTGCGCCGCCGTTGATGCCGAGGAAGGCAGTCCCTCCGGTACAATGCTCCGATTCGTGAATGCGGTTGCGGCTGATATTGCGGAGGATTACCCCTATGTCACCGTGGACACTCTTGCCTATCAGTACACCCAAAAGGCTCCCAAAATCACGAAGCCTCTGCCCAACGTGGCGGTTCGCCTCTGTACCGTCTACTGTCACTTCACCCACCCCATTTCGGATAAGGAATGCTCGAATACCGCAGCCTTTAATGTGGATTTTGAGGAGTGGAGCAAGATTTGTGATAACATCTACATTTGGGATTACACCACCAACTATCGTTACTGCATTCCTACCTACGCGAATTTAACGGTGATTCGTGAGAATATGCAGTACTTTGCCGATAACAATGTTAGAGGCATGTTCCCCGAGGGCAACTATTTTTCCCTGTCGGGCGAATTTGGTGAGCTTCGGGCTTATTTGTTGGCAAAGCTCATGATGGATCCATATATGTCTGAACGGGATTATTACACCCACATGGACGAATTTTTGGCCGCCTATTATGGAAAAGGTTGGAAGTACATTCGTGCATACATAGATTCCACATCTGCCTTAGCCGCACGCGGATGCCAAAGCATATACGACGAAACCTTCAAGGGCATCAGCGAGGAGGATTATCTCCTTATGGAAGAGCATTATGAGGAGTGGTGGAGCAAGGCAGAAGAACTGGCAGGAGACCGTTTTGCCAGCGTACAGCGCTCCCGTCTCCAGTGGCGCTACATCAAGCTGATGCTTCATCCCAACGAGGAGGATGCGAGAGCGTTGATTGCCGATGTGAATGCCGCCGGGGTGGCATGGGGCGAGGGAAGGGTAATCCCCGATGACGTGGATCTCACCAAGCCTCCCCACGAATGGTACTCTTGATTACATAATCAAACCGAAACAAGTCCTAAAAAACAAAAAATCCGAACCCAGGTTCGGATTTTTTTGTGCCCCATCGGAGACTGCCGAGCAAAGCTCGGCATCAATCTGCGCCAAGCGAAGCTAAACGGGAAATTCACGGGCAGATTGAAGAGTCTCTGCTCTCAGGGTCACCAAAATAAGAGGGCACCGCTTTGCGGTGCCCTCTTATTTTGGTGACCCATCGGAGACTCGAACCCCGGACCCCTTGATTAAAAGTCAAGTGCTCTGCCAACTGAGCTAATGGGTCATGAAATGTACCCGAAGATTATACCACATCTGCGGTGGTTTGTCAAGAGATTTTGCGAATTTTGTTTCGACAATTTTGCAAAATCTCCCCCATGGCCGAGTCATTGACGCATTGACATACCCTCGGATTTGTGGTATAATGATGTTGCTATCCAAATTCATTTTCCCGAAGGAGTACCCCATGTCCCATCCCTTTCCCCCCGCTGCGGTACCGCTTTTGCTCGATTGGTACCGTGTCAACCGACGCGACCTGCCCTGGCGGGAATCCCGCGATCCCTACCGCGTGCTGGTGTCCGAGATCATGCTCCAGCAGACCCGCGCCGAGACGGTCAAGCCTTATTTTCACCGTTTCCTGGCTACCTTGCCCACCGTGGCCGACCTGGCCTCTGCGGACGAGCCCACCATCCTCAAGCTGTGGGAGGGACTGGGCTACTACAGCCGCGTCCGCAACCTGCAAAAGGCGGCCATCGCGGTGATGGAGCATCACGGCGGAGTCATCCCCGCGGACTTTGACGCGCTCCTGGCCCTTCCCGGGGTGGGACGCTACACCGCAGGGGCGGTGGCCTCCATCGCCTTCGGGATCCCGGTTCCCGCCGTGGACGGCAACGTCCTGCGGGTGCTGGCCCGCCTGACGGGGGACGATACCGATATCCTCTCCCCCGCCGCCAAAAAGAACGCCGAGGCCGCCTTGGCCCCCCACGTCCCCGCTGACGATGCGGGGGACTTTACCCAAAGCCTCATCGAGCTGGGGGCCTTGATCTGCACCCCGGGCGGGGACCCCAAGTGCGATACCTGTCCCCTCCAACTGCTCTGCGCCGCCAAGCGTGAAGGCCTCCAGGACCGCCTCCCCGTCCGCAACGCCAAGACCAAGCGTCGGGTGGAGGAGCGGACTGTCCTGGTCCTCCGCGGACGGGACGGGGAAGGGAACCGTCGCATCGCTCTCCGCAAGCGTTCCCCCGAGGGATTGCTGGGCGGCCTGTATGAGTTCCCTTGCCTGGAAGGCCATGCCACATTGGAGCAGGTACGGGACTACCTGACGACCCTCGGGCTGAACGTGACCGAGCCCATCCCCCTGCCCCCCGCCAAGCATTTGTTCTCCCACATCGAGTGGCGCATGATCGGCTACGCGGTGGATGTGGCCAGCCCCCTCCCCGCCGAGGACTGGCTGTGGGCGGGCATCGACGAGCTGGACGGGTACTACGCCCTGCCGTCGGCCTATGGGGCGTATCGGGGGTATTGCTTTGCATAGTTGAATCCATCCTTCAAAAATTCAAATATCGGGTTATTGAATTTCGTATGAGGTCATGCTATAATAAAAGCGAAGTACTTCAAACATAAACATATACGAAAGGATACTCGAGAATGGATATGAAAAAAGTGGGCAATCAAATTGCCGAATTAAGGAAAATGAAGGGATTGACTCAAAGTGAGTTGGGTGAACGCCTGTGTGTATCATTTCAAGCAGTGAGTAAATGGGAACGCGGAGAAACGTTGCCCGATACGGCAATTTTACCTGATTTGGCAAGCGTCTTGGAAACCACCGTAGATTTTATCTTGATGGGGGGAGAGCGCATGATCGAATATAAAGGGAAAATCGCTATCTCGGATATGATACAAGGCTTGAAATGCCTGAAAAATATGGGTGATCTGCTCGGAAAGCAAAACATAATCTATCGTTCTGCTATCCGTGGCATCAACGAAAATCTGAATACGGATATTGAAAAAGCTTTTGAAGACGACTATTTTTTTGAAGCGTTTGTAGCTGAATCGGTTATTCAGAATTTGAATATGGGTGCTTACGTAGATATTACCGATATAAAGAACAATCTGAAATATGACCATTTTAAGGAGATCATCATAGATTATTGCGTGAAAATAGGCATTCGATAAAACAACTCCTTTGTGTTTGAACCCAAGCAGTCATCCTGAACGGTCATCCTGGACGGTCATCCTGAGCGGAGCGGAGCGTAGTCGAAGGATCTCCGACCCGATATGAGATCCTTCGACTACGCCGCTATTGCGGCTCCGCTCAAGATGACCGCTTTGACCGCTCTGACCGCGCTGAAAACTCTGATCGTACGGAAAAATCAACAAAAAAGGAAAAATTCCCTCAAATCCCTTTACAAAACTTCAAAAATGTGTTATAATAAAGAGGTAAAAGGGAGTAGCTTGCGGACGAAACGGCCGTGCTCTTCGCGTCAATACGGTTTTCGGTCGGGTATCGGGGTTCCTCGGGTCCGGCCCTTGACCCGCGCAGAGATGAAATAGCCAGACTTTTACCGAATCCTCGTGCCCGCGCCTGCGCCATACGGATTCGGTGAAGGTCTTTTTATTTCGGCTTCTTCCAAAAGCGTTTCCCAAGCGTTCCCCAAAATCAAAAAAGAGAGGTAAAAAGACGTGAATTTCCTGCAACAACTGGGAAGCCTGTTCTCCAACGTGGCCGAGCTTGCGGACATTAAGCTGATCATCATGTGGATCATCGGCGGCGTGCTGATCTATCTCGCCATCAAGAAGGACATGGAACCC
>CAYRTP010000037.1:0-17625 GCA_964427175.1 uncultured Clostridium sp. | reverse complement strand
GAATCCCTTACACCGTGCCAACAGAAAAGCCCAAGGCTCTGCCTTGGGTTTTTCTGTTGGCACAGTGATTTGGGCCGAGACCCCCGTTCAAGTTGCCGGAAAACAGAATAATTTTATTCTGTAGCGACCGCAGGGAGCGGAGCGCAACTTGATGCCGAGACGGAGCGAAGCGGAGTTCGGCTGGGTTCTGAATCCCTTACACCGTGCCAAGTAAAAGGGGCTGAGTCAAATGCTTAACCAAGCAAGAGACACAGCCCCTTTTTTCACACCTCCACCACCGTCCGTGAATCCGAAAAGTCCTTGCACACCAAAGGAATCCGCTCGATGAGATCCGAGGCAAGGACTCCGTACTCTCCCAGCTCGGCGGCGGCCAGGTCCCCTGCCGCGGCGTGGAGATAGACTCCCGCGGCGGCCACCTCGGCGGCGGTCAGATCCGCGCCGAGGTGGCCGCGGTTCTGGGTCAGGAGGGACCCGATGATCCCCGCCAGCACGTCGCCGCTCCCGCCCTTGGCCATGCCCGCGTTGCCTGCGGCGCAGATGTACAGCTCCCCCTCGGGGGAGGCGATGACCGTGTGGGCATCCTTGAGCACCACGGTCACCCCCCGCTCACGGGCAAAGGTCAGCGCGGCCTCGGGCAGGTTGGCCAGGAGCTCGGGGACCGATCTCCCGCACAGGCGGGCCATTTCGGCGGGATGGGGTGTGATGACCGCCTGCTTATGGCAAGCCGACAGCGCGGCGGTCTCCCATAGGGTCCCGTCGGAGGCCAGCAGGTTCAAACCGTCGGCATCCAACACCAGGGGCACCGAACCGTCGGCGGGGAGGTTGTTCAGGGCGGTCCGCATGGCCTCGCGGGCCTCTGACGAGGTTCCCAGCCCGCATCCCAGCACCACACCGTCGGCGCGCTTGACCGCCTCCGAAAGGGGTTCATGGCGGTCTCGCACCGTGACGATGGCCTCGGGAACGGTGGTCTGGAGGACCGCCCGATTGGCCTCGGGGGTCAGGACCTCGGCCAGTCCCGTACCGCTCCGCAGGGCTCCCCGCGTGGCCAGCACGGCGGCACCGCTCATCCCCTCCGACCCGCAGAGGAGCAGGGTACGGCCGTAGGTGCCCTTATGGGAACGGCGGGCACGGGGAGGCAAGACACGGCGGAGCAGAGCCTCGTCCGCCAGGCGGGCGTAGGGCTGTGGAACGGGATCCGGACGGATCCCCAGGTCGGCTACCCATACTTCCCCGCTGTAGTCAGCTCCCGGGTAGAGCATAAGCCCCGCCTTGAGGGCCTGCATGGTAACGGTCAGCGCGGCGGGGAGGGCTACGCCCATCACGCTCCCCGTATCGGCGTGGATCCCCGAGGGGATGTCCACCGCCAGCACAGGCAGTCCCGACTCGGCCGCTGCAGTGAGGACCTCGGCCGCCTTCCCTTCCACAGGGCGGTCCAATCCGATGCCGAACACCGCATCCACCAGGGTTGCCGCCCCCGCAAGAGCCTCGGCCACGGCCTCCGCCGACAAAATCTTCACCCCCGCTTCCGCCGCCAGCTTATACTGCCGTCCGCATTCTACGCTCATGCGGGTGAGGTCGGGGGTACCGCCCTCGGTGAGGCGGCCTGTGTAGATCACGGCGCAATCCCGTGTTTCCCCCTCCGAGCCGTCGGTGAGGAAGCGGGCCATGGCAAAGCCGTCCCCGCCGTTGTTCCCGCCTCCGCAGAGCAGGACCACAGGCCCCGCGGGAAAGAGGTCGGTACGGTCCAAAAAGATCCCGACCGCCCGTCGGGCGGCCCGCTCCATGAGGGTTTGGGAGGGGACCCCAAGGGTCTCGATGGTGTAGGTGTCGCAGGCCTTCATCTGGGCGGCGGTGAGAATGGGGGTGAAGTGGGTCATAGCGGTACTTCCTTTCACGGGATATGGGGGATCTCCATCAGTATAGCATATTTTTCCCCAAAATGCAAGAAAATTTTCTCCTCCGCTTGACAGAATCCCAAAAGTCATATATAATGGTGGAAAAACATACCCTAAATACGGCATTGCGGAGGTAGTGATTTGGAATATCTGTTGTTTTTCTTGGAGGCCCTGTGGCATACCCTGGGGGCTGTGGTGATCTGCGGACTTTGCGTGGCTCTGTTCCGCAAGATCTTTCTGGTCATGATGGGTGGCGGCTTCGGACGGGGCGTGGTGCTGGCCACCTCGATTTTGGGCACCCCCGTCCACGAGCTGGGCCATGCGCTCATGTGCCTGTTATTCGGCCATAAAATCACCGACATGGCCCTATGGCAACCCACCGCTCCCAACGGACAGTTGGGCTACGTCACCCATGCCTACCGCAGGAGAAATCTCTACCACATCCTGGGGAATCTGTTCATCGGTCTCGGTCCCATATTCAGCGGGCTGGGGGTGCTGACCCTGGCCCTGTGGCTAGGCTTTCCCCAGACCTTTGCGGGCTACACCTCCACGGCCGCGTCCATGGCGGCGGCAGGCGAGGGGCTCCCCGCCCTGTTTTTGGAGGGCATCAAGATGCTCCCCCGCATGGTGGATGAGCTGATCCACGGCACCGAGGTCCCCCTGTGGGGACGGATCATCGCCCTGGTGGTGATCCTGGCGGTGTCCCAGCACATCAGCCTCTCCCCCGAGGACATCAAGGGCTCCCTGACCGCCATTCCGTTGTATTTGGCCATCATTCTGCTCCTGACCCTGGTCTGTGCTCTGATCGGTACCGTGGCCATGGAGACCGTCAGCGGAGCGTTGGCCGTCTTCTCGGCCTACATGACCGCCCTGTTCGTCATCGTGCTGGTATCGGCCCTGGTCCAGCTGGTGCTGGCGTTGCCTGTTTGGGTTTTGCGGATGGTGTTCGGGCGGAGGTAGTCAGGAAATAGAATAGGCGATTGCAAAACTGACAATTATGAGTATGTAACCATTTGAAAACGCCAACCATTTGGTACGCATTCTCCCTCACCCGCCTTCGGCGGGAGCTCCCTCCCGGAGGGAGCCTCACGAGCCTACCTCGCGGGAATTCTTTTCCCGTCAAGCGTTTTTGACCCGCGCTCTCAAGGCCCCCTCCGGGAGGGGGCTCCCGCGAAGCGGGTGGGGGAGCCGGCGTGCCTTAGGGTGAATATTCTTTGGCGGTTTGGCGGTTTTCAAGTGAGTGAAGTCTCATCTGCAGAGTGTTACAATTGACAAAGAAAATCAGGAAGAAAGGAGAATTTAACATGAGTTCCGTTCTGAATTTTATCGTTGAGGTGTCTGACGATTACAGAGAAACGCTGATCGAAGCACTCGAAGAACAAGCCAAGAAGCACAATGTTGGCGTTTGGTATCCCGGCTCTGCCCATTTTTATATGGAACAGTACATCCCATATATTGCTCCGCCAAAATCGCTGATTTTCGACCTTGCAGATAATACGATATACAATAACTGTGAGGATTTGGTTTGCCCGTGGTGGTTTGTGGATTGCGGAGAAGAATTATATGAAAAACATATGCGAATTATTGAATCGTTTTGCTCGCTCTGTTTGGAATATGCTTCGGTCGTTCACCTTGTGATTGGGACCAGCGGGATGCTCATGGAAGACTTGGATGCCGTTCCTATGACAATATCCGACTTTTTACAGGATATTAAGCAACGGTATGAATGTGACAGCCATCCTCCCCCATTTGTGCACTATATTTTCATTCATCAACTGCAAACGAAAATACGCATATTTGAGTTTACCGAGAACGCATGATCCACGCTTGTAGGGACCGGCGTCCTCGACGGTCCGTTTATTACCCGTGAAAATGCCTTTCAGAGCCCGGGTATTTCGGACCGTCGGGGACGCCGGTCCCTACTGTCCGCCGAAACAAATAAATTCCCCGTATGAATCCCCCGCCGTCTTGATAAACTGAATATCACCTACTATGTCAAAAATTCAAACCATCTGTGAACGGTTTGCAAATATGCAAAAAATATTTTTCCATCCCCTTGACAGGATACCATTCATGTGTTAAAATAACAGCATCACGCAATCAAGAGAACGCAAGTGCTTCGATTGATTCCACAGATTGCATCATTTTGAAGGAGGAACCCAACGTGTCCGCACACAACCAACCCGGAGAGGAGCTCGTCCGCGAGCTTGGCTCCAACGCCGAGACGGGTCTGACCTCGGCCCAGGTCGCTGACCTGCAGGCCAAGCACGGCGAAAACCGTCTCCGCGAAAAGAAAAAGAACCCCCCCCTGCAACGCTTCATCGACCAGTTCAAGGACGTGATGATCCTCATCCTCATCGCCGCCGCCATCGTTTCCTTCGTGGTGGTCATCATGGAACAGAACTGGGGCGAGCTCTTTGAGCCCGCGCTCATCCTGCTCATCGTCATCCTCAACGCCATCATGGGCGTTTACCAGGAGGGCAAGGCCGAAAAAGCCTTGGATGCCCTGAAAAATATGTCGGCTCCCCACGCCCGCGTCATCCGCGACGGTAAGGAGTCGGTGATCGATGCCGCCGCCCTGGTCCCCGGTGACATCATCAAGCTGGAGGCGGGCGATTTCGTCCCCGCCGACGCTCGCCTGCTTCAGAGCACCAGCCTCAAGAGCGAGGAATCCGCCCTGACGGGTGAGTCGGTTCCCTCCGAGAAAGACGCTTCGGTGTTGGTGGACGAAAAGGCCCCCATCGGTGACCGCACCAACATGGTCTTCTCGGGCTGCAGCATCACCTACGGTACCGCCGTGGCCGTGGTCACGGGTACGGGCATGAACACCGAGATGGGTAAGATCGCCAACCTCTTGGACGGCGAGGGCGACGCACAGACTCCCCTGCAGAAGAAGCTGGCCCAGCTGGGTAAATACCTGGGCATCATGGCCCTGGCCGCCTGCGGTGTCATCTTCGTGGTGGGTCTGCTCAACAAGATCCCCGTGCTGGAGATCTTCATGACCTCGGTTTCCCTGGCGGTTTCGGCCATCCCCGAGGGTCTGCCCGCCATCGTCACCATCGTGCTCTCCATCGGCGTACAGCGCATGGTCAAGAAGAACGCCCTCATCCGCCGTCTCCCCGCCGTGGAGACCCTGGGCTCCGCCTCCATCATCTGCTCGGATAAGACGGGTACCCTGACCCAGAACCGCATGACCCTGGTGAAGGCCTACGTGGATGGTCAGTCCGCCACCGAGGAGATCTCCGCCGAGAACTCCGAGGCGGTCCGCAACCTGCTCTGCCACGGTGCCCTGTGCTGTGACGGCTCGGTGGTCTGGAATGAGGACGGCTCCGAGCAGCACATCGGTGACCCCACCGAAACCTCCATCGTCCTGGCCGCCCACAAAAACGGGATGCCCAAGGACGAGATCAACAAGCAGTATCCCCGCGTGGCGGGCATTCCCTTCGACTCCGACCGTAAGCTCATGACCACCGTGAACGTCATGGACGGCAAGAACGTGGTCATCGTCAAGGGTGCCTTCGATATGCTGGCCGCCCGTTGTGTCAAGGGCGACCTGAACACCGCCAAGCGCATCACCGAGGAGATGAGCGAGAACGCCCTCCGCGTCCTGGCCATCGCCTACAAGATCATCGACCAGGTTCCCGAGAATCCCACCTCCGAGGAGCTGGAGAACGGCCTGACCCTCATGGGCCTGGTGGGCATGATCGACCCGCCCCGCCCCGAGTGTAAGGTGGCCGTGGCCACCTGCCGCCGCGCCGGCATCAAGCCCGTCATGATCACGGGCGACCACGTAGTCACCGCCTCCGCCATCGCCCGCGAGCTGGGTATTTTGGAGGAAGGCGACCGCGCCATCACGGGTGCCGAGCTGGATGCCATGTCCGAGGAAGAGCTGGACAACAACGTGGAAAAGATCGCGGTCTACGCCCGCGTGTCCCCCGAGAACAAGATCCGCATTGTCAAGGCCTGGCAGAAGAAGGGCCAGGTGGTCTCCATGACGGGTGACGGCGTCAACGACGCGCCCGCCCTCAAGGCCGCCGATATCGGTTGCGCCATGGGTATCACGGGTACCGACGTAGCCAAGGGTGCCGCCGACATGACCCTGACCGACGATAACTTCGCCACCATCGTGGACGCAGTCCGCGAGGGCCGCGGCATCTACGCCAACATCAAGAAGGTAGTCGGCTTCCTGCTGGGCACCAACATCGGCGAGGTCATCACGGTGTTCGTGGCCATGCTCCTGTGGCACGAGACTCCCCTGCTGTCCATGCAGCTGCTGTGGATCAACCTGGTCACCGACTCCCTCCCCGCCATCGCCCTGGGCATGGAGCCCGTGGAGGCCGACGTCATGGACCGCAAGCCCAAGCCCAAGAACGAGGGCCTGTTCGCAGGCGGCCTTGGTGTCCGCGTGGTGCTGATGGGTGCCATGTTCGCTGTCCTGTCCCTGGTGGCCTTCTTCCTGGGCAACCGCGTGCTGACCCCCGACGGCATGGATCCCCTGAAGGTGGGCCAGACCATGGCCTTCATGACCCTGGCCCTGTCCCAGGTGCTCCACTCCTTCAATATGCGCTCGGATAAGTCCATCTTCAAGATCGGTCCCTTCGGCAACTCCAAGCTCAACTGGGCCGCTCTGGGTTCCATCCTGCTGGTCTGCATCGTGCTCTTTACCCCTGTGCGTATCGCCTTCGGTCTGGAGCTTCTGACCCCCACCCTGTACCTGATCTCCCTGGGCCTCATCCTGGTGCCCACCGTGATCATGGAGTTCTGCAAGCTGGTTGGGTTGATTAAGGAAAAGTAATCCCCTATCACATCGAAACGGCCGTCCCTCGGGGCGGCCGTTTTTGTCATGCGGTGGTAAATTTATGTGAAATACGCGCAACCAAATGCCCCCTTCGCACACTATATGGGCGGAAGGGATGCCGCCCAAGCCCGTCGATCGGTCCCCACGTCGGCTGATTTGATGCAAAATTAAGATTTTTAATTTTAAAATTAAGATTTTTAATAAAACACATTGACAAAATCAATTTTCTGTGCTATAATCCAATCATCAACAAAATCCAACAAATTCCAAACGGGAGGTTTTACCATGTACCGTGCACCCCATAAATGCTGCATCTGCGGTCACAAGCTGACCATTTCCCGCCTGTCCTGCGAGGAGTGCGGGACCGCCATCGAAGGGCAGTTCACAGGCTGCCGCTTCTGTTCCCTCTCCCCCGAGGAGGAGCTGTTCCTGCTCACCTTCCTCAAGAATCGGGGGAGCATCAAGGACGTGGAGCGGGAGCTGGGCATCTCCTACCCCACCGTCCGCGCCGCGCTGGACAATCTGCTGTCCTCCCTGGGGCTGAACGATCAGCCCGCGCAGGACACCTCCGCCGAAGCCGAGGAGGAGCCCGCCAAGTCCTCCGCGAAATCCAAGCGCAAATCCGACCCCGACCAGGCCGCCGCCCGCAAGGACATTCTGCGGATGCTCTCGGAGCACAAGATCACCGCCGACGAGGCCGCCAAGCGGCTGAAGGAGATTTGAGCCGGGGACGGCCATATTACCGCTTTCGCCGTGTCACCGTGTAGGGGCGAGCATCGCTCGTCCGCCACCCAAGCCGGGTGGAAACACGCGGACGGCCAATGGCCGCCCCTACGGGATCAGGTATCACATAAAAACTTTTCACAGCAAAGGAGATCCATATGCACATCAAGTCATTTTTCCGCAAACATATCCAACCCCATACCCCGCCCTGCCCGACTGCGGGATGTCCCGCGTGTCGCTCATGGGAAGCCAAGTATAACACCCTGGAAGCCCAATATCAGAACCTGCAAGAGGAAAACCGCGCCCTGCGCGAGGAGCATCGTTCCCTGCTCATGTCAGAAAGGAGACCGTCATGGCGAGCAAACTGGATATTCTGAAAATGCTGGAGGCGGGTGAGATCACCCCCGCCGAGGCCGAGGCCCTGCTGGAGGCCCTGGACGAGGAGGAGGCAGAGGATGCCGAGCCCTCGGAGAATTTGGATGATCTTGAGGACCTTGAGGATTTTGAATACCTTGAAGATCTTGAGAATCTTGAGGACCTCGAGAATCTCGCGGATTTGGAAGACACCCTCGATGATGGGGATGATGGGGACGATGAGCCCGACCGCCGAAGCAACGGCTCAAACCGCAACGTGGTCATCGACCTGGGCCAGATCCTATCGGATGTGAAGGATTCCACGAACGAGGCCCTCAAGGCCGCCCAGGAGGCTCTGTCCAAGCTGGGCCCGGGATTCTGCAAGATCGACTGCAACGGCACCAAGGTCAACATCAGCTTCGGAGGCGGAGACGCGAAATCCAAATCGAAAAAGACCTACTACACCGATGCCTCCGAATCCCCCCGCGACCGCGGGGCGTGGGAGGAAGCCCGCCGTGAGCAGGGGCATAAGTGGGCCGACCGCAACGCCCACAGCCGACCCGCCTCCTTCCTCGGGGACCTGTACGACAAGACCGAGGGCGACTGGGACAGCGACGTGGACGGCGACCTCTACGGCCAGGTCTGCGGCGACCTGAGCGGCAACGTCAACGGCACCCTCTACGGCGAGGTCCTGGGCGACCTAAACGGCCACGTCAATGGCGACATGGCGGGCCACATCGCGGGAAACCTGCGGGGCGACGTCTTCGGCCACCTCAACGGTCACGTCAGCGGAGATGTGGAGGGCACGATCGAGGGCGACCTCAACGGCTCGGTGGACGGAAACGTGGGCGGCGACATCCACGGTCACCTGGCCGGCTACGTGGGCGGAGATCTGGACGGAGAATTGGACGGCGACCTCCGCGGTACGGTAGCGGGCAACGTCAACAATCGCATCCACGGTCACCTGCTGGGCCGTGTGAACGGCGACGTAGATGACGATATCGACGGCGACGTAGGCCCCGAAGCGGTGATCGTCGGCAGTGTCAACGGCTCCATCGGCGGCAACCTGGCGGGCCGTGTCCAGAGCGACGTGGACGGCAACATCGGCGGTTCCCTCACGGGCTGGATCGACGGAGACCTCAACGGCGACCTGGGCTGTCACTTGAACGGCACCGTAGCGGGAGACGTGAACGGCGACGTAGGCGGGGATGTCAGCGGAACCGTGGGCGGTGACCTGAACGGAGACGTGGGCGGTTCGGTCCACGGCAACATAGCGGGGGATCTGAACGGTGATATCAGCGGAGACCTCAACGGCAAGCTGGGCGGGGATCTGAACGGAGACCTGGCGGGCAGTCTCAACGGCGCGGTCATGGGCGACGTGAACGGAGACATCCACGGCGACATCAACGGTGCCGTCATGGGTGACGTGAACGGCAGAGTCAGCGGCCGCATCAACGGCCGCGTAGGCGGCTGGATCAACGGGAACGTGGGAGATTGATTCCCTTCCCCGCAAAAAATGCATCAATAAGGAGTACATACTATGTCAAAGCCTCATTACACGTTTGACTTCACCAAGCCCTCCCGTGGAGATGGTGTCCGCAAATACCTCGCCAACCTGTTTTTGGGCCTCTGCATCATTGCCGTGGGCGCGGGCTACCTGGGCAACCACATCGAAGCCCTGCCCTGGTCGGGCTTTACCCTGTTCTTCCCGGGCTGGGGCGCGTTGTTCCTCATTGTCCCCGCCATCTATTTTCTCATCCGCTCCCCCTTCTCCTGGTTCTGGCCCATCTGCCTGCTGATCGGCGTGCTGATCCTGATCTCCAAGCTGGAGATCTACCCCTTCGGCACCGCCGTGGCCATCTGCCTGGCGGCGTTGGTGATCCTCATCGGCATCCGCATCATCCTGGCCCCTTTGTTCAAGCGGCTCCGCCGTCGGAAGATTCGCCAAAAGGTGCAGGAGACCTTCGCCTCCAGTGGCTACGTGTACGGGGATTCCTCCATCACCTCGGGGGATGCCGACGGAGCCTACAGCGTCAAGTTCGGGGAAAAGACGGTGAAAATGGACGGTCAGGATTTCGCCTCGGCCACTCTGTCGGTGGCCTTCGGGGAGATGATTTTCGATCTGCGGGGCGCCACCATCACCGACTGCGCCGTCATCGACGCCAACTGCTCCTTCGGAGAGCTGGTCATCCGCCTGCCCGACACGGTCCGCGTAGAGGTCACCCGAAGCGGTGCCTTCTCGGAGATCAACGTCGGTCACGACAACCCCTCCGATCCCAACGCGCCTGTGGTGTATGTGAACGCCTCCTGCTCCTTTGGGGAGATCGTGGTGAAATAATGGTAGCCTCCGGTAGCTTAAGGGCCTTTTGGGAAAAGGCCCTTAAGAATCCCCAAAACCTTTAAAAAAGGAATCATGAGGGATGAGAGAAGACACCAAGAGCCATATAGGATATCACCATGGGGCCCCTGCCCCATTGGTATATATGAACGTGTGCTCGGGCTTGGATTCAATGTTTCCTACTTGAGATGAGTATAAGAAAAAAACAGGAACGCATCCGCGTGGATGCGCTCCCATTTTTGTTATATGGGGCAACTACCGTACCCCCAGTGGTCATCCTGAGCGGAACGGAGCCGAGCGTAGTGGAGTCGAAGGATCTCCTACCCGACAAGAGATCCTTCGACTCCGCCGCGGTGCGGCTCCGCTCAGGATGACCGTCCCCCGATCGTTGCTTCGCTCCGCTCAGGATGACCGTTCGACCGTTCGACCGTTCGACCGTTTGACCGCTTTATCCTTCCCCTCCCCCATGCCGACACAGCTCCCGCAGGGGGCACCCCTCGCAGGCGGGGGCTCTCGCGGTACAGGTGTCCCGTCCGAACTGGACGATGCGGTGGCAGAAGTCGCTCTGCTCGGCGGGGGCGATCAAGGGGGTGAGGATACGCTCCACCTTCAACGGGTCGGAGAGGGATTCGTCGTAAAAGCCCAGCCGTCCGCAGATGCGGATGCAATGGGTATCGGTGACCACGCCGGGCTTTTTGTAGATATCTCCCAGCAGGAGATTGGCGATCTTGCGCCCCACCCCGGGCAGGGCCAGGAGCGCGTCCATGTCATCGGGGACAATGCCGCCGTGCTCCTTCACCAGGATGCGGCAGGCCTCCTTGATGCTCTGGGCCTTGGTGCGGTAGAGCCCGCAGGGGCGGACGATGGCCTCGATCTCGGAGAGCTCGCCCTCGGCCATGGATTCCACCGTTGGGAACCGCTCAAAGAGCTCGCGACAGACGATATTCACCCGCGCGTCGGTGCATTGGGCCGACAGACGGCCCATAACCAGGAGCTTCCAACTCTGACGCAACAGCTCGTCCCGATCCCCGCCGTACTGGCCGCCCCATTCCAGGGCGCAGACGGCATCGGGGTAGATCTCGCGCAGGCGCTCCGCAATGGCCGCCATGCGGGCGGTCTCGGCGGAGCTTGGGACGGTATTCTTTTTGGTGGGCATAGGTACCTCCTCAAATCTGCTTGTGGACGCTCTTGTACTCGTCGTAGTAGCGGTAGTAGGGACACCGTCCCGTCTGCCCCGAGATAAAGGAGATCATCTCGTCCTCATCCAGGTTGACCTGGCAGACGTAAGCGTCCAGTTCTTCGTCGTAATCGTAAAATTCGCATTCTTCACATCTTCCTGCGGGGGGCTTTTTTTGTGTTTCGGGTTTCTTGTTCATGATATGATTCCTTTTAATCGTTATTTAAAATTTGTCCATCCAAATGGCCAGCACCCGTCCATCTTCCTTGTTCAAAAGAATATGAACCCCTGCCTTCACGAAGATACACTTTGTGGCCTGCACAAGCCATACCTGCTTTTCTTCATCAAAAGATACCGTAAGCGGTTTGGACGTACCCGCATAATACCCTTTGGCCCGATATTCTTCTTGCAAAATGCGTTCTGCGACGGCCCTGGCATCCTCGGCGGTTTCAATGGTTCCGTACAGACGGTCATGGTTCCCCAAATAGGTGTCTACATGGCCGGAATACTCATCCAAGGAAAATTCAAAAACCCACTGATCGACCCAACATCGAATTGATATGGCCAAAAGCAACAGCGCAACGATGGTGAGAAGTACAATCACCGCTATTTTGTATTTTTTACGCATTAAATCAAGTTTCCTTTTCATTGAAAAGATCGTTTTTTCGAGAAGCGCGGACCGTCGAGGACGCCGGTCCCAACAATACGATGCTTGCTTATCATTATACCCCCTTTCCCCAAATTTGTCAACCCCCGTCACACCTGCCCGCCCCGCCGCATAGTCTGTAAGGACAATCATCCACAAACGGAGGTACCCTATGGAACGCAATCCTTCCACCAATCCCCAAAGTCCCCCCGCCGCCGACCGTCCGATGTCCGAGATGACCGGGCAGGGGCGGCTGGTCTTCCAGATCACCACCGCCAGCGGTGCCATTCCCCTGGAGGGGGCCGAGATCATCCTGCGGAAGTACCGCTCGGAGTCCGACGGCAACGGCGGCGACGTGGTGGCCGTCCTCTACAGCGGCGGCGACGGCAAGACCGAGGTCCTGACTCTCCCCGCCCCCGCCCGCAGTCTCTCCCTGGAGCCCGCAAAGGACGGCGCGCCCATTCCCTACGCCCTCTACGATGCCGAGGTCAACCTGGACAATTATTTCCGCCAGTCCTACATACGCATCCCCATCTTCGACGGCATCACCTCCATCCAGCGGGCTTCCCTCATTCCCCTGCCCGAAAACGGCTACTCCCAAGGCCTACGCCCCGACGGAGAGGTCTTTTATGAGGGGGAGAGTCCGAATTTGTAAGGAAACGATTGAGTGACAAGATACAAGATACAAGATACAAGATACAAGATACAAGATACAAGATACTAAGATACTAAGATACGAGATACCGCCTTTCCACTTGTCACTTGTCACTTGTCACTTGTCACTTGTATCTTGTCACTTGTCACCGATCACTCGTCACTTATCCCATTTCCAAGGAGGTTCCCATGGCCGTAGGACTGCCTACCATTCCCGAGTACATCACCGTCCATTTGGGCGCGCCGGATGAGCCTGCACAGAACGTCACCCTGCCCTTCATGGACTACATCATGAACGTCGCGTCCAGCGAGATCTATCCCACCTGGCCCGAGGAGGCCATCCGTGCCAACGTGTACGCCCAGATCTCCTACGCCCTCAATCGGGTCTACACCGAATACTACCGCTCCCGCGGTTACGATTTCGACATCACCAATTCCACCCGCTATGACCAGTATTTCGTCAACGGGCGGGACATTTTCGAGAACATCCAGCGCATCGTGGGGGAGATCTTCAACGATTACATCCGCCGTCAAGGCACCATCGAGCCCCTGTTCGCCCAGTACTGCAACGGCACCACCGTCACCTGCGACGGGCTCTCCCAGTGGGGCTCGGTCAGTCTGGCGCGGGCGGGCTTTACCCCCTACCGCATCCTCACCAACTACTACGGAAGCGACATCGACATCATCCAAAACGCTCCCGTGGGCGGGGTCTCCCCCTCCGCCCCCGCCGAGCCTCTGCGCTTCAACAGCGCGGGCGGGGAGGTGCGCCAGCTCCAGATCCGCCTCAACCGCATTTCGGATAATTACCCCAACATCCCCAAGATCCGCTATCCCAACGGCATTTTCAGCGCCGACACCGAGGAGGCGGTCAAGGCCTTCCAGCGGACCTTCAACCTCACCGACGACGGCATCGTGGGCAACGCTACCTGGTACGCCATCCAGCGCATCTACACCGCCGTCAAGCGGCTGAACAGCCTGACCTCCGAGGGGCTTCGCTTCAGCGACGTGGACCGTCAGTTCCCTTCCAGTCTCTCCCTGGGAGATCAGAACAGCGGCGTGGCGCTCCTGCAATACTACCTGGACTACCTCTCGGCCTACTACGACACCATCCCGCCCCTGGAGCCTGACGGAATTTACGGTCAGGACACCCAAAACGCCGTCTTCGCCGCCCAGGCCGCCCTGGGGCTTCCCGTGGACGGCGTGGTGGGGGAGCAGACCTGGAACGCCATCGTGGATGCCTACTACGGTATCGTCCGTCAGATCCCCGTGGCCTACACCGAGGGGAACATCATTCCCTTCGGGGGCGAGGTGCTCCGCCAGGGCTCGGAGTCCGAGGCGGTACGGGTGCTCCAAGAGTACCTGAATTTCATTGCGGGGTACTTCCCCGAGATCCCCGCCGTCACCCCCACGGGCTATTTCGGGCCCCGTACCGAGGCCTCGGTCCGCGCCTTCCAGCAAACCGTAGGGCTCCCCGTCAGCGGCATCGTCAACGCGGTGACCTGGGGGGAGATCACCGACCTCTACAGCGACCTCTACGTGGGCAGCCGCCTGGGCGAGGGCCAATACCCGGGGTTCGCGGTGGGGGAGTAGGTCCGCCGTTGGCGGACGTGATATACGCCCGTTGGGCGTGTGATATACTCCCTGCGGGAGTGTGATATGCGCCCTACGGGCGCGTGATATACGCTTCGCGTATGGAGAACGAAAGGAGAATTTCATGGCCATATCACCATACGAGACCCAAGCGATCTTCAATTTACAACGCTACCTGCGCCAGCTTTCCCGATTCGATCCCGACATTCCGTCGGTGGACGAGGACGGGATCTTCGGGGAGGAGACGCGGGTTTCCCTGGCGGCCTTTCAGAGCAAGTACGGGCTTCCCGTCACGGGGGCCGCCGATGCCGAGACATGGGCGCGGTTATTTGACGAGTATCTGGACTCGGTGGAGTCCCGCACCCGTCCCGATCCCGTCTACATATTCCCCCGCCGGCCCGCCGACTACGCGGTGGGGCGGGGGGACGAGAACATCTACGTGGCGGTGATCCAGCTTTTGTTGCGGGACATCATCACCATCTACGGGCTGGACGCGGACCTGCTGGCCATCGACGGCATTTTCGGGGAGACAACCGAACAGGCGGTGAGGGATTTCCAGCGTATCCAACGCCTCCCCGAGGACGGCCGCGTGGACCGCATCACCTGGAACCGCCTCGCCCGCGCGCAGTTGCCCTTGACGAATGATTATCAGAAGCAGTAGCCCATCGCAAAAAAAGACCGCCCGTTCCCTTTTGGGGGTCGGGCGGTCTTTGTGCCGTTCCGGTTTTGTGTCTCTGTATCTTACCGTTGTGCCAGCCTGTCGATCTTTCTCTGCTCGGATCGGAGCGTGGCACTGATCCTGGACTTCCAGGTCTTGAGTTTGGAGGCAACGGAGGGGTTGCTCTCGGGCAGGAGGGTACGAAGGTCATCACGGACACCGCCCAGACCGGTGACGAAGCAGTAGTCAAAGGAGATGGACTCGAACATGGTATCCAGGATGCTCTTGGAGGTGGGGTCCTGCATGAAGCGGAGGGAAAGGACCGAGTCGTAATAGGCGGGGCGCACCAACTCGTTGCTGTGGTAGGCCATGGCCTCCATGACGGCACCCAGGATGTCCTGGCGATCCTCCTCACCCACGGCGGCCGAAATACCGAAGGAGGAGACCTGGTCCTGGATGTAAGTACCGTAGTTCTCCTGGGACTCGGTCAGCTTGGGCAGGGGAGCGATACCGTAGCTGATGTCGGCCAGCTCGGAGATCTGGGACTCCAGGTCGCTGAACATGGCGTTGATCATGATGGCGGTCTCGGAGGTGAATTTACCGATGGTAGTTCCGCCGCCCAGGTTCAGGTGGGCACCGGGAGCGTTGAGCAGACGGCTGACCCTCTCCACCGCATCCACCATCCGATCGACGCAATCCTCGTTGAATTCGCGCTCGTCGTCCTCGTTGCGTCGGACGAGCTGGACACCCGTGGCGACGAAGTAGCCATCCAGCAGGATCACGGTACCCGTACTGAAACCGTACATATCGCCGTCGCTGGCCTGTCCGTCACCGTCGGCATCCACGTAGATATCCTTGATGAGGTTGTACTGGTAATCCAAAGTCCAGGTTCCGTTCTCCACGGCCTCATAGATGTCGGGCATACCGCGGTCCCTCAAAAGGTCGCGGTTAAACAGGGTGAGGTAGCCCGCGCGGAAGGTGGAAATGGCTACGGGGGAATTGGCCACGAACTGAACGTTGTTCCCGAAGGTCATGAGCTCGTTATAGCCCTGGGTCCAATAGAACTTATCCAAGTCGATGTTACCGACCTCCCGCAGGTTCAAGTAGGCCCCCGAAAGGATGGGGCCCATGCACACGTAGGATGCCAGGGAGAACAGCTCGGCGGACTGATCACCCGCCTGGACGTAATTATTGATGGTGGACACCACGTCGAAGTCGGATCCCCGATCGATGAAATCGAACTTGACATTGAGCTGATTCTCCACGGCCAGGTTTCTCTCGTAGACCGCGTCGCCGATGATATCGCCGGTCAAGCCCTCGCTTTTGAGCTCTTTGCCGCGCTGGCTGTCGCCGGGGTAGAGGAAACCGACGGTGGTATTACCGTAATCCAGGTTCGCAGACAGATCGCAGGTATAATTGGGGTCACGGGTCTCCTCGTCCATGACCGCCTCGGTGGTGGCGGCATCAGTCTCAGTCCGGAGGGATTCGTCGGGGTCATTGCCGCAGGCGGTCATGGGCAGGAGCATGAGACCCGCCAGCAGAAGGGCCGTCAGTTTTTTAGCCGAAAATTTCATGGTTTCTATTTCCTTTCGGGTGACGTAAGATTTCGCTTTTATTATACACGATTCCTTCTGCCGTCCGCAATAGTCCAACGCAATTGTTCACAAAAAAATAACAAACCCGCAATGGGCCGGACGATCGCAAAAAAAACAACAAAATTTCCAATACCCCCTGTACAAATTCCATGGATTGTGCTATAATATAGGGGAATGAAATTAAAGGAGCTCTCCTATGCTGAAAACAAAGATCGTCTGCACCATCGGTCCCGCCTCCCGTTCCGAGAAGGTTATGACCGAAATGCTCAAAGCGGGCATGAACGTAGCCCGTCTCAACTTCTCCCACGGAGATCACGAATCCCACAAGGAGGTCATCGAGACCTTCCGCCGTGTCCGCGAGCGTCTGGGCAAGCCCGCCGCCATCATGCTGGACACCAAGGGCCCCGAGGTCCGCATCGGCACCTTCAAGGACGGTAAGATCACCCTCAAGTCGGGGGATACCTTTACCCTGACCGCCCGCGAGGTGGATGGCGACGCAACCTGCGTCTCCATAACCTACGCCGAGCTTCCCTCCCAGCTCAAGGCTGGCGACCGCGTCCTCATCGATGACGGCCGTCTGGAGCTGACCGTCAAGGAGCTGACCGAGACCGACGTGATCTGCACCGTGGTCATCGGCGGCGACCTGTCCAACCGCAAGGGTGTCAACATCCCCAACGTCCACCTGGATATTCCCTACCTCTCGGAGACCGACATGGCCGACCTGCGCTTCGGCGTGGAGAACGACGTGGACTACATCGCCGCCTCCTTCGTCCGCAACGCCGATGACGTCATCGCCATGCGAAACTACCTGGACTACTACGGCGGACACAACATCCGCATCATTGCCAAGATCGAGAACATGGAGGGCATTGAGAATTTCGAGGAGATCCTCAAGCACGCCAACGGCATCATGGTCGCCCGCGGCGACATGGGCGTTGAGGTGGATTACGAGCGTCTGCCCGGTCTGCAGAAGCGGTTCATCCGCCGTTGTTACCAGTCGGGTAAGATCGTCATCACCGCCACTCAGATGCTGGAGTCCATGACCCACAAGACCACCCCCACCCGTGCCGAGATCACCGACGTAGCCAACGCGGTATTCGACGGCACCTCGGCCGTCATGCTGTCGGGTGAGACGGCCATGGGCGATCACCCCGCCCTGGTTGTCAAGGTCATGGGCAAGATCGCCGCCCAGGCCGA
>CAYRTP010000036.1:0-17747 GCA_964427175.1 uncultured Clostridium sp. | reverse complement strand
ATGGAAGGCGGCCGTGATCCGATCGGTGGGCGCGATGACGGTGACGTGGGAGGGGACGGGGATGGTGTTCGGCCCCGACTCGGGAACCACCAGGATGCAGGTGGAGCCGTCTTCGTAGCGGAACAGCTTTGAAGCGTCCGCCTCCTCCGAGGTAAAGCCCTGGGCGTGGGACTGACCGTCAAAGAGTCCGTAGTCCAGAGGGTTGAGGTAGAGGTAATCCTCGGTGATGCGGGGGCAGACCTCCTGGTTGGTCTTTTCCACCATGATAGGGCCCACGGGGACCACTTCGGTAACCGTGACCGTGATGTAGGCGCGGTCGTTGGCCACACGGTCGGTCATGTCACCCACCCCTTCGGCGGAGGGCAGATAGAGCCGCACCTCGTCCCCCACCCGAAGGTCAAAGGGAGGCGGGCTCCCCTCGGGATAGACGTAGGTAGCACCGCCTACGGGGACCGCGTCCAGTCGGTAGCCGAAATCAGTAAGCTCCTTCCCGCGGAACTCGCGGGGGATGGTGACGTTGCCGCCCAGCTCGTCGAAGGTGTCGCCGTCGCCGCAGGCGATGCGGAAGGATGCGGTGGCGTAGCGGTCCCCCAAGCGAATACTGTCTTCAGAAGTACCACTGGCCGCCTCGTTGACCAAAACGTGGGTTCCGAGGCTCTCGGCGGTGCCGCTGACACGGTAATCCAGCCGACTTACGGCGGGGCTGGGGTGGAGGTAGGAGAGGTAATTCTGGTCCAGGGTCTCGGCATCCACGCCGTCGGCAAAGCGCATGGTCAAGGCGGGCGCGGGGATACTGACCGTCTGCCCCTCGGTGGAGAGCATACTGAAGATCAGAGCCGTGATGATGGCGATGACCAGGGCCAGGGATATATAGTGCTTCCGCATCCGCCACACCGCCAGGGCGGCCGAGGCCATGGTTCCGCGGGGCTTTTTGGTCAGGCCCGCCAGGTGGGAGCGGCGGGGGGAGACGGTGTAGTCCGAGGTGTCGGCGGCGTTGAGCATCCGCAGGCAGGAGCGTCCCAGGATGCTGTGGGCCAGGACCGTGGCGCAGAGCAGAATGAGGAGCAGAAAGCCCACCAATACGGCCAACACGCCCAACGGCGAAAAGCCCACGCGGTTGGGGAGCAGGCTGTAGCCCAAGGGAATTCCCACCGCCAGGGCGGCCACCCCCTCCAGCAGAAACTCGGTGGAGAGCTGACGGCGGAGCTGCTTACGGCCCGAGCCGTAGATCATGTAAAGGCCGTATATGTAGGCCTCAGACTCGATCACCGAGGCCATGATCCGTCCCACGGCGGTCACCGACAGGATCAGCCACACAGCCAGGCCCATACCGGAGGCCACCAGGCTGGCGGCCTTGGAGGAGGCCAGGATCTTTTCCATATCGGGGAGCTTTTCCACGGGGGTTCGGCTCTCGGCGAGGAAGGCCTGGAAGGCCTCCTCCATCTCGGCGTAGGCGGCCAGGAGCCCCGCCCCGTGGAGGACCAGCATGGCCAACGTGGCGGCAGACAGGCACAGTACCCCCGCCGTCAGCAGGGTATAGGCCAACCGTCGGCGGGCGCACATACGCTTGACCGTCGGCACGAACCGCAGGTGGTATAGGTTAACGAGGCGTTCGACGAGATCTGACATGATGATTCCTTTCGGTGGTATAAAAAAATAATTCTCCATTATATAAGTCGCAATCGGGCAGGCCAATGCAACGCCCCTTGCAAAAAAAATGGGAATTTTCTCGGAGGAACACGATTTTGATGGTTTTTACGGGAACGTTACAAATTGGTTACAAAGAAAAACGCCCAAACCTATTGACCTTATAGTTGACTGTAATGTTATAATACTGTATAATATAAGCAGTCACCCCCGAAATCACGCGACTGCCCATGAAAAGGAGGTACGTATGAATCAACATGTTCTGACCAACGAAATGATCCGAAAAATGAAAAAGAAAGGAATCCGAAAGCTCATCGGAAACATCATCAAAAGCGTCCTGTTTTCCGGCATTACGATTACAGCGTTGTTCTTCATCGAAAGTTCCGAGAATAATACCCTGTTCACCAAGGAAACCCAGCCCGTGTGGTTTTGGGGCGTATTTGTCATCCTGCTGATTGCTCCTATTTGGCTTTTTAAATTATATCAGTATGTATTGCATCCTTCGTACTATGGTGAGGTCGTGGAAATAAAAGATAGCAAAACCGCAAATGTCAATGTTGCCGTCGGATACGGTAACCGTGTAGGCGAGGTCGTGGATACCTGTATCGTTATTGTAAAATCGAAGGCTGGGCTAACGCAACGGTTTTTTTTCAGCGTGAAAGTGCTTCGTTTGCCCGCAAGTTTTACCGCATCGGCGATCGAGTCTATCATTACGTATTTTCCGACATCCCTGTGAACCTGTCAGGCGAGAGCGAAACCAAGTATTGTCCGTGCTGCGGCAACCTCGGCGCGGATTTTGAGGAAGAATGCTCGGCTTGTCGAGTTCCCTTCATCGAGAAGCACCCCTGATTCCATACACATAAATCAACCATCGGAGGTTCAAATCCATGTCCAACATCACGTCAGAGATCACCCAAAAGCTCCAAAGCAACATCGGTCTGTCCCTTTTCGGCAAGGAGGAACAGATCAAAACCTTCCTCTGCGCCTTTTTCAGCGGCGGCCACGTCCTGCTGGAGGACGTTCCCGGCACGGGAAAGACCAGCCTGGTCCGTGCCCTGGCCGATTCCTTCGGCGGGGAGTACAAGCGTGTGCAGTTCACCCCCGATCTGCTCCCCTCGGATATCACGGGTATCAACTACTACCGTCAGAACACAGGGGATTTCGCCCTGCGCAAGGGTCCCGTGTTCACCAACCTGTTTTTGGCCGATGAGATCAACCGCGCCACGCCTCGTACTCAATCCGCGCTTTTGGAGTGCATGGAGGAGCGGCAGGTGACCATCGACGGCGAGACCCTTCCCCTCCCCGACGTATTCATGGTCATGGCCACCATGAACCCCCTGGAATTTCAAGGCACCTTCCCCCTGCCTGAGGCGCAGGTGGATTGCTTCATGATGAAGCTCCATTTGGGCTACCCCGATGCCGAAGGGGAGCACCGTATCGTGGAAAAGATCTGCGCGGGCATCAAGACCGAGGCCGTGGGCCCGGTCGTAGACCCGGTCGTGACCATGGATGAGGTCCGCGCCGCCCGCGCCGAGATTGAAAAGGTCCACATCAGCCCCGCCGTGGCGGATTACATGGTGCGCCTGATCCGCGCCACCCGTGAGCAGGAGAAGATCAAGCTGGGTGTCAGCCCCCGCGGCGTGGTGGCCATGACCCGCGCCTCCCGCGCCTGGGCGGCCATGGAGAAGAATCTGACCTACAGCTTTGCGTTCAGCACCGACGAGGTCTTCGTGGGGGAATTCCTGTATCTGGATCAGGTGGTGGCCAACAACGGCGACCGTCCCATCTCCTTTCTGAAGATGGAGACCCTGCTCCCGCCCGGCCTGAAGGTGGTGCTGGCCTCCGAGGAGGCCAAAGGCAAGGACGAGCTGGTGCAGTCGGTACAGAGCGTATTCATTCTGCCGCCTCACGGACAGGTCTCCCGTCGGTAGCGCATTATCACCGAGACCCGCGGACACTACACCGCCCAGACCGTGCAGATGCACGTCATATCCCACGATGCCATCGGCATGGGCACCTATTCCATGCGGATGGAGCCCACCGTCTCGGCCAAGGATCATCTGACCGTCCTCCCCGTAGCCGCCGAATGGATCACCCAAATGGCTCTCGCCCCCTCCTACACGGGTGAGCGCAACACCACCAAGGGACTGGTGCAGGATCCCCTATCCATCTGCGGGTTCCGCGAGTATCAACCCACCGATCCTCTGAACATGGTGGACTGGAAGCAGACCGCCCGCATGGGGGAGATGATGGTCCGCATGACCGACATCCAGCAAAACGACAGCTACCACATCGTGCTGAATATGCAATCCATCATCATCGAGCCCAATTACCCCGAAATCAGCACCCCCGCCTACATCGAGGATTGCATTTCCCTCTGCGCTTCCCTCCTGGACAGCGCCATCCGTCGGAACATTCCCGTCCGCCTCATGGCCAACGTGGAGCCCGACGAGACCCTGGGCGGCAGTTGCGTCCACGAGGGCGAGTTGGGTCAGCACATCTTCGCCAGCGAGCAATTCACCGACAAAAGCTCGGTGATGGAGGCCTACCGTGTGTTGGCCAAACTCCCCATGACCCTGTCTCTGCCCACCGAGCAGTTGCTTCGGGACATCATGGAGCATCCCTTCCTGTATGCCAGGGACGGGCATATTGTGTTCGTGACCTCCTTCGTGGATCAGCGTATGGTGAACTTCCACCACGCCATAGCCGAGCTGGGCGTGAAAGTCATCTTCTACGTGCTGACCTCCTATCAGAACGCCCTCCAACTGTCCTCCCAGGTAGAGGCTTACTTCCGCTACACCACATGGACAGGAGGTGTGGGCTATGCTTCCTAAATCCAAGCGCAAAACTCTCTCCCCCACCGAAAAGTGGCGTAAACGCTGGCTCCGATTCTATAAGTTCCTGGCCTGCGCCGCCTTCTGCGCCCTGGCCACCCCCTATGTGGAAGCCCTGTCCACAACAGCCGCCCGCGAGTACACCGCCATTTTCACCTGGATCGCCACCGTTCCCCTGTTTTCCATCGGCTACGGGATCCACTCCCTCCTGCGCCTGCTCCTCACCAAGGGCGGGGTGGAGGAGGAAATGAGTTTTTCCTTTGAGACCCAATGGCGTTTGTCCTCCCCCGTGGTTCTCATCCCCGCCCTCGTGTTGAGCGTGGTCGCGGCCTTGATCTTCGGCTTCAAGGCGGGGGATATTTTAGAGTCTCTGCTCTATCCCTTCTACAATAAGGAAGTGGGCTTTTTTCTCCTGCTGGCGGCCTGCGTCGCCGTTACCGTACTGGGCTGTCTGTTGGTTACCCTGCAATTCCATCAGATCTGCTCCCTGCGGACCATGCTGGAATGTCTGGTAGCCCTGGGCCTTCCCTACGGCTTCGCCGTGTGGTGGGGCAACGGCGTGAACGCTTTGTTCTGCCTCTGCGTGCTGGTGTACGCCCTGTGCCTGTTCATTCTCATGAACCAGGAATACGTCATCAAGCCCTCCTACACCTCCAAGACCTGCTACGCCACCCGCGAGCTTCGCGTCAGCGGCATCAGGGAGGCAGTCAAGCTGTGGGGGATGTCGATTGTGGGCGCTCTGCTTCTTCTTGCATTCCTGTCGGTGTTTGTGACCCCGTTCCGTCTGATGTTCTATACCGATCGCTACGCGGTATTGGCCTTCCCCTTCTTGGGGTGGCCTGACGTGAATCAGATCCTGTTTCTGATTGGCTTAGCCATCATTCCCGTGGCCGCCGTTCTCCTGATCCTGCGCTTTGCCAAGCCGAGGTTGCTTCGCTACGTGGGCGGGCGGTGTAAAATGCTTTGGGATATGGTGAAGAAAGCCGTCTTCGGCCTCCTCCGTCGCCTGCGCTTCCGCAAGAAAGTCAAAAAAGCCACGGCGGATGCAAGCGCCGCGGTGGACGAGGCACCTAAGAAGCAACACTACGTGGATACGGTCACGATTTCGGGAACCTCCGACAAGTGGGTGGGTCCGCATCTGATGGGCTATCGGGAATCCACGGCCAATCTGAAAAAGATTCCCGATCTCAATACCCGCTACCGATACGCCTACGAGGTCATGATCGGGGAGCTGTGGCGGGGACAGATCGGCGTAGAGACCCATCAGACACCCCTGGAGATGTCCCGCATCATTGCCCGCCGCACCAACATTGCCAATATCGACGCGCTGACCAACACCTACATCGGCATCACCTACGGCGAGAACTACTCGGCCAGTGCCGCGGACGTGGAGGCGGTCTGCGGGATATTGGAGGCGAGGATGGGTAGGTAATCCCCCGAGCGCGATCCCCTGAAAAAAAGATTAACCGCACAGGTTTAAAGACCCGGCGGTTAATTTTTTTATCGCGGCTCCCCTTCGGGAAGCCATAGTTTATGGCAAATTCAAAGCCAATACGTCTCCGAGAAGCTCACGGCTTACCCTATCTGGTTGGTGACCGCATCAACGGGGATCGTATCGGTGGTGTCTGGTCCGATACAGGTAGTTAAAGCGTCCGATGGGCGCGGTGTCGCCGTTGGCGTAGAAGTCCATCACCGTGGGCTCCTGCATATTGTCGCTCCACTTGAACTCGAAGTTCAGCCACTTCTCCAGCCCCACCAGGGCGCGGGGCAGAGCAATGGTCAGGGTAGCCCCCGACAGGCGGTAGGTTGCCGTGCCGATGGTCTCCCATGTAAAGCTTCCCGCCTCCACGGTGCGGACGTACCTTTCCACCGAGGCCTGATTCTTCTTGCCGGGCAGGCGGTTGATGACGAAATCGTACCCTTCCCAGCCCGTGGCCTTGGAGCGGTCGGTGTCCAAAAACAGGGTCATCCAGCCCTCTCCCTCTCTGGGCGTGATGGGCTCCGCGCACTTGACGCGGAAGTACAGATTCTCCTCATCGCGGGCCACCCGTGCCTCGATGATATCGTTGCGGCCCGTGGTGTTCACGTAATGGCAATCCCCGAAGCCGTCCCAATCTCTGTGAATGGTGGTTCCCTTGGGATTGCGGTAGATGGGCGTGACCGCGCTCCAGGCCTTATTGCCGGATTGCAGATCCACGATCCCCGCGGGGGATACCGCCTGGCGGGGCGACGCGCCCTTGAAACGGCGGATATTGTGGGCCAGTTGGAGGTAGTAGGTATCCAGGTAGCCGTCCTTGTCCATCTCAATATCTCGGCTGTGCTCGCGGTCATACTGATCCACCATGGCCAGCTGGGTGGAGTCGTTATCCTCCAGCCAGGGCTCTTTCCATTGGCCCATGATCCACTCGTTCCAGCCCGTGACGAAGACGATATCGGGATCCAGGTCAATGGCTCTGTCCCACTGCTCCTGGACGTTGAAGCCCTGCTTGTAGGAATCGGGGGTCAGAAGGGCGTGGCCGTGCTTACCCGTGTAGCTCCGTCCGAAGGTACCCTTGTTGTTGAAGTAGGTACAGATGCTCTCCTTGTTGGCGTTCTGTCCCACGCCGACGGTGACCATCTCGCAGGAGCCGTCGGGACGTTCACCGAACTTATGCTGGGGATAGACCTCCAACCATCCCCACTCGTCTGCGCTTCCGGGGCCCGCGCCGTAGCTGGGCTGACCGGGACGGAAGGTGAAGAAGGAGCGGATCTCCTCCAGCAATCGGGTATCGGTCTCGCAGACACCCTCCTTCGGCAGAGAGCCGGGGTGGGCCATGACCATAGGCTTGCCGTCCAGCATGAACCACAGGTCAGAATACAGACCGGGCTTGTAGAGGTTCTGGTACAGGGAGCGGAGCATCCGCTCGGTGGTCTCATTGGGCCAGAAGTTCAGCATGAAGGCGATCTTGGGCACCTTGATACCGTCCGCTCGTGCCTGACGCAGGCCCTCCAGCAGGGGCTCGTAGGCGGACCGCCAGGTCAGGGCACCGTTGGTGCAGTCAAAGAGCAGGAAGTCCACCCCTGCCGCCGACAGAAGGGCGGCGTGATGGCGGATGATATAGGGGTCAGAGTCCCGGTAGAAGCCATAGAAGGGCTCGTGCCAGAAGCACTGCATGGGACGCTCTCCCCAGGCGGGGTGATCCCGTCTGTACTCGGCGGCGGGAAATTTGTCCAGCACGTCCACCACGTCCACGGGGCGGAGATTGGCGTGACCCTCGTGCCAGGTCCAGTAGAAAATGCCCACCAGCTTGTCCTTTTTCTTGCCCCTCACGTCCTCCGCCGAAGCTACCTTACGCCCCAGCATATCCGTAGCCTCCCAATCATCGTAGCCCATGTCCAGCACGGCTTTTTCGGGGATGGGCTCATAGGCCACCTCCGCGTAAGCGGGCTTTGCGGAGGGCTCCAAGGCCAGGGGAGTGGCTCCGCCGCGCAGGGAGATGGTCACCTCATGGATCCCCCGCGTCAGGTCGATCTCGCACTCGGCCTCGGTCTCGGGCTTGCCGTCTCCCGTGAGCATCACGATACCGATGGTTTGCCCGTCGGCGGCAATGGTTCCCTTCGCGGCATCTCCCGTTCCGCGGAAGCGGATACGCATACTCATACTGCCCTCGCCAAAGTCTACGTCATGAGCGCGCCACAAGCGGGCGGCCTCGTCAAGTATCAATTCAATCATGATGTACCTCGTTTCATTCTGAAAGTGTTTTCATGGTGATTTGGGGGTATCCGCAAGCAGCCAATCGCTCAAGCCGATGAACTCCTGCAGCATCCCCTTGAAATTGTGGTCAGCCTGCGGCAGTGCCATAGCCGACAGGTTTTCCGCCCGTCCCTCCAGGAGGGGCATATAGGGGTAGGAGGGATCCTTTTCGCCGTAGACCGCCAGGATCCCGGTTTGGGGGATCTCGGAAATATATCGCTTGGTCTTATGGAAGTTGATCATGAGCGGCATATTGACCAGGATCATGCGCCGAAACGCCACGCCCGCGCAGGCCAGTTGAAGCCCCTTGACCCCGCCGTTGGAATGTCCGAAAAAGAACAATTCGGGGGAATCGATCTGCTCCTCCGCCATATATTGCTCGATCACGTCCTTATTCTGACGGATATGGGCGCGCCCATCGTAGGGATTGGCGGAAACGATTACACTGCAACCGTATGTCTCACGCAACCGACGCGCCATAATGAGATATTTCCCTTCGTCTCCTACGTGGTCTCCGCCCAGGCCAGCTTTGACAAACACGATTTTGTGGTTCCCCCTGACAACACCGTAGTCGATATCATCCTGGGTGAATGTGTGATCGTAATTCATTTCAAGCTCCCTTATGGGTACTGCCGATGTTCCCCTCGGTCATAACCTCAGGATTATCGCCCAGCAGAACAAAGCCCTCCTCGATGGCACCGCGGTTCCAGACGTTGTCGCGGACGATGCATTGGTTGCAGTCCTTGATGACCACGCAGTAGTTCGGACTCCAGGTGCCCACGCCGCCGTCGTCGCATCCGATGCGGAAGGTATTGCCCGTGATCACCACGTTGTCGGCGCGGGTCATGCGGACGTGGGCACTGTCGTACACCTCGTCAAAGGGTTCGGGCTTGGGCTTACCCGAGCGATAGATCAGATTGCCCGTGACCGACACCGCGGTGGCGTAGCCGTTGTCGGCACCGAGTGCCAGGGCAGGTCCGCCCGAGCGGTCGAAATAGTTGCCCGTGAAGTTACAGCAGTTGACGTTGGGGAGATAGAAGCCCGCCAGGCGGTTCCACTCCACACGGTTGCCCGTGGCTGTCACAGAGGCACAGCAGGGACCGCCCTTCATGCCGCCGTCACGGTTGCCCGAGAACCAGTTGTCCAGGATAAAACCGTCCCAACCGTCGATATACAGCCCCGCGCTCGAGAAGCAGAGCATGGAGTGGCGGACCGAGAAGCACCAGATGTGCTCCAGGTGGACGGCGTTGCCCGAGAAATTGCCGATGCGGCAATCGTCGATGGTGGGGGTATCCTCCTCGGAGCCGCCGTTGTACCGCTCCCAGTACAGCTTGACACCGTGGATCCCCTCGCCCAGGTTCTGACCGTTCAGGCTCATACCGCAGATGGCACAGCCAAAGGCACCCGTAATGTCCAGAAGGCAATCGGTCTCCGCCGTGTTCAGGGTAAAGACCGAGGCCCCATAGGAACGGAAGGACCAGGCGGAGTGACCCTCCAAAGACACGCCCTTCCCCATCTTCAGCCTGCCCGTCACGTAGTTGCCGGGCGGGACCTGCACCACGCCGCGGCACGCCGAAGCCGCATCCAGGGCCGCCTGGATAGCCGCCGTGTTGTCGGTCACGCCGTCGCCCACCGCGCCGAAGGTTGTGATATCAAAGATATTGGTCATGAGAAAATCTCCCTTCATATACGTTTGATACTCTATTATACTACTTTTTTCGGCAGAATGCAAGTGGATTCCCAAAGGATTCTGAAAAACGAATGACCGCCGAGGGTAAGAGCCCTCGGCGGCTGTCTTGTGCTTGCTTATCCTATTTTACAGTAAAAATCTTGAATACGCTCTCCCTATACCAATGGGGCAGGGGCCCCATGGTGATAACCTCTATGGCTCTTGGTGTTCTCTCGTAACCTCTACAATCCCTTTTTCAAGTTTTTGGGATTCTTAAGGGGCTTTTGCAAAAGCCCCTTAAGCCGCCGGAGGCACGCTCCCCCATTCAAGTTTTTGTTTGTGAATGAATATTACGAATAGGTTTTGAACCGCAAAACCGCCTTGAACAGATCTCCGTCCACCACGATGTCAAAGCTGCCGCCGCAGACCTCGGTGTAGCTCTTGGCGATGGCTAGGCCCAGGCCGTTGCCCTCGGTGGTGCGGGATTCATCCCCGCGGACGAAACGCTGGGTGATCTCCTCCGAGCCGAAGTTCAGGGGATAGGCGGAAATATTCTTGAATACCAGCTCCACTTCCCCGTCCCGCAGGGCGGCGGTGATGAACACCCGCGTGTTCTTCATGGCGTATTTGAAAATGTTGTGAAGCAGATTGCTCATCACGCGGGACATCTTGCGGCCGTCGGCGGAGATATACAGCTCCTTGGGGGCATCGACGCAGAAGGTCAGTCCCGAGCTTTGAATCTCGTTGTCCTGCTCCCCCAATGCCTGGCTGATGAGCAGAGCTACGTCCAGCTTTTCCAGAACCACGTCATCATTGCCGCTCTGCACCTTGGAAATGTCGAACAGGTCCTGGGTCAGGTTTTTGAGGCGGTCCCCCTTTTTGGCGATGATGGCCACGTAATCTTTGGCCTCCTCGGGCAGGTCCTCCATGTTGGACAGCAGTTCGGCGTAGCTGATGATGGAGGTGATGGGGGTCTTCAGATCGTGGGAGACGTTGGTGATCAGCTCGGTCTTCATGCGCTCGGCCTTGACCCTGGCAGACACCGCGTCCTCCAGGCCTTGGGCGATGCCGTTGACATCCTCGGCCAGGGCCTGCATATCCTCGCATTTGGGGGCGGGGATCTGATAGGTCGGGTTGCCTCCCCGCACCTCGCGGACACCCCTTTTCACCTCGTCCAGGTCCTTGGCGCGGACACCCACCACGAAGCAGGCGAACAGGAACAGCAGGATCCCCGCCAAAATCCACGTGACCTCAAAGGCCGCGGCGATGCCCACGATTCCGATCAGCGCAGTATAGACCAGGAGCATACTGACGAACATCAGACCGCTTTTGCGGGAAAACAGACGGAAAACCGCGCTCCCAAAGGCCTTGATCTTGCGACCCAGCCATTTGAGAACGGTAATCAGCAGACGCAAAATCCACCGCAGGACCTGGAAGATCAGGCTGGACGAGATGAATTGGCGGGTTTTGATATTACGAATGACCGAGAGCAGAGAGGTGATGATAAGAAGACCTCCCAGCGCGGTCACGGCCCCCAGGCTCCAACCAATCAGCTTGTGGGGGAAATGCCCCGACATGAATTCGTCCATGATGAACATACACAGCGCGATTCCGCCCAGGCCCGCTCCCGCCATAACGGCCAGGTGGACCTCCAGCCATACACGATCGATCCACAGATTCCGATACTCACCGTCGGGATGCTTGCCGCACACGCAAAGCAGGTAGATGAGGAGCAGTACGGCCGCAAGGATACAGATCAGGGTCTTCACGCAGGCATCCAGGACCATGCGTTCCTGGCTCTCCCACATGGCCTTGTATTCGCGGGCCGCCTCGTCCTTGATGCTACAGCTGATGATAATGGTGCTCTCAGCATCGTAGCGGTCAAGGTACTCCAGCCTGTAGGGGAGGCGGTCATAGGTGGCCGTGCGCTCCACAAAGCCCGCGCCGTCCCGTTTGAGGTAGGCGTAATATTCCCCTGTCATCAGCTCCTCGGCGGTTTTGGCCCCGCAATTGGTGAAGATTACGTCATTCCACTGCACGAAGTAGTTGATCTGCTCGAAATTTTCAGAATTCCCGAAGATCCGTTTGAGGTTGGCAAGCAAGGCCTCGCGGTACTCGGCTATATCCTTGGGTTGTTCTGCGGAGCCTACGATGGTTTCCGCCTCCGTATCCGTCTCCTCGCCCGTGGTTTCCTGCTCAACCGTCTTGCCGTCCTCCTCAATATCCGGCTCGATGACATCCTCCTCAACCGAGGTCTCGGGCGGGTTGAAGGTGTCGTGGTAAGCATCGTACACCAGGCTCTCGGGACTGTTCAGTAAGTAAGCCACGTACCATGACTCCGAAAAATCCCCCTCCAGGGAGTAAAGCTGGGGATCCTCAGCCCAATACTTCAAAATTCCGTCGGCGGCGGCCAGCACACCCAACACCATAGCCGCAACCAACAGGACCACGGCGATCAGCTTCAAAACGCTTGCATATACAATTCTTTTCATAGATTCCTTTCTCATATTCACTCTGCGCTATTCGATCTTGTACCCGATCCCCCAGACCACCTTGAGATATTTCGGCTCCTTGGGGTTGATCTCGATCTTCTCTCGGATGTGGCGGACGTGCACCGCTATGGTGTTGTCCCCCACCACGTTCTGCTCATTCCATACGTTGGAATAAATGTCCTCCGCCGAGAATACCCGTCCGCGGTTCCGCACCAGCAGCTCCAGGATCTTGTACTCCACGGGGGTCAATCGGACGGGTTCCCCGTCCACCTTCACCGTCTTGCTCTCGGTATTGACGCAGAGCCCGTCAATGATGATCTCCCCGTTCTGCTTCCCGATGGAACCCAGGGTGGTGTACCGCCTCAGCTGGGACCGCACGCGGGCCATGAGCTCGGAGGGGTTGAAGGGCTTGGTCACGTAATCGTCCGCCCCCGCCGTCAGCCCGAATATCTTGTCCGCGTCCTCGGATTTGGCCGAAAGCAGGATCACGGGAATATTGCGGGATTCCCGCAGCTTCATCAAGGTCTTGATTCCGTCCAATCGGGGCATCATCACGTCCAGGATCATCAGATGTACCTGGTTTTCGGACAGCATTTCCAGGGCTTCGATCCCATCGTAGGCCTTGAGGGCCCGATACCCCTCCCCCGACAGGAAAATGCTGATGCTGTCCACGATCTCTCTGTCGTCATCCACGACCAACACGTTCATAACTGTTCACCTCCACGTATATCATACAACATAATTCTTAATATTTTTTCTTGATAATTCTTAACTTTCCTTAAGAATCTCATGCTTTTTTCAACAAAAACCTGAATACGCTCTCCCTATACCAATGGGGCAGGGGCCCCATGGTGATAACCTCTGTGGTTCTTGGTATCCTCTCGCATCCCTCACTAATCCCTTTTTAAAAGTTCTTAGGAGTTCTTAGAACCCTTCTTTCAAGAAGGGTTCTAAGCCGCCGGAGGCACGCTCCCCACCCCAACACCAAACACAGGCGGCTATCTCATCCGATAGCCGCCTGCGAAGTGTTTCATGCAAACAAGAGCTTCTTCGCGTTTCCCGCGAAGATCTGCTCCTTTTCCCCGTCGGTAAGCAGGGGATCCAACAGCACGCCCCCCACGAACATGGCGGGGTTGCAGGTGGGGAAATCCGAGCCGAACAGGACGCGGTCTACCCCCATCTCGTCGATGACCCGTCGGAGCATTCCGTAGCGGAAAAGGCCTGTCCCCGACAGATCCAGGTAGTAGTTTTCGCTCATTTTCATGCGCTCAATGTGGCGCATCAGACTGCCGTATTCCCCGGGATGGGCGGCGACGAATACCACGTCCCTGTGGGCCTTGACCATGGCATCCATCTCGTCATCCCCCATGGAGTGGAAGCTGACCACCATGTTGCGCCGTCCCGCCTCGTCTAAAAGAGCGGAAAACGCCTCGCAGGCATAGTTGTTCCAGCCGTCCATGTAGGGCACCAGCTCTCCGATCAGCCGCACCCCCAGGCTGTGCATCCGTCGGATCTCACCCAGGGATTCCTCGGGGTAGGCGGGGTGAATATGGAACCCGGGCACGTAGAAATCCCCGTACAGCTCCTTCAATGCCAGGGCGGTATCGTTGTTCAGACGGATCTTCTCCCATTGGTCGGGAAACGCCTGTGTGGTGATGACCGAGCCGCAGATTTTGGATACTCGCAGCGAATCGAACACCGCTCTGGTGTCCTCCGGGCCCATGTGGCAAAACTCCTTGTGGGAGCAGATGTTATGCAAGGGCTCGATGAAGGGGTGGGTGTGAAAATCAATGATTTCAAACATGGTATTTCCCTCTGTCAGACAATGAATTTATGGCGGTCGTCCGGTTCCGGGAGATTCGTGATGATGGATGATGGTGAAATTCTCCATACCCCATATACCAATGGGGTAGGGGCCCCATGGTGATGCCCCCTATGGCTCTTGGTGTCCTCTCGCACCCCTCATAAATCCCTTTTCAAAGTTTTTGGGATTCTTAAGGGCCTCGCAAACTTCGCCGTAGGCGAATTTGCACCGAACGAAGTGAGGAGGTTTCCAAAAGGTTCTAAGCCGCCGGAGGCACGCTCTCCCATTCAAGGTTTTAGTTGTAGAATAAGTATAAGTATAGCACATTACGCTGTGTTTGTCAAGCGTGTTTCCTTCCGTTCCTCACCCCTATCCCGCCAAAAAAGCCCCCTCCCCAACACCGCGTGACCGACGTTGGAAAGGGGGAAAGTGCGATCCATGCGCCCTGCGGGGACACCCGACATCCGCACGTCTGTTATCCATTGTTTGCACCCAATGGAATGCGGTGGCCGCACCTTTTTATACATCCGCCCAAAGACGGACATGGGCCCAAAAAGATGCACGGAACCACAACATCAGAAGCACGAAAGCCGTGCGCCATCGCATTGGACGATGAAAGCACAAAGCGCGCGCGAGGGGATAAGCCCTCTATAATATGGATACTGTTTTTTCGAAAAAACTTCTCCAACAATTTGGAATTTTCCGAAAAATATTTCCGAAGGTCACGGAGCGTCCTGAGGGATCGTCTCGATCCCGTCCAGGATCCGATTCAGCTCGGCATCCGAGAGGGGCTCGCTTGCCGTCAGCGAGAAGGAGTAGGTGCCGTCATTCCAGATATAGGTATGGGCTTCGGAGGTGCGGCAGTAGATCTCCCGCTCTCCGTTCTCCGACTTCAGGATACGGCTCTCGCCCTTCTCTGCATCCAGGGTGTACATAGCACCATAGCAGTACATCTGCTCCCAGATCAGGACGCTTCCCTCCTCATTCTTCCATAGCATCGAATTCACAACGGTCTCTTGGTGGCTTTTGACCAATTCATAGCCCTGCGGTACGTACCCCAAGGTGTAGTATTCGGCCATCCCAACGTCGGTAAAGGGACGGGATTCGGGATAGAACAGACGCAGACTCCATCCGCACTCCTCCACCAACAGCTTTTGGATCATCCCCCGATAGGCGTATACCGTACAGGCGGACAAGACCAGCAGGGCCGCCGCCACCAGCAGTGCGGTCAACCTTCCGCGGAGCTTTCTCTTGCGTTCGGACACGGCGTGGGCTTCCATGATCCCCTTCATGCGGTGCGTGAGAGCTTCGGAGCAGGAGACTCCATCGGGACATTCGGCCAGCTCGGCCTGGTATTTGCGGGCCAGTCCCTCGCACAACGCTTGTCGGAACAGGTCCTTTTCTCTTGACAATCCACCTTGATTCATAGCAGATCCCCTCCCAGCTTTTCCAGCAGCTTTTTCTTGCCCCGCTCAAGGCGGGTGTACACGCTTTTTTCCTCGATCCCCAAAATGGCGGCTATGTCCTTGACCGACAGCTCCTCCACGTAGCGGAGGGAGAGGGGGATGCTGTACCGCTCGTCCAACTGCTCGATGGCTTCCACCGCCGCGTCATACCGTTCCGAGATACGCAGTTGCTCGAAGAACGCCCGATCGGACAGGGTATCCTGATATTGCTCCAGGTTCTCAAACTCCCTTCGGTCGGACGCGAAGGTGGCGGCCTCGTTGGCCACGATCTTCATGACGTAGCCCCGAACGGCCTGCTCCCCCAGCGAAAAGTCCACCTTGTCCATAAAACGCACGATCTTGACGAAGGCGTTTTGCACCACGTCCTCCGCGTCCAACTCGGAATTGGGGACACCCATTTTCCGCAGGCGGGATCGGGCCAGGCGAAGCATATCGTTTCGGTAGCGGTGATAGATATATTCGACCTTCTCGCGGTGGTTTTGGTCCGAGATGGCCAGTAAAAACAACAGCATATTTTGCGTCACTCCCTGTCTTGTCTTGGAAAGGCTCCCTTTATTCTACCACATTTTGCGGAAATAATCAAGACCATTCCGAAAATCCGTGTTTTGCACTTGATTTTCAGAAAGAAATGCGGTATAATGGGATACGGCGCAGACCATTCGTGCTGGAAGACCGCTTTTGATACTAATTCACAAACAAAAACTTGAATGGGAGAGCGTGCCTCCGGCGGCTTAGAACCTTTTTTGAAAAAAAGGGTCTAAGAACTCCCAAAAACTTTTAAAAAAGGATTTATGAGGGATACGAGAGAATACCAAGAGCCATAGTGGGCATCACCATGGGGCCCCTGCCCCATTGGTATATGGGATCTGTATTCAAGATTTTTCTTATAACATAGTATAAGACCCCGCGCCAAAAGCGGCGGTTCCCTTCATGGAGAATCGCCGCTTTTCGTTGTATGGGATTCAGAGGTTGCCGTTTTTCAGGAAATCGTCCGCCTGCTCACGGCTTTTGAATACGATGATGGTTCTGCCCTCCCGATACCGCTCCATCAGCGCATAGATGGCGGGCAGATTCTTACTCGGGAAGTCCTCGATCGACTGCTTCAGCCACGGGTCCAGCTCGGTGTCGATCCAGGGCATATCGTAGCGGGGCTTTCCGAGACGGGAGACCGCCCCTTCCAGGCAGACCTCCACGGGCAGGTCGAACAGAAACACCGTATCGCAGGCCATGAGCCGACTTTCGATGGTACGGCTGTAGTTGCCGTCGATGATCCAGGCATCCAGCGACAGGATCTCGGCCAGCCGCGCGTCATACTCCTCGCGGGAAATATGGGTGCGGTCGGGCTTGTGCCAGATGGCATCCAGATAAAAGAGCGGAAGCCCCGTTTGGTCGCGGAGCTTCTCCGCGAAGGTGGTCTTCCCCGAGCCGGGACAACCGATGACAATGGCTTTTTTCATGACGATACACCTCGCGTTTGGAATGGATCGGAACACCGTTATTATACCAAATTTACTTCCCGCCCAGCCACTCTCTGCAGGCTGTCGCCCGCCAGGCGGTAGGTGGTCCATTCCTGCATCTGCTCGGCACCGAGGGCCAGGTAGAAGTCAATGCTGGGCTGATTCCAGTCCAAACAGCTCCACTCCAGCCGACCGCAACCCCGCTCCACCGCAATGCGGGCCAGCTCGCAGATCAGGGCCTTTCCGTGGCCCCGTCCGCGGTAGGCGGGCTTAACGAATAGGTCCTCCAAGTAGATCCCCGCCCGCCCCAGGAAGGTGGAAAAGTTGTGAAAGAACAGGGCAAAGCCCACCTCCACGCCATCCTCCAGGGCAAAGATGACCTCGGCCTTCTGCTTTTCGAATACCCACTCGCGGAGCAGGTCCTCGTCGGCCACCACCAGGTCCGACATTTTCTCGTAGGCGGCCAGTTCTTTGATGAATTGCAGGATCAGCCCCGCATCCTGCGGCTCGGCAGGCCGAAATTCGGTTTGTTTCATATCGTATCTCCTATCTTTGTAATCTGTTTTCATACTATTTCTCAACATAATATTGAATACGCATACCATATACCAATGGGGTAGGGGCCCCATGGTGATGCCCTCTATG
>CAYRTP010000035.1:0-17748 GCA_964427175.1 uncultured Clostridium sp. | reverse complement strand
TGCCTCCGGCGGCCAAGAACCTTTCTTGAAAGAAAGGTTCTTGGAACTCCAAAGAACTTGAAAAAATGGTTTGAATAATACAAAAGAGGATGAAAAATATGAGACGAGTATTGATCAGCGGCGGGTCCCGCGGGATTGGGCGGGCCTGTGTGGAGGCTTTTGCGGCGGCGGGGGACCGTGTGGCGTTTTTGTACCGTTCCCGCGAGGCGGAGGCCCGGGCGGTAGCCGAGGCTACGGGAGCCGTGGCCATTCGGGTGGACGTGGGGGATCCCGACGCGGTACGCCTTGCCCTTGCGGAGGCCGAGGAGGCCCTGGGCGGGAGTATCGAGGTGCTGGTCAACAACGCCGCGATCTCCTGGATCGGGCTGATGCAGGACATGACCGACACCGAGTGGCGGGCGATCCTGGACACCAACCTGTCGGGGGCCTTTTACCTGTCCCGCGGGGTGGTGGGCGGCATGGTCCGAAACCACGGCGGGCGGATCATCCACGTGGGCTCCATGTGGGGCAAGGTGGGCGCATCCTGCGAGGTGGCCTATTCCGCCACCAAGGCGGGGATCCGCGGCTTGACCATGTCCATGGCCAAGGAGCTGGGCCCCTCGGGGATCACGGTCAACTGCGTGGAGCCCGGCTTCATCGCCACCGACATGAACGCCGCCATTGACGAGGAATCCAGGCAGGCTCTCTGCGACGAGACCCCCCTGGGGCGGATGGGCACCCCTTCCGAGGTGGCCGCCGCCATCCTGTTCTTGGCCTCGGATGCCGCCTCCTTCATCACGGGGCAGATCATCGGAGTGGACGGAGGCTTGGCGGTGTAGGGGGAGCGGGGGGAGCGTGCCTCCGGCGTCCGACAGGCAAGCCTGTCAGAACCCTTCTTGAAAGAAGGGTTCTAAGAACTCCTAAGAACTAAAAAAAAATTATGGGTTCTGCTCAGTCGAGCAGGACTCTTTTTTAGGTTTTTGGGGAGTCCAGAGGGGCTTTTTGCAAAAAGCCCCTTTGGCGCTCTCCTCGCTCCCTCACTCCCCCGCTCTCCTTACTTCAACGTCTTGATAAACGCCTCCATGCGCTCCAGGGCTTGGTTGATGTGCTTGACCGAGTAGGCGTAGGAGATGCGGGCGAATTCCTCGCCGCTTCTGCCGAAGGCGACACCGGGGACGATGGCGCACTTGTACTCGTAGAGCAGGCGTTCGCAGAATTCCTCGCCCGTAAGGCCGAAGCCGCCGATGCGGGGATAGATGTAGAAGGCTCCTTCGGGCTCGAAGACCTCCAGGCCGATGTCCTGCAGACCGTTGTAGATCAGACGGCGGCGGTGGTTGTACTCCTCGGTCATCATGGCCACGTCCTCGTCGCAGTCCCGCAGGGCGGTGATGGCCGCCAGCTGGGCGGTGGTGGGGGCGCACATGATGGCGTACTGGTGGATCTTGAGCATCTGCTTGGCCAGGGGCGCGGGGGCGCAGATGTAGCCCAAACGCCAGCCCGTCATGGCGTAGGCCTTGGAGAAGCCGCTGACCACCACGGTCCGCTCCCACATATCGGGCAGGGACGCAATGGAGACGTGACGGCGGCCGTAGGTCAATTCGGCGTAGATCTCGTCCGACAGAACGATGATCTGCTTTTCACGGAGGATCTTGGCGATCTTTTCCAGATCGTCGGCATCCATGATGGCACCCGTGGGGTTGTTGGGGTAGGCCAGCACCAGCATTTTGGTCTTCTCGGTGATGGCCGATTCCAACAGCTCGGGGGTGAGCTTGAATTTGTCCTCGTTGCGGGTCTCCACGATTACGGGGACCGCGCCCGTCATCTTGCAGAGGGGCTCGTAGCAAACGAAGCAGGGGGTGGGGATGATGACCTCGTCCCCGGGCTGGAGAATGGTCCGCATGGCCACGTCGATGGCCTCACTGCCGCCCACCGTTACCACGACCTCGGATTTGGGATCGTAGTTCAGGTCAAAACGGCGGTTCATGTAGCGGCTGATCTCCTGGCGGAGCTCCATGGTGCCCGCGTTGGAGGTGTAGTAGGTCTTGCCCGTCTCCAGGGATTCGATGCCCGCTTCGCGGATCTTCCACGGGGTTACGAAGTCGGGCTGGCCGACGGTCAGGGCGGTCACGTCGGTCATGCTGTCCAGGATATCGAAGAATTTGCGGATGCCCGACGAAGGCATCTCCACAATGGAGCGGGGAATAATGCGGTCGTAATCGAGATGTGCCATCAGATGTAGTACCCTCTCTCGTCGACCTCGGGCGCGCCGTAGATCACGTCCTTGTCCTTGTATTTGCGGAGCACGAAGTGGGTGGCCGTGGAGATCACCGACTCGATAGGGGCCAGCTTGTGGGCCACGAAGTAGGCAACCTCCTTCATGGTGCGGCCTTCGATGATGAGGCAGAGGTCAAAGCTGCCCGCCATGAGGTAGACGCTCTGTACCTCGGGGTAGTTGTAGATCTTCTCGGCAATGCGGTCGAAGCCCTTGTCCCGCTGGGGGGTCATCTTGACCTCAATCATGGCGGTGACGTACTCGCGGTCGGTCTTGTCCCAGTCGATGATGGTCTTGTAGCCCAGGATCACGCCGTCGGCCTCGTATTTTTCAATGAGCTTTTTGATGTCGCCCTCCTCCTTGTCCAGCATGACAGCCAGTTGGGCGGGGGTCAGGGTCGCGTCATCTTCCAGAATTTTCAGTAAGGTATCCATAGTTGATTCCTTTCGTGTGGTGAGTGGTTGTGGTTGGTCAGATCATGGTGGGGGTGTCGTTGGAGTTGGAGTCGCCCGAGGCGTTGTTCTCCTCGGGAGCGGTCTTGGGCTCGGAGTCGGGGGAGACGGTGGCTTCGGCTTCAAACGTCTTGGGATCGTAGCCCTCGGGGGCGCGGGGGATGACGATGAGGGCGACGATGTAAGCCAAGAGGCCTCCGCCCGCGAAGATGCAGAGGGCCACGAAAGCCAGGCGGATGAGGGTGGGGTCTATGTTGCAGTATTCCCCGATGCCGCCGCAGACACCATCGATCATCTTGTTTTTGTTGGATTTATAGAGCTTCTTTTCCAGATCCATGGTGTACTCCTTGTGAATGAATTTATCGCTGAATTTTCTCCAGGATGTTCTTGTAGGTCAGGCCGTAGCGCTCGGCGATGTCGCGGGCGTAGGACTTACCGTCGGGCTTGGCGCGGACGATGCGGAAGGAGCGCTTGCCCTCCTCGATGCCCGCTACCAGGGTGTCGATGCGGACACCGCCGTTCTCGGCGGATTCGGTGTTGATGCGGTCGATCTCGGAGGCCAGCTCGTGGAGGTGGGTTGAGAACAGACAGCGGCAACCCGCCTGAGCCAGTCCCGCCAGCACCTCTGCGGCGATGTAGGAGGCCTCAAAGGAGCCGGTGGAGGACAGGGATTCGTCCAACAGCACCAGGGAGTGGGCGGTGACCGCGTCGAAGATCTCTCCCAGGCGAGCGCACTCCTCTCCCAGTCGGCCCTTGTCGATGGTGTCGTCGGCACCGGTGGGGAAGTGGGTGTAGATGCCGTCGGCGGGGCTGATCTCACAGACCTTGGCGGGGAGGTACATACCCAGCTGGAGCATGGTCTGACACAGGCCGATGGCGCAGGTGATGACCGACTTTCCGCCGCGGTTGGGGCCCGTCAAGACGTAGATCATGGCGTTCTCGGGTGTCTCGTCGAAGTAGATATCGTTGGGGATCACATCCTCGCCTTCCTTCAGCTTGAGGGCCACGGCGGGGTTATAGAGCTCGGTGGCGCGGAAGACACGGTCCTCCATGGGACGGAGAGTGGGGGCGCAGAGGGGGCAACCCCGATCCAGCAGTTGCTTCTGGAGCTGGGTCCCCTTGACCACGAACTCGATCTCGGGCATCAGCCCCAGCAAAAAGTCGGTGTTCTCCAACACGTACATCTGGACGATCTTCTTCCAGGAGCGGAGGGAGGACTTATACACGTCATTGATGGCGGAATTGAAGGCCAGGGAGAGGGCGGTCTTTTGGTTATCGGTCTGCTTCTTGCCGAAGGGGACCAGGTTGGCGATGCAGGTGTACTCGTCATCCTTGAAGTTGAGGCGGAGGATCTTATCCAGCACCTCGCCCGACTTGAAGGGCTGAGCGTTGATGGACAGCACCCCCGCGTGGGCAGGACGGAGCTGGGCATCCAGGTTGACACCGATGGTGACGCTGCGGATTTCCCTCACCCGACGGGTCAGCTCCTGGAGCTTTTGGTTGAGCTCGCGGTAGTAGTCCGACTCGGCCAGCTCGGTGACGCAGTCACAGAGCCGCTTGAAAGCGGTGCCCCGCAGGTTGGACTTGACCTCGGTCATGCCCTTGTGGAGGATGTCCACGCAGGTGATGTAGAGCTCGATCTCGGTCATGCTGGACAGGTAGGAGGCGGTATCGTCCTCCCCACTGTCGGTCTCCAAGCGGCGGAGCTCGGTGATGTCCTGCAGGACGGGGACCAGGCGGTGGAGGGTCTCGGTCAGGGTGGGGTTATTCAGCATATCCGCAAAGGTCTGGTTGCGGTAGGCGATGACGGCGGGGTCGGTGGTGAAGTGCTCGGCGGCGGGAGCGCTCTTGGGGTTGAAGAACTCCAGCATACCCAGCTCCTGGAGGGTATACATATCGATGTCGGGGACGTTGACCCCCGCCATATGCTCCTGCTGGGTCTTGCCGTCGGGGTAGAGGAGGGAGAAATTTTCGAGTTTCATGGAAGGTGGTTCCTTTCAATGGATAGTGGGGAGGCTACGTAGCCGCTGTTATGCTCGAATGGACTGCATGACCCGCTGGCCGTCGCGGATGGTCATGACCTCGTGGATGCCGACGGTCTCCAGAATGGCGTAGCCCTGGCGCAGGGACTTACCCAGGTTGACGGGGGCGTGGGCATCGGTACCGATGGTGATGAGCTTGCCGCCGCAATCCACGTAGAACTTGAGCAGCTCCATGGTGGGCATGGGGAAGCCCAGGCCCTTCCACAGGGTGGAGACGTTGATCTCCAGGGCCACGTCGCGCTCGATGATGGTGCGGTAGAGATGCTCAATCTTCTCGTAGTAGGGCTTGAAGTCCAGCTTACGGCCCGCCAGGGAGACGTAGCGGTGCATATAGGTGATGTGAGCCAGGGTGGAGATGCCGGGGAATTGGGCCACCTCCAGGGTCTCGTCCAGGGTGCGGTCAAAGAGCTGCGCGATGAGGGCATCGGGCATGGGCTCGTAGTTGAGGAACCAGAAGTCGGGGACGTTTTTCAGATTGTGGAGGGAGCCGATGACGAATTCGTAAGGGTAGGCCTCCAGGGCTGCCTTGGCGGCCTCGGGGTACTGGGGACCGTTGCCCAGCTCGATGCCGCAGACCACGTTGAGGCGGCCCTTGTATTTTTCCTTGACCTCCTGCATGGCGGCGTAGGCTTTTTCGGCATCGTAGGGGGTATAGATCTTCTCAACCTCACCGTTGACGTCGAAATGATCGGTAAAGGCGATATCCGAAAGACCCAGCTCCAGGGCGCGGCGGCACATGGCATCGTGGGTGGAGGAGGGATCGCCGTCGAAGGAAAAGTGAGTATGAGTATGGTAGTCACAAAGAAACATGGTCTTACCTCGCTTTGGGATAAAATTATTCATCTTATTATAGCACATTTTCTCTGATTTGTACAGTAGTACGCCGAAAATAATCGGGGCAGGGGACAAAAAATATTCGATCCAAGGAGCGAAAAAACGAAAATTTTCTCGGAACGGTTGACAGGAGGAGCGGTATCCTGTATAATAGGACCATGGATCGTTGTTCCGGGAAAAGGAGGCATGGTATGGCGGAGGCGAGCAAGCAAACAGCGGGGAACCCCTTCCCCTATTCCGACGGGGGCAAGCGTTACCACACCTACGATTACTGGTTGAAATCCACCTTCGGCGGGAAGTGCGCCAAGATCCCCTTGGACGGGGGATTTACCTGCCCCAATATGGACGGCCGTTGCGGTGTGGGCGGATGTATCTACTGCTCGGGGCGGGGAAGCGGGGACTTTGCCGAGTCTCCCACTCTCCCTCTGCGGGAGCAGTACGACCGCCAGCGGGAGTTTTTGTCCCACAAGTGGCCCGTGGAGCGGTGTATCCCCTATTTTCAGGCGCGGACCAACACCTACGCCCCCGTGGAGCACCTGCGGGCCATGTTTCGTGAGGTGCTGAACTACCCGAACGTGGTGGGGCTGAATATCGCCACCCGCGCCGACTGCCTGCCGCCCGACGTGATCGAACTGTTGCGGGAGCTCTCGGAGGAGACGGTGCTGACCGTGGAGCTGGGGCTTCAGACCGCCCACGATACCACCGCCGCCCTCATCCGACGGGGGCACACCTACGGGGATTTCCTGGATGGCTACACCCGCCTGAGGGAGGGGGCACCCAAGGCCTTGATCTGTGTGCATCTGATCCTGGGGCTCCCCGGGGAGGATGAGGCGGATATGCTGGAGACGGGGCGCCGTGTGGCCGCACTGCGCCCCGACCAGGTCAAGCTCCACCTGCTCCACGTCCTGCGGGGAACCGTGCTGGGGGAGATGTATGAGGCGGGGGCGTACGTCCCCATGGAGAAGGAGGACTACGTCACCGCCGTGGTCCGCGCCCTGGAGCTTTTGCCTCCCGAGACCGTGGTTGCCCGTGTGACAGGGGACGGCGCGGCGGATGACCTGCTGGCTCCTCTATGGAGCCGCCGCAAGCGGGAGGTGCTCAACGGCATCGACAAACGGCTGGTTAAAATGCAGACATATCAAGGAATCAAATATAAACAATAAATTTATAACAAAACCAGCTGTTAAACAAAATTTTGAAAAGGACGGAAAAAGATATGGCACAGGTATTTCAAAAGGCACATTGGATCTGGCGCGAAGGAGAGGTTGGACGGGACGAGTTCTGCGACTTCCTGGATACGGTCACCATTCCCGAGACGGGTGGACGCTATTTCCTGCGGATCTCGGCTGACTCCAACTATACGGTTTGGCTGAACGGTCAGCTCTGCGCCTTCGGTCAGTACGCGGATTATCCACACTACAAGGTGTATGACGAGGTGGACATTACGGACTGCCTCAACGTGGGGGAGAACCGCATGGTCACCGTGGTCTGGTACTACGGCATCGACAGCCAGACCTACCGACTGGGCGACGCGGGCTTGATCTACGAGATCGTGGACGGGGAAGGGAACGTGGTGGCCCACACGAGCGAGGCGGTGCTGTCCCGCAAGTCTTTGGACTACGTGTCGGGACGCTGTGACCTGATTTCGGGTCAGCTGGGTCCTACCTACCGCTACGATCTGGGGAAGTACGACGGCTTCATTGAGCAGGGCGGGGAGGGCTTTGCCCCCAGCCGTTCGGTGGAGAGTATTTCCACCGATTTCTCCATCCGTCCCAACCAAAAGCTGACCCTGGAGCCCCGGGTAACGGGGACCCTCTGCCGCATGGGATGCTTCCGCTATACCACCGATTCTCCCGTGGCCTCGGTGAATATGCAGAACGCCCTGGTGGCCGTGCGGGGGGACATGATGAAGTCGGGTGACAAGCGGTTCGGATCCCCCACCAAGCTCGTGGGGAACGTGGCGAACACGCACGGCGTGTACTTCATTGTGGACCTGGGCGAGGAGACGGCGGGTTTTTTGGACATTGACCTGGAGCTCCCCTGCGCCTGCCGTGTGGACGTGGGCTTCGGTGAGCACCTGGACGACGGCATCTGCCGTACCGCCATCCGCGGATTCTTCACCGAGCTGACCTGCAAGGCGGGGCGGAACACCTGGCTCCACACCTTCCGCCGTTTCGGGTGCCGTTACCTGCAGTTCTTTGTCCATGCTCCCGAGGTGACGGTGCACTACGCGGGCCTGCGTCCCACCCTGTATCCCCTTAAGCACAAGGAATTCAAGTGCGGCAATCTGCTCCGCGAGACCATCTACAAGGTCTGTCAGAACACCCTCCGGCAGTGCCTCCACGAGCACTATGAGGACTGCCCCTGGCGTGAGCAGGCCCTCTACACCATGGACTCCCGCAATCAGATGCTCTGCGGCTACTACGCCTTCGGGGAGACCCAAGCCCCCCGCGCCGCCCTGGAGCTCATCGCCCACGGCGTGCGGTCGGACGGCCTTCTAAACCTCTGTTACCCCGCGGGCATGGATTTCCCCATCCCCGCCTTCTCCTGTATGTACTTCGTTCAGATGGAGGAGTACCTCCGCCATTCGGGGGATACCACCCTGGCTGAGGAGTACTTCGATCAGCTGGATACCATCATCAAAACCTTCCATAATAAAATACAGGCCGAGGGGATCATCGAGAACTTCTACGGACCCTCCCCCGAGGGGAAGATGGACTACTGGAATTTCTACGAGTGGTCGGACACCATGAGCGGCTTCTTCGGCACCGTCAACCGTCGGTTGGAGTGCCCCATTAACTGCTTCTATTCGCTGGCCATGCAGGCCCTGGCCAAGATCTGCGACGCGCTGGGGAAGGACGGCTACGCCGCCGACCTCCGCGCTCGGGTAGCCAAGCTGAACACCGCCATCGCGGCGTACTTCTACAACCCTGAGGCCAAGCTGTTCGAGTCCTTTGAGGACAGCAACGGCCAAAATTACACGGTACTGACCCAGTCCCTGGCCATGCTTTGCGGCGCGGCTGACGGGGTGGACACCACCGTGATGCTGGAGGCCATGGCCACCAACGGGACCGCCTCGGACGGCCGCCGCCTGGTCCCCAATTCCCTGTCCATGAACGCCTTCCGCTTTGACGCTTTGCTGGCGGTGGATCGGGAGAAGTACGCACCCGTGATTTTGGACGAGCTGGATCGGGACTACCTCTATATGCTCCGTCAGGGGGCCACCTCCTTCTGGGAGACCATCGTGGGCGCGGACGATTTCGGCGGCGCGGGCTCTCTCTGCCACGGCTGGTCGGCTCTGCCGGTGTATTACTATGAGATTTTGTGCAACTGTGACGAATGAGTGATCGCGGCATGAATTTTCCTGTGCAAAAAAACAATGTAGACCCGTGAACATTGGGAAAACCGCCGATTTACAAATACGGGCGAATATGATATAATGTATGTGGGGACATTTCGGTGTCTCCACATTTTGAAATGTCCGTGAAAGGAGGACCGACTCAATGAAAAAAACAGCAAGATGCGTCGCTTTTCTGCTCTGTGTATCGCTTTTTGTGGGCCTGATCCCCCTATGCTCCGGAGCTGACGGGGTTACCGAGGCCGTCAAGACCGTGGAGGGGAAAACCTATATCGAGGACGGGCTGGTCGCCTGGTACGATGGGACCAATAACGCCAACGGCATCCAGGACCCGCAGACCGACTACTGGAAGGACTTGACGGGGAACGGAAACCACCTGGATATGCGCTATATGACCATCAAAGGTGAGATCCACTGGACCGACAACGCCATGCTGGTCGATCCCGAGACGGGGCTTTATCAACCGATCCCGGATAGCGTCAAAACACTGTTGGAGCATAAGGCCTACACCGTAGAGCTGGTCTTGGGAGAAATCAACTACAACCACGATGCCACCGAGTCGGTCACCTTGCTCAGGTCATACAACGGGGAGCTGTCCTTCGGTTTTGATCGGGAGGAGGACGGATCCCTGACCCTGGCCTACCGCCACGCGAGCGAAAACCTCCTTTATCCCACCGTGCCCAACGCCGAGGGCTATCTGAGCGGTCACACCCTGGCCATCACCTCGGAGGCCGCCTCTGAGGACGGCACCGCCGAGGGGAGCGTGACCCTCTATGTAGACGGTGTTCCGATCGCCTCCGAACGGGTGGGCTTCCGTATGAATTTGGATTACCTGTATTTGGGTCACACCGATCCCGCCCATCGTTGGGGCGGCGAGATCCACGGCCTTCGCGTCTATGACCGCGTGCTGAGTGCCGAGGAGCTGGCGGCCAACGCCGAGGCGGATAGCTTCAATTATCGGCAGGGGAACAGCATTGACCCTGTGGAGCGGTACGATCCGATCGAGTGCGGCGATGTATGCATAACCGCGACTCCCACCCCGCCTCCCGGCTGCACCGAAAAACGGATGGTGTTCTCACAGGAGACCAACATGATCCCGACCAGCGGCTTTTACGGATCGACCAACGTGCTCGACTACCTGTACCCCTACGAGAGCGACGTGGCCGAGGGGGAAGCCTGGGAGGGGGCCCGCATCATGAGGAGCGAGGAGAACGAGACGGATCTTGTGGATGGGTCTGAGATCACCGACGTGCGGTTCGATATCCTATATAATCACGCGTGTATCCGCTTTAATCTGGAGCCTGCTTCGGGGCGGGATGCGAGATACGTGGTATTCCAAACCGTATTTGACGGCCCGTTTGAGGAGATCAAGGTGAGGGTCATCGGGTACGATGCGGATCGAAATGAGGAATGTTTGGTTGAAAAAAACTTCTCCGCCGATGAAATTGACCGTCGGGGAGGGGCGGAGCAGTACCTGATCCTGGATACCGAGGGGAGCCTGGAGTACGCCGAGATGATCCGATCACTGGAGGTGGACATCGTAGGCATGGGGAACGACACCAAAATCTACCTGAAGGAGCTGGCGTTCTGCACCGACGAGGCCGAGGTGGAGGCATATACGGGAATCTCGCTCTCCGAGACCGAGACCGAATCCGTTGCGGAGACCGACCCCGAAACAACTCCCGATACCTCCGAGGACACCGTCCCCCAAAACGCCATCCCCGACAGGCCGTCGGCCACCGTGTCCGATACGACGGGCAGGGAAGGGACGCAGGGCGGCTGTGCATCCGCTATGGGAGCGGGATGTGTGATCTTGCTCATCCTCGGGCTGGCCGTTTCCTTAAACAAGAAACGTGACTGAACTATCCCGAAAACGGCGGCTCGCTTTGCGGCGGGCCGCTGTTTTTTTTGACGAAAAAAAGCCTGCGTTTTGGAAACAATGCGTTGCATACAATCTGATTTTTGGCTGTTGTGCACAATTTTTTTTTTTTTTTTTTGTTTTTTAGGTCAATTTACAAAAAACGGATAGTATGCTATAATAGACGCATGATGGTTCGGAATAGCCGAGCCACCGTACATCTAAAATCATAGGAAGGAGTACTACACTATGAAAAACATGAAGAAATCCATTGCGCTGGTAATTACCTTTACCATGCTCCTGGGCTGCCTGAGCTGCCTGTTCCTGAACGTCGGCGCACTTGATGCCCCCGAAATCGTCAGAGACGGCCTGGTCGCTTGGTATGACGGTATCAACAACTCCAACGGTACCCACGACAAGGAGTCCGCTACCTGGAAGGACCTGTCCGGTAACGGCCGCCACATGAAGGTTCGTCTGGACGAGGGTAACTACTGGTCCGACAACGCTTACCACTCCAACAACAAGCTGAACTATTTCCATTCGGATCTGGTCAACGTCATCAACGGCACCGAGTTCACCGTTGAGGTGATCCTGGGCGAGTATACCCCCTCCCCCACCATGAATGACCGTATGGTTCTGTTCTATTCCGACAACACCGAGCTGTGCCTCTGCTTCCGTAACGATAAGCCCGAGGGCGAGAAGTACGTGGAGTTCAAGTACAACGACGGTAACAGCGACAGACCTAAGGCATACGGCGAAGTCAACGATATGCAGAACGTCACCGTTGCCGTGACCTTCCTGTACACCGAGGAAGAGAAGATCTGTAAGGTTTACTACAACGGCGAGCAGGTTGCTCAGGGTATTCCCGAGCTGATGCTCAACACCGATACCTTCTACTTCAACTCCAGCGACCCCGGCCGTTCCTTCGAGGGTGACGTACACGGCTTCCGTTTCTATGACCGCGCCCTGACCGTGGACGAGATCGGTGAGAACGCCGCTTCCGACCAGCTGAGGTACCGCAGCGGTAACAAGTACGACATCAAGAAAGAGTACGATGACTCCGACGAGGAGGAGATCGGCGGCGAGCAGATCGCTTACGTCAACAATCTGGTTCCCATCAACTCCAAGTCCAACGTAATCGATACCGCGGATTGGTACGGTATTAAGAGCCTGAGCGAGTATATGTATCCCTTCGAGAGTGACGAGGTACAGTGGGAAGGTGCCAAGCTGGTCATGGAAGATGACGGATCCGGCGAGACACCTAACCTGACCATCAACTACCGTAAGTTCTGCGGTCAGAACGGTATCGATCAGATCGACAGCGCAAACGCAGGCTGGGTGGTTATGAAGGTTCAGATCGAGGGTACCCTGGACGATATCAACGCATACGGTATGTGCGGTACCACCTACTCCACCAACGATGCCGGCGGCTTCTCCACCGGTTCCGTATTCGGCGGCGCTGAGTGTACCGGCGAGGTTGAGTACCTGATCTACGACTTCGCAGAGGTCTTTGAGGGCGCTTGGAACTACATCAAGCTGACCCTTGAGGGTATGACCGCTGAGACCGTCGTTTACCTCCAGGAGGTTGCCTTCTTCGCAACCGAGGAGGAAGCTTTCGAGTACGCCGATGAGGAGATGATCCCCGAGACCGAGGCTCCCGACACCGATGCTCCCGTGGAGACCAACGCTCCCGACGCTCAGCCCGATGAGACCAACGATCCCGACGCTCAGCCCGACGAGACCAATGCTCCCGCAGGCGATGACAAGCCCGACGAGACCAACGCTCCCGCAGGTGATGACAAGACCGACGAGACCGACGCTCCCGCAGAGGGTTGCTCCTCCGTCATTGGCTTCGGCGCAGTAGCCGTTCTGGTTGCCGCCGCTGCCGCAGTTGTTCTGAAGAAGAAGGACTGATTGTCTCCCGTTACGTGATTGGAAATATCTGATTACATAAGTAAGCCCGACGGCCCGCATTACGCGGGCCGTCGGGTGTTTTTATGCGGATCCTCATTCAAAATATTGAATCGTGTACGAGTAGGGTCATCCTGAGCGGAGCGCACAGCGCGTAGTCGAAGGATCTTTTTATCAGAGGAGGAGATCCTTCGACTACGCCGCGCTACGGCTTCGCTCAGGATGACCGTTTGACCGTGGACTCTATTTCAAGATTTTTATCGAGGATGAGTATGACGCGATCTTTGTTCAAATATCAAAGAACAAAAAGAAATGACCCTTGATTCCGTTTCTCAAGCGAAATCAAGGGTCATTTCTGATCGTTCTTAGTATCTAACATCATTTGTTTATCCTCCTGTTTTTTCAGTCTACCTTTCGTTTTTTACCAAATTGCTCCGAACTTCGATCTGCTTGGATTTTCTTGGCTTGTTCCTTGAATATTTTCTTGGCTTTAGTCCTTTGAATTTGGATTTTGCTTTGGAGCTTTTTTGGTTTACAAAAGGCGAGTGTTTGTGACTTTGATCATTGCTGACTACACATTGGCTTTCATCGCTTGGATCTTTTGCATTTGCCCCGTTATGCTTTACGATCCCTTTGTGTTCTGATCGTCTTGGTGGTCAAAGTCGGTTGCTTTACTTTACCATTGGCTTGTACCTCCTTGCTACGGTTATAGTATAGCACACTTTTCTCGAAATTGCAATACCCAAAATAAACAAAGTTCACAAAAAGTTTTTGTTCAAGACGAAGAACTTTGGATAATTTTGTTTTTCCTCTTGCAATTGACTTTGAAATGTGCTATAATAGAGGATGTGGTTGTGTATCTGCCGGGGGCGGGCACAACCTTTTTTGTCGGTTTGGCGGATATTGTCAAACTGTCTATGACCGTTGGGCTAAGTTGGCCGATATTCGGCGTTTTATTCATTGACTTTCTCCTTCTTTCGTGCTATAATGGCCAATTGGAAACCGATGCTTGCGTTCGGTTTCAGGAAGCTATCGGTGCGGGTCTCGGATCCCACCGAATCCACCATGCACGGCCCGCAATCGGGCAAGGAGAAACTTATGTCAACCATTCAAATTCTGCTCAGCGTGGCCGTTTGCATGTTTGCGGGCTTGATGATGACCCGTGTACTGCGTCGGCTCAAGCTCCCTGACGTGACCGCGTACCTCATCGCGGGCGTTCTGGTGGGCACCTACTGCCTGGGCCGCTTCGTCCTGGGCGGCTTCAGCTTCGGCTTCAACGACGTGGTCGCTCCCGTCGGGATGTTCACCATCATTTCGGATATCGCCCTGGGCTTCATTGCCTTTGATATCGGTAACGAATTCCGTCTGTCCGATCTGAAGCACACGGGTAAGAAGGCTACCGTCATCGGTATCATTCAGGCTGTTACCGCCACCGTGGTGGTGGATGCCGCCCTGATCGGAGTTCACTTCCTGCTGATCGCCGTTACGGGTACCGACTACCTGCCCCTGCCCGCCGCTATCATTCTGGGTGCCATCGCTTCGGCTACCGCGCCTGCCGCTACCCTGATGGTGGTGCGTCAGTACAAGGCCAAGGGCCCTCTGACCGACCTGCTGCTCCCCATCGTCGCTCTGGACGATGCCGTGGGCCTGATCCTGTTCGCGGTTTCCATGGGCGTAGCCAAGGCCCTCTACGGCGGCCGCCTCAGCGTGACCTCGATCCTGGTCGAGCCTCTCCTGGAGATCGTTCTGTCCCTGGTGCTGGGTGCTATCCTGGGTGCCATCCTGTCCTGGATCGAGAAGCACTTCCACTCCCACAGCAACCGTCTGACCCTGATGATCACCTTCGTGCTCCTCACGGTCGCCCTGGCTATGCTGGACTTCGAGGTGGGCGGACTCCACATCGGCTTCTCCTCCCTTCTGACCTGCATGATGCTGGGTACCATTTTCTGCAACCTCTGTAAGACCTCCGAGGAGATGATGGAGAGAACCGAAAAGTGGACCAAGCCTCTGTTCGTGCTGTTCTTCGTCATCAGCGGTGCCAGCCTGGATCTGTCGGTGTTCAAGCAGCCCGTGTTCATCCTCATCGGTGTCATTTACATCCTGTTCCGTTCCATCGGTAAGATCGTCGGAGCCTACGGCAGTGCCAAGGCCATGAAGTGCGATCAGAATACCGTCAACTACCTGGGTATCACCCTCCTGCCTCAGGCGGGCGTGGCCCTGGGTATGGTGAGCACCGTGGCGAGCGACGCTGTGTTCGGCGGCTCCCAGATCGGTAACACCGTCCGTTTCATCATCCTCTTTGGCGTGCTGATCTACGAGATCTTTGGCCCCATGATGACCAAGTGGGCGCTGACCAAGGCCGGTGACATCACCGAGAAGCCCGAAGGCAAGACCGCCCGTGTCCTGGACCCTCACCACCGCAAGGGGCATAAGGCAGCCAAGGCTGATAAGAAATAAGTTGACAAACCCCGTCTGCCGTTTCGGCAGGCGGGGTTTGTGTCTTTAGGGTATTGACAGGGATGTAAAAATGGAGTATAATACTAATTCACAAACAAAAAATTGAAGGGAGAGCGTGCCTCCGGCGGCTTAAGGGCCTTTTGAAAAAGGCCCTTAAGAATCCCCAAAACTTTGAAAAGGGATTTATGAGGGATGCGAGAGGACACCAAGAGCCATAGGGGGCATCACCATGGGGCCCCTCCCCCATTGGTATATAGGGGCTCTATTCAAGATTTTGTTAAAAAATAGAATAATGAATCAAAAACAGGAGGTGCGCTATGTACGTTGAAGACTCTGCTTATCTGGAATATCTGAACGACCGTCCCGGCTTGATCCATGTGAGCGACAACGAGCGGCGTTTGTACGACTCCCGCCCCAAGGTTCACAAGACCGACGCCCTCAATCCCTGTGACATGACCCCCGACGACGTGGATTTTGAAATGTCCTTCATAAAGAGCAAAAAGGTGTTGGAGATCTGCGGCATGAACCAGGCGAGCCTGGAGCATTTTGTGACCCATTACGGCTCGACCTACGAGTATATTCATTTCTTCCATTGTCAGAAGATCAAGGATTTTTCACCCCTGGAGGATATGCCCAACCTGCGGGACGTGAATATTACCTGGAACAACTGCGCCACCCGCTTGTGGGATCTCTCTCGCAATCCCCGCTTGATGGGGCTGGGCATATGTGAGTCCAAAAAGCTGACCGCGGCGGGGTTCCCCGGGCTGGAGACGGGGCGGGATTGCTTGCGGGACCTCTCGGTCCGCGGGGATGCCTTCAACGGCTACCCCATGTCCGACCTGCACTGCTTTGCGGGGATGGCTAAGCTGCGGCGGTTGGAGCTTCAGCAGATCAAGCTTGCGGACAAGGATGCCTCGGTTTTGGATACCCTCCCCGTGCTGGAGGAGTTTCACTTCGATCCCGGGATGTTCACCACCGAGCAGATCGCCTTCCTGTGCGCCAAGTACCCCGACCTGAGCGGGCGGTTTATGTGCGCCTACGGCCCCGAGTATCCCGGTACCAAGACCTATATGCGGGTCAGCGGATATCGCAAGCCCACCCTGGACCTGGACGAGCCGTCCCAGCGGGCACGGCTGGAACGCTATACGGCGGCCTTTGAGGCTCTGGTGGAGCAGTACCGCGGGGAGCATACGGAGCCGCGGGGATGAACCGGAAAATCGGTGGAAAGGGCGGGGAAGACCCGAGAAAATCTCGCATTTTCCCGCCAACCGTAAACGAATTGTAAACAAACACGGCTTTTTCTTGACAAAAGCGTGTCAATCTGCTACAATAGATGGCAATGACGAAGAAAGGAGATGGTTCCCAACCATGGATAGCGACAGTAGTACCGACGGGGATAATTGCACCTGTACGTGCAACCGCATCTGCAACTACGTAATTTCTGAATATTTGCACTCGTGTATGCCACCATACGCGATTTGTCGGCGTGCCTGCTTTTTTGGAAAATGATCCCAAAGGACGGGGATGCTTTTTTGCGTTTATTTTTCCCTGTGTACAAAATATTTATGAATAATCGAATTGGAGTAAAAACATCATGACAGTTCAGATCATCATCATGGCAGTGTGCCTTTTGATGTCCGCTTACTTCTCCGCAACCGAAACCGCCTTTTCCACTTCCAGCAAGACCAAGCTCAAAACCCTGGTGGAGAAGGACAACAAGCGCGCCGCTCTCGCGCTCAAGCTGAGCGAAAACTATGACAATCTGATTTCCACCATTCTGATCGGTAACAACCTGGTCAACATCCTGCTGTCCTCCCTGACGACCGTGGTGGTGGTGGATGTCTGCACCAAGCTGAAAAGCGCCGAATTCGCCGCCGCCTACAGCACCTTGATCTCCACGGCCATTGCCACCGTGGTGGTGCTCATGTTCGGTGAGATCACCCCTAAATCCGTGGCCAAGAACCGCCCCGAGAGCTTTGCCATGTTCTCGGCACCTCTTATGCAGTTCTTCATCTGGATCCTGTTCCCCCTCAGCATCCTGTTCTCTGGCTGGACCAAGCTGGTCGCCAAGATCTTCCGCCTGGACAACGACAGCAAGATGTCCCAGGAGGAGCTGCTCATGCTGGTGGAGGAGGTCCAGGAGGAGGGAACCATCGACAACGAGGAAGGTGACCTGCTCCGCAACGCCATCAATTTCCCCGAGCTGAAGGCCGAGGACATTCTGACCCACCGTGTGGACCTGGAGGCCTTCGAGATGGGGACCCCCATCGAGGAGATCGGCAGACTCTTTGAGGAGTCCCGCTTCTCCCGTCTGCTGGTTTACCAGGACAGTATCGACAACATCGTGGGCGTTCTCCATCAGAAGGACGTATTCACCGCCAAGGGCCTGACCGACACCCCCCTGGAGGAGCTCATCTCCGAGCCCCTGTTCGTCCATCAGACCGAGCGGATCGACGATCTGCTCCGTGAGCTGCAGAAGATCAAGTCCCACATGGCCGTGGTGCTGGACGAGTACGGCGGCACCCTGGGTATCGTCACCATGGAGGACATCCTGGAGGAGCTGGTGGGCGAGATCTGGGACGAGC
>CAYRTP010000034.1:0-18124 GCA_964427175.1 uncultured Clostridium sp. | reverse complement strand
GAGCAGCAGTTCCTGGGCGGAGCATACAACCCCCATCTTGGTGCCGCCATCTCCTGACGGTCAAGGATTCCGACGTCATCAACTCGGTGACCAAGGTGCTCTACCCTTCGGTGGCCAAGAAGTACAGCACCACCACCTCCCGCGTGGAGCGGGCCATCCGCCACGCCATCGAGGTGGCCTGGGACCGCGGGGACGTGGATACCCTGAATTCCTATTTCGGATACACGATTCAGAATAATCGGGGGAAGCCGACCAATAGTGAGTTTATTGCGATGATCGCCGACAATCTTAGGTTGAAGTACAAATTGCGGTAAAACCTTTTGTCGACAGAGCGTTTACGGCAAAAATGCCCTGCGGATGATAAAGCCCTCGACAGATTGACGTTCTGTCGAGGGTTGCCTTTTTTGAAGGGAGATGTTCGATTTCGCACACCTTGGCTCTTTTTACAATTCATCTGCATATAATTCATCGTAATACCATTGGATTGGATTATCATAAATGTATTTTGCGATTTCTTCATAATCCTCTCTACCACGGATAATATGTTCGTGAAACGATGTTTGGAATAATTTTCCGGTCAATCCGAGCATCTTACATTCTCTCGTTGTCAACGATTTATACGCACAAACAATATCCATAATCGTAGGGCGGGGGCTTGCTCCCGCCGCATCGTTCCCCAAAATCAATACAACGTGAATATGGTTGGGCATAATGACATATCGGTCAACCATAAGACAAGAATAGCGATTTTCAAGTAATAATAATTGTTTTTCCGCTACCTTTCCATACAAAGTGTATTCAATCCCATTGGTTTCGGCGGGAGCAAGCCCCCGCCCTACGATGCGAGACAGCATACATCGTCTGTTTTGAGTGCATATCGTTACAAAATATGCACCTGCAGAGCTATAATCATAATAATCAAGCCGCGGATGCTTTCTTTTCGGCAACTCTTTTCCGCTATCCATCACCATCAAACCTTCACATACTCGGTAGACAGGACCCCACGTGTGAAGTCCAGAATCCGATACCCCCAGTTCTTTTCCTTCTGACGGCTTTCGCTGTAGGAAAAATCGCCGCAGTAGAACACGGGCATGCCCCGCCAGGTGTCGGGCAGGACCAGGGTATTGTCCCGATGGGTGTGCCCCGCAAAGCCGCAGACAATGCGCGGGTTGGTAAAGACCAGGGCCCTCGCCTCCTCGCTCTCCCGCGGGATGTAGAAATCGTGGGCGCAAAGGATGATCTTTTTATCGGGATGATCCCGCAGGACCGCCGTCAGCAGATCCACGTTGATACCGGTATAGCGTCCATCGTGGTTGTGCTTGGGGTCCAGGTCCCCCGCGAAGGTGTCCAGCATGACGAAGACGTACTCCCCGTAGAGGACTGCGTACTCGCGGGGCATCCCCGTGATGCGTTCCCAATCCTCATGGCCGTACTGCTCGTGGTTGCCGGGGATCATGTAGAAATCGGTGGGCATCTCGGGGACGTAGGTCTTGACAAACTCCTCGGTGCGGCTGACGGGGGGATCCCACAGGTAGGAGCCGCCCTCCTCCCAGGCCCAGAAATCCAGGGAGTAGTCTCCCAGGGAAAGAATGGTATCGTAGGGCTTGCGGGCGTGCTCCTCCTGCAGGGTCTTGCAGAGAAGCTCCATGCGCTCCCCGCTCTCCACGCCGTACCACTTGCCGTGGCAGTGGTGGATATCGGTCACCAGGATCAGCCGCTTGGCTTCGGGACTAACGGTGTAGGTTTTGTATGTGTACGTATGTTCCATGTTTTTCCGCTCCTTTCGGGGTTTCGTACCTTTATTATACCCGAAACACCTTCAAATTGCAAGACCTATTCGGATGATTTCAGGCAAATACGCAGATCCTCCGCCGTCTTGACACGGAAGGTCATGCGCCACTCCACCCGCTCCTGCGGCTCAAAGGTCAATGCCGAGCAGGCGGCGTGGAGACGCTTGGGAGTTTGCGGACCCCCCAAACAAACGGCGGTGGGACCGTCGGCACCGCCGATGATGGCTATGGTGCTGACAAAATCGTATTGGGGCGCACGCTTGCTCGTTTGCCTCGGCGGATCGCTCTGCCGTGTATCCATGACAGAAAATTCCGCATTGGGCAAATCGGGCTCCAGGGTATAGACCATTTTGGTGCAGTAGGCGGGGTGCTCGTAACCGTCGGATAGGGTTTGCATACGGCTGAGCTTGTCATCTCCCAGCTCGGTTACGGTCAAGGTGTGCTCTGTCTTGGTGACGGGGTGAGTGAAGCGAACGCTTTGGCCTGCCTCGGTCACGGAAAAGGATTCCCCGAGCGTGGAGTGCGGCCGTTGCTCCAATCCCAGCTCCAGGCTCCGCACCTTCGGCTTGGTCTTGGTAGCCCAGGGAAAGCTCACACGCCGCCAGATCCAGCATCGGCCGAGGTCCAGTCCGTAGTGATGGAGCATATCCCGCATGGACTCAGATCGGCAGGCATCAAAGGCCTCCACCCAGACGCTCCCTTGGCCCTGCTTTTCCTCCAGGCGTTTGCCGTTGACCGTGAGGCTCGCGTCGAAATCCAGGTTCAGGGGATTCTCCCGCTCCAACCGATGCCGCTCCTCGGCGGTCAGCGCGGCCTCGTCCTCGGCGGCATAGGTCCATTTGAACAGAAATTCGTAGACCGCCTCGCTGTCCGCCTCGGCAAACAGGTCAAGGACCGGGCCCTTGGCGCAGATATACGCCGCAGGGATCCGCCATTCATACCCCGCCCAGGAGAAGGCGGTATTCAGCGGAAGCTCCTCCCCCGCCCGCTCACCGCCCTTACGGTCATGAAGGGAGAAGTAGACCTTCCACTCCTTGGGCAGGGGCATATCCTCCTTGGGGACGTATTCGTAGTAGTCCTTCTTGTAGGGCACCGTGGTGAAATCAAAGCGATCGTACATAGCCTTCAGGTAGGCATACGGGTCCTCCATCGGTGTCAGGCCGTAGGCACTTTGCAGGCGGGCGGTCTGCTCACGGGCCTCCTCAGCGGGGGGATTGTCCCGTGCAAAGCCATCGTACCGTTCCCGGCTCCAGGCGTGGGCCTGCTCCAGGTAGGCTTCGTGACCGCAGGCCATCAGCAGGCGGAGGAAGTCCTCAAAGCTCTCGGCCACGGGAAAGGCATGACGGCCCGCGTCCCCCATGGGGTCCACGGCGAACACCGCTTCACCCAGCCCGCGTATGGTGCAGTAATGGATGCCGTCCACCCCCGTCCAGCCGATGATCTCGGCTCCCTTCGGGGTGCAGAAGTAATCGCTTCGGCTCTCCCCCAGCTCAATGCCGAAGGCGGTGAGGTCGAATTTTTCGTGCACATACTGCTCGTATAGATTCATGTTGGTTTCTCCTCCGTATCGGACATGGCGTTGGAAACATCCCCGCCTTGCGATAGTCTATGATATCATATTTTTATGAACGTATCTTAAATGAATCCCACCGCGAGTTGGAACGGGGGAAAATTTCATCAGATTCCAAAGCATACGCGGCTTTCTCCCTTGACAAAACAGCCCTATATATGGTATAATATGTATATCAATACCATAAAGGAGCTGTTACTATGAAATCCAAACGCATCCTTTCCCTGCTTTTGGCCGCTTTGATGCTGGTCTCCCCCCTCACCTCCTGCTCCAACGCGGACGAGGGTGGCACGGATGACACAGCCGCTGAGCAAACCACCGCCGCCGCTGAGACCGAGACCGGACCTCAGGATAACCTGCCCGACGATCTTGATTTCGGGAATACCGAGCTCTATTTTGCCAGCAATGCCCGCGCCGAGACCAAGGCCGAGATCGCCGTGAAGGGCTACGAGGGCGAGCCCGTCAATGACGCAGTCTACGAGCGGAATCTAATCGTGGAAAAGCGTCTGAACGTCAAGATCACCAGCCTGGAGGAGAAATCCGGCATCGTGGATAAGGTCGCCACCGTCATCCGATCGGGCAGTGCCGAATACGACGCGATGGCCGCCGATTGCTGCGGTGTCCTGCCCAAGACCCTGGAGGGTCTTTTCATGGACCTCAACCAGACCGAGTACCTGGACCTGACCCAGCCCTGGTGGAGCCAAGGCTTCAACTACGCCGTGTCCCACCGAGACAGCCAGTATGCCGCCACCGGCTCCATGCTCCTGTCCCTGTACCGTTTCTGCTTCGTCACCGTGTTCAACAAGCGGATCTTTGACGAGGCGGGACAGACCTACCTCTACGATCTCGTGGAGAACGGCAAATGGACCCTGGACAAGCAGATCGAAATGATCCCCATCTTCCACCGCGACAACGGTAACGGCGAGCAGGACCTGCAGGGCGACGTGTACGGCTTCATGAGCACCGATGCCACCGACGTGGATGCCTACTGGAGTGCCTGTAATCTGAAGATCGTGGACAAGAACGCCGACAACGAGTATGAGTTCGTCTTCGACACCGCCCGCGTGTTCGATGTTGCCGAAAAGCTGATCCAGCTCTTCCGCGGCACCGACGGCGGTACCTATCAGGGTATGCACTCGGACGGCGATTGGGGAACCATCCGCAGTGCCTTCGCCCAGGGCAACACGGCCATGGCTTCCCTCCGTCTCCTGGAGCTGGAAAATGAGTCCATGCGGAGCATGGTGGATGAGTTCGGTGTAGTCCCCGTCGCCAAGTATGACGAGCAGCAGGACAGCCACCAGACCCTGCTCCATGACCAGTTCACCGTTGTCTCCATTCCCACCACGGTGGTGGGCGAGCGCTTGGATATGGTCAGCGCCGTCCTGGAGGCCCTCGCTTCTACGGGTGAGCGCATCGTCAAGCCCGTGTACTACGAGGACACCCTCCGCACCAAGATCGCCCAGGATCCCCAGTCGGCCGAAATGATGGACATCATTGTCAACGGCGTGTACATCGACGCGGGTATTCTCTACGTGCTGTCCATGAATAACTTCCATCACGGCCTTCGTGACGTGGTGATAAACGGTCAGAACGATACCACCTCCCGCTTCAAGAGCAAATCCACCGTCGCGGAAAAGACCATCAAGCAGATCAACAGCAAGCTGACGCGGATCTCCGAAAAGCAAGCCGCCGGGCGGTAAGCGCCCGAAACCCAATCCCCGCCGTTGCAGTGCAACGGTGGGGATTTTCTATACGTGTCGAATGACGGCTTTTTTGGGGGCTACACCAACCAAAAATTTTATGTATTTTTCAAAAAAGGGGTTGCATTTTTGTGAAAATGTGATATAATTCACCTGACGTTCACGGAAAGCACACAACGGGGATACGGTGATTCCCCGAATAACTACCCATTTTACACGCGCGCAGCGCGAGAAAGGATGTGATTCACATTTTACCGCTTGAAACAATGTCCGACAAAGTGGCGGCCGTGCTCAAGGCTCACGGCGTAGATCCGGAGACACCCGATATGTGTCTGAAGATGGATCTGGACATGAAGGGAGATTACGGTGAAGTCTGGTTGGTGTTTTCCCGCAAGGAGGGCAACATCTACCGCATCGTCGGAGAGGGACTGGAGGTCTTCCCTCTTTCCGAGCTCACCGAGCCCTACATCGACAACTACACCACCTCCAACCGCCTCCAGGCGCATCGCCACAGCCCCGACGATCCGCCGCCCACACAAGGAGACATGACCGACGATGAGTTCCAGCGCGCGACCCGCGCCTATAACTGCGGCGGTACCACCATCATTCTGGGCTACTGCACCAATGCCGTCAAGCTCCGTCTGCTGGCCTTTACCAGCCTTTGGGAACGCTTGGGACACGGCGAAACCATCGCGGATGACGATGCCATCTTCGATCAGTTCAACCGCACCTGCCCCAAATGCGGGCGGATGTACGCCGATCCCCGCAACCGCGTATGCGAGCATTGCGTCAACCGCAAGGGCGTGATGGGACGGCTGATGTCCTATTTTACCGTGTTCAAAAAGCAGGTGTTCATCGTGCTCCTTTGCCTGCTGGCAACGACGGGACTGTCCCTGCTCACCCCCATCGTCAGCGGTACCATTCTGTACGATGAGGTCATCAGCGAGACGGGCTCCATGCACGAAGCCAAGTACGTCTACATCTGGGTCGGTGTGCTGACGGGTATGGCCCTGCTCTCCATGGGCATCGGCATCATTCAGAACCGCACCAACGCCTACCTGTCCACCCGCGTGACCCGCAATATGAAGAACGATATTTTCCGTGCCATGCAACGGCTGTCGCTCTCCTACTTCAACTCCAATCCCACGGGAAAGCTCATCAACCGCGTCAATTACGATGCCGAGCGCATCCGCGGATTCTTCATTGACGGCGTTCCCTACCTCATCAGCCACGTGCTGTCCTACGTGGTGCTGACGGTTCTGCTGTTCTGCATCAACTGGAAATTGACCCTGATCCTGTACGCGCCCATTATACCGGTGGTGCTGATTCTGAAATTCGCCCTGCCCAAGCTGTGGAAGTGCTACTCCCACCAGTGGCGGCGTTCCTCCTCCATGAACACCATGATGAACGATTCCCTTTCGGGCATCCGCGTGGTCAAGGCCTTCGCCAAGGAGGATGCCGAGACCAGCCGTTTCTACGAGTATTCCACCAAGCTCTACAAGGCTACCCTGCGCACCTCGAAGGTAGGCTTGTTCATATTCCCCGTGATCTCCATTCTGGTTGGGTCTACCTGTCACGCCATGTGGGGCTTCGCGGGAATCGAAGTGATGGGCGAGCGGATGACCTACGGTGAGCTCACGGTGTACATGGGCTATACCGGCATGATCTTCGGTCCCTTGAATTTCTTTACCAACTTCACGAATATGGTGACCGATACCCTGAACTCGGCGGTCCGTATGTTCGAGGTCCTGGATACCACCCCCGAGGTGGTGGAGGCCAAGGAGCCGGTTCGCCTGGATACGGTCAACGGTGAGATCACCTTTGAACACGTCAGCTTCCATTATAACCCCAACCGCCCCATTCTGAAGGATATCTCCTTCACCATCAAGAAGGGGGATCACGTGGGTCTGGTAGGCCATACGGGTTCGGGTAAATCCACCATTGCCAACCTCATCACCCGTATGTACGACGTGGTGGGCGGCTCCATCACCATCGACGGGGTGGATATCAAGGATATTGAGATCAACTCGCTCCGCCGCAACGTGGCCATCGTGTCCCAGGAGGTGTACATTTTCTGCGGCACCATTCTGGACAACATCCGCTACGCCAAGCCGAACGCTACCCGAGAAGAAGTGGTTGCCGCCGCCAAGGCCGCCAACGCCCACGATTTCATTCTGCGGATGCCCGAGGGCTATGACACCCTGGTCGGTATCGGCTCCCGCTCCCTGTCCGGCGGTGAGCGGCAACGAGTTTCCATTGCCCGCGCCCTGCTTTTGAATCCCGCGCTTTTGATCCTGGACGAGGCGACCGCCGCCATGGATACCGAAACCGAACGCCTCATCTCGGAGGCGATCGACCGCGTCAGCGAAGGAAAGACCACCATTTCGATTGCTCACCGTTTGTCCACCCTCAAGAACTGCAACTACCTGATGGCCATTGATAACGGTGAACTGGCCGAAATGGGAACGGCTGAGGAGCTCATGGACAAGAAGGGCATCTACTATCGCCTCTGGACCCTGCAAAACGAACAGCTGCAGAAGGTCATGGAAGGCCGGTAAGCGTCAATTTCGATGAAAGGATAAGGACTACAAGTATGGCTACTGAAACTGTAACCAAGAATAAAAAAGAACTGGATGACAGCGATATCGTCGAGCTGTTTGAGCATCGGGTATCCATTGATCTGACCCCCGAAAACGCCAAATTTACCCGTTCGGCAGGCAATCTGATCTCCCTTGAGGTCACCCAGCCTTCGGGGGAAGTGGAGTTCTTCGAGCGCATCGTCCCTGTTCGGGCGTTCCCCATCTCCTCGCCGGATCACTTTATCTCCATTCGGGAGCCCGACTCCCAGCTCAGCGGACGGGGTGCCGAGATCGGTATGATCGAGGATCTGTCCATCTTCCCCGCCGCCATGTCGGATCTGATCGTGGATGAATTGGGGCGGCGTTACTTCACCCCCGCCATCACCCGCATCCACTCCTTCAAAGAGAAGTTCGGCTACTGCTACTGGGACGTGACCACCAGCGCGGGACGGGTGGAGTTCATCATGAACAACCCCACCTCCAATATCCGAACCCTGGAGGACGGACGGGTATTCATGTACGATATTGACGGAAACTGCTTTACCATTGATGATCCCAAGGGGCTGGACAAGCACAGCTACAAGAAGATCGAGATCTATCTGTAAGGAGGTTGTTTCCAAATGAAACTGCTCTTTGATATGTCTCCCGCCGACAGAGCGGCCTACGAGGCGGCCTCGGCTCCCGGCGAGAAGATCATGTACTGTCTGACCTTCGACTGCGAATTCGGAAAACGAGTGGACGGGCGAATGGTGTTCACCGACAAGGCCATCTACAAGGTCTGCCGCGGCGAGGTGCAGGCCCGCTGGGATTTCTCCACCCTTTCGGATTTTTCGGTGGAGGTGCTGTACGGCTGCGGTGCCTTTTTCGCCAAGGTCAACGGAAACTCCACCAGACTCTGCCGCTTTGTCAGCGGACGGAATCTGACCCGCTACGCCATCATGATCGAGGCCTGCAACGCCATCGTGCGGGGTGAGACCGATCATTCCCTGGTCAGCGACGAACCCGAGCGCTACTGTCAGAAGTGCGGCCGTCCCTTCATTGTCAACACCCACATCTGCCCCCACTGTCAGAGCAAGCGTGAGGTGTACGGCAAGCTTTGGGCGATGACCAAGGGCTCCCGCTTCATGATGATGGTGCCCCTGATCACGGCTTTCATCGGTATGGCCATCACCTTCGTGGTGCCCATTCTGCAAAAGACCCTCATCAACGATTACATCCTCAACGAAAACTTCGATGCGAAAGAGCATTGGTTCCTGCATTTCTTCCTCATCGTGGCGGCTATCGTCATGTTTGACGTGATCCATAAAGTCGTGGGCATGGTGCAGGGACGAGTCGCTACCATTGCGGGCAGCCGCTTTACCCGCTTCCTCCGAACCCTGCTGTTCGAGAAGATCCAGTTGCTTTCCATGTCCTCGGTACAGAAGAAATCAACGGGTGATCTCATGGGACGCATCAACAACGACGTGACCGTGGTGCAGAACTTCATCACCAACCAGTTGCCCAACTATTTCGCGCAGCTGTTGTCGTTTGTGCTGGGTCTGATCCTGATCCTCTCCATGAGCCCCATCATGTCCCTGTTCGTATTCGTCCCCATCCCCTTCGTGATCCTGGCCATCTACGGCTTCCGCCACATGATGCGCCGCCTGAACATCAAGCAATGGACCAAGGGACAGCGCACCAACCGTACCCTGCAGGATATTCTGTCGGGAATCCGTGTGGTCAAGGCATACGGCAAGGAGGATGCCGCCATCGAGGAATTTACCGAATGCACCAATCAGCAGGCACACCAGAATGAGTACACCGCCAAGGTGTTTGATACGGTATTCCCCTTGTTGGGTTTCGCTCTGCGGTTTGGCTCCTACCTGATCATGTGGTATGGCAACGTCCAGCTGTTCCACGGTGCCATGACCGTGGGTGAGCTCAACCAGTTCAACACCTATGCCTCCATCATCTACAACCCTCTCATGCAGATCACCTTGATTCCCCGTAACATTTCGGCATTCGCCACCTCCTTCGGCAAGATCATGGAGATCCTGGAGGAAGAACCCGACGTAGCCGACGCGCCCCTGCCGGAGCACTTCCGCTTCAAGGGCGACGTAAGCATCAAGCACGTGACCTTCGGTTATGAGACGGCCAACCCCGTTCTGCGGGACGTCAGCGTGGAGGTCAAGGCGGGCGAGATGATCGGTATCGTGGGCCATTCCGGTTGCGGTAAGTCTACGCTGATCAACCTGCTCATGCGTATGTACGACCCCTCGGACGGTGCCATCGAGATCGACGGAGTCAACATCAAGGATATCGGTCAGCAATCCCTCCGCTCTCAGATGGGTATCGTGCTTCAGGAGACTCATCTGTTCTCGGGCTCCATCCGAGATAATATCAAGTACGCCGATCCGTACGCCTCGGATGAGGACGTGATCCGCGCCGCCCGCGCCGCCAACGCCCATGACTTCATCATGCGGCTTCCCGAAGGCTACAATACCATCGTGGGCGAAAAGGGCTATTCCCTTTCGGGCGGTGAACGGCAACGTGTCGCCATCGCGCGGGCACTCATTCACAATCCGCCCATTCTGATTCTGGATGAGGCGACAGCGGCCCTGGATACCGAAACCGAAAAGCTGATCCAGGATGCCATCGACCGCATGACCAATAACCGCACCACCTTCGCCATTGCCCACAGACTCTCGACCCTTCGAAACGCCGACAAGATCCTGGTTGTGGACCACGGCCAGATCGCCGAATTCGGCACCCACAAGGAGCTGTTGGATCAGAGAGGTATTTACTTCAAGCTGGTTATGGCTCAGACGCGGGCGGCTTTGGAGAAGTGACGCGATCTCCGAAAACGGATCGAATGGCTCCGTATCTATCACAAAATTCAGTTGGCCCCCGAATTGCGCGCAATTCGGGGGCCAACCTTCTTCGTCACAGTCTTTTCGCACCGTAAGACGGAATAAAATACACCAAGGACGAGAACGGCCGCATCACCGCAACCCCGCTCATTCCTCTGCTCTTGCGCTCAGCTCGATCCAATACCTCTTTTCCGAATCCATTCCCGCGCGGGCAATTTCCGCCATGATTTTACCGGATTCCTGGCCTATCTGGCGAACGCCCTCGTCTGCTCGAACCACTCGAGCCGTGTAGTCTCTCATCTCAAAGGTCACCTGACCGTGATCTTCCTCGGGAATATGCTCCAAACAGACCTTTACGGTGTCCCCGTTCAGATCCCATTCCAGGCTCTCAATGCGAAGCCCCTCGGTCAGGATAGACAGCCCGTAATCCCCTCGGAAATGGAACCGCTGACGGAGTCCGTCGGCGGGGGACAGGCGGAACACCTGGGGTGCGATCTCCTCGGCATGGCCGCCCAGGAAGGTATATCCCAGCACGTCGTCCCGATAGAACACGGTGCAGGCGGTGCGTAAGGCACCGATAAATCCGTTGTCGATCTCGCCGTCGTAGGGCCAGGGGGCATTGTTCACGTCATGGAGTCGGGGGAAGAAGGTTCTTCCCTTTTGCAAAGGCTCAAAGCCCCAGGCCGCCGCGCCGCGGTTCTCCTCGGTTCCGTACCAAGGATAGTCGGCTCCCGTGTTGATGAGCATGAAGGAGGACAGGTAGGACGCATAGCCCGTCCGCATCCAGATCGAGCTTTGATCTTCAGTGTAGGACATGGGTTCGCCGTCAGCATCCTCCACCATCTTGTCCCGTCGGCCCGCGTAGGTCACGGCGTAGTCCAGGATCGACCGCCCGCCCAGCTGGGACATATAGCTCATGAGATACTCGCAGTCCCCCGATTGACGGATATCACTGCCCATGTGGTAGAAGGTGGGCTCGATGCACCCGCGGGCGGCCATGTTCGCCCGGATCTGCTTCTCCAAAAACTCCCACACCAGGTCCTTGCCCACGGGAGCGAATCGGATCTCCCCGCCCTCACCGGGGCCGTTTTTGTTCTTATCGTAGAAGGTCAGATCCTCGGGCAGAGGATTTTTCAGACCGTACTCGGCGATGACGTGGGTAGACTCAAAGGCGGTAGAGTCAAACCACATCTCGGAGCCGAAGGGATAGGGGTGGAGCTCCAGCATGTACATGACCTTCTGCTCCCAGTAATGCCGCAGGGAGGCCGCCTCGGCGGGGTATCCTTCCCGCTCCAGGTCCTCAATCAACCAAGGGATATTGATCTCGTGGAAGTTCCCCTGCTTGAAGGCCCAGTCGCAGTAGCCCTTGTGGGCCCAGCCGTTCTTCATGTAAATGTCATAGGGCACCTCGTAAAAGGCCATGGCCGTATGGTAAGCCCTCATGAGGTAGCCCCGCCAGTCCAGATATTTGGTCATGTGGGGGTACTTGCGGGCGACCAGGTACATATCCCGATAGAGCCCGATGATGTGGGTGTAGTCGAAGGTCCGCCACATATGTTCCCGGCCGTGGCCGCCGCTCCCGTAGGTGATGTCGCTGTTGCGGTTCTCGATCCAGAAGTTGGAGCCGTAGAGGCCGTAGGGGTAGGGGTGCTCGTCATCCCGTCTCTGCAAACCTCCCCACAGGAAATGCTCCACGTAATACTCTACCGCCTCGATTTCCTCACGGCAGGGATAATAGCAATTCTTGGCGGCGATCACCGAGGCCTTGCACAGTCCGGGATCGTCGGCGCCGCCCGTGCAGTAGGCGTGGACACACTCCCGATAGTCGGGGGTCAGCAACCGCCGGGTCTCCATGTTCCAGATGGAGATGAGGCCGTCATACCAGGCCTCACCGCGGTACTGCTGGTAAGCCGCCACGTGGTGAGAACGGATCTTGAGCAGATCCTCGATGGCCTCGGTGGCGAAATAGTCCAGGTAGCCGTATCCGTCAGCGTATCGGATGGCGATGGGATAGCGTCCCGTCTTTGCAAAAGCCAGGCGGTAGATATCATACCCGTTGCGCGCACCCGCCTTTTGGCAGGTCACAAATGCGGGGAGCTCCAAGGTGTACTCCGACTTATGCCGCACCGCCAGGGTGCAGTCCATGCCCTGGGGGATCACCATGCCGGGCAGGGAGATGACGTCGGGTCGCCCCACCGCGAAGGTGATATCGCGGATGTCCTCATAACTCTCCGCCCAGCGGAGGATAAAGCGGAAGGTCCTCCCCTCCCCCGCCTCAAGACGGGTTTGAGTGTTGTCGGGATACAGAGCCTTTCGGTCAGAGTCCTTGGCGTGGATGCAGACGCTGTAGGTCCCCCACCAGCCGGGGGCTTTGTCCGATCCGTCCAGCTCGAAGTCCATGAGCGCGGTATCCTCCCCGCACAGCATCACAAGCGCGGGGAACACACCATCGGGGCGTTGCCAGTACAGCACCGAGGCGTTCCCCGACACGTAAGCGTGGCGCACCAGCCGTTGGGTATAGTTCACCTTGGCATCCGCCACGTATTGGGTATTCATGGGCAGAGGGAGCTTCAGATCGTCGATCACAACCTCCTCATCCCCCGCGTTGTGCAGGAAGATCTCCCAGATCAGCGCCTTTTCGTCAGTTTCCGAGAAATAGAAGTCGGACTCCGCCTCCACCCTCTGCTCGCCTGCCCCATCGGATCGGCTGTCAAGCTCCCGACGGCTACCGTTGGGCAACGTGTAGGACAGAGAGAACCCACCCAAATTCCACGCCTTATCGGCGGCCAGGAAATTCAGTCCGTCCCCGTCACCGCCACAGCGAAGCACCGTAAGGCCTGTGCCGTTTTGGTTCCACTCTACGTGGAAGTGGGCATTATCTAAAATCTGTTTTCCATTTTTCATATTCATAACCTTTCTGTAAAGGGAATCCGCGGTTGGGACTGACTTGTTTGGCTTGGTTCAGCTTGATTCTATTATACCACTTTTCTACAAATTAGTCTATAACAATCATGCAAAATATCCGCCAAAAATAATAGATTTCTGCACAAATCATCAAGAGCGTTTTTTCAGCAAAAAATCCGGGCCCCCAAAAAAGCCTTATAAAACACAAAAAGAGGCTGAGTCATTAACTCCCCCAAAGATCAAAAAAAGCGGTTGTTCGTTACCGAAAGGCATTGAACAACCGCTTGCTTTGTTGTATAATTAAATCGCTACAAATAACCTACAAGAAAGCGAGGTAATTATACAACAATGAGAGACAAAAGTCAAGTGGTTTTACCATTAAATTTAGGAATTTGTATTCCAAAGGGTGATCCGGTATTCAAAGTAGCCGAGATATGTGACAAATTGGACTATACAAAACTGTTCGCCACGTATGTACGTGCGTGGAGAAAGGTCAATCCGGTCACGCTGTTCGAGATATTGGTATTCGCCTACATGAACAAAATATTCACGTCCCGCGAAATCGAGAGTGCGTGCAGAACGGATATACGGTTCATGTGGCTATTGGGTGGAGAACCGGCTCCCAGCGCATCCACGATCGTACGGTTCACGCGCGGTCATCTGGCGGAAGTGATCGAGGAGTTGTTCTATCAGTTGGTGGGCATACTTCACGAAATGGGCGAAGTAAAGTTCAAGAATCTGTTTGTGGACGGAACCAAGATCGAAGCATACGCCAACAAGTACACCTTCGTATGGAAAAAGACCGTAGAAAAGAATCTCACCAAGCTGGATAAGAAGATTGAGACAGTTCTCCCTGTCATCCTGTCATCGCGGAAAGGTATGGCTTTACTTCGGAGGTACCTCTTGACGAATGCCACGAAGCCCTGGTCAGACAGGCACAATGGCTGAATCTTGAGTTTGCCGTAGGAAAAGGACATCACAAAACTCAACTGCAACGGGACATTGAAACGTTGGAGGCCCTTTTGAGTAAGACGGCGGAATATCAAGGATTCTCGTAATCCTCTTTTTGTCATGCTATCTTTTGCCCTTTTGCGGGGCTTTTTTTCTTATGATTTTGTTTTTGGCCTTGGTTCAATAGAAATAGGGCTGAGTCTCTTGCTTGGTTTGGCATTTGACTCAGCCCCTTTTAGGATCATATAAAATTCGTTTTAGTTTTTCGTAAAATCTGCCATTCTCGCAATCAAATACAAGGGAATATTCAACACTTCCTCTCCGTCGGTTTCGTGCTTCATAGAGGTTTTGACGGAATATTTGGGTGTGTACTTTTTCCTGTATTCGGCAAGAGAACGCGCCTTGACACTCCTTTCGGATTTTACCTCAATCGGAACGATCTCTGTACCGCTTTGGATAATAAAATCCACCTCTGCGGTATTGCCGCTTGACCAATAATATGCCGTATCGTCAACCGATTTCAAGAGTTCGCAAAGCACATAATTTTCTGTCATGGATCCCTTAAACTCTTTGTAATTCGGAGTTGCATCCAATACTACCTCGTAGGGGAGCTTGGATAGCTTTCGTAAAATACCTACGTCAGACATATACAGTTTGAACGAGGTATCGTCGGCATAAGAAGAAAGCGGAATAAACGGCTTCTCAATTTTACAGACCTTATAAACAAGTCCTGCCCCGATCAGCCATTCAAGAGCGTCTTCAAGGTCCTTGGAACGCCAGCCCTTTTTGACGTGACTAAAAATGAACTTTGTGTTTTCCTTAGCAAGCTGTTCGGGAATAGAACGCCAAATAGCAGTCAGCTTGGGGAAATCCTTTGTAGGTGCGTGTTTGGCAAAATCAAGCTCATAGCTGTTTATGATGGCTTGCTGTACACCTTCCACTTGCTCTATACTGTGCGTGTTGCACCATACATCCACCACTTCGGGCATACCGCCCGTAATATAATATTGCCTGAGGAAGGTGGCAAGCTTTTCACCGATTACCTCGGGGAGATTATCCCCCTTTTTGAAGTTCTCCACATAATCCGCCAGCGTTTCGGAGCCTGCGGCACGCAAGAACTCAGAAAAGCTCATAGGATAGAGCGTAAGGAAATCAACCTTCCCAACGGGGAAAGAAAGTTGCTGTTGCAATGCAATTCCCAAAAGAGACCCCGCACATACAACGTGGTATTCGGGAGCATTTTCGCAAAAATATTTCATCGCGGTTATAGCTCGGCCACATTCTTGAATTTCATCGAGGATCAAGAGTGTTTTTCCGGGTTCAATTGTTTTTCCGAAATACAATCCAAGTTCAAACACGATACGAGAGGTATCATAGTCCTTTTCAAAAACGGTTTTCAAGGCATCGTTTTCTTCAAAGTTGAAATACGCGCACGACTCATAATGGCGTTTCCCAAATTCTTTGAGCAGATAAGTTTTCCCGCATTGTCTGACACCTTTCAGTATCAACGGTTTTCTATTGGCTTTTTCTTTCCACTCAACAAGCTTCGTAATAAGTGTTCGTTCCATACTGTATCAACCTCCGCATTTTATCTATTCGTTTTGCACGTATCTTCCGCACTTTCCATACTTATTATACATCAAGTAAAAGACTCTGTCAATAGGTTTGCAAAATAATTATGATTTTTGCGGCGGTTTATATGAAAATCTTCACTTATCACAGCCCCATCATATCCTTAACCACCCGATCCGAAAGCTTCACCGTTCCCACAAGCACCAGCATATTGAACAGCAGTTCCCCGATATACGTCCACACCTGCGTCACCGCAGAAGCCCCCACATCGACCGAAGGAGGCGACGCGGCGAACAGGGAGTAGATGATACACCCAAGAACAATGACCGCCCCTTCCAGGCATACCGCCGCGAAGGAACGGATAAAGGCCTTGCCAATATGCGAGGTTTCTTCTCCCGCAAACGCGGAGAGGGGGACGGGGGCGATGGCGGCATAGATGAACAGTTTGAAGTAGCGGCCATACACGGTCAGGATCATCACGAAAGACAGAACCCACACAAGCAGGCTGCCGATCAATGTGACCGCCCATAGCGGTATAGACTCCCAAAAGCCGCAATCCTCGATGGTTTGTATCATGCTTTGCGGGAGATAGGTCGCTCCGTTGCCGCTGAGTCCCGAAGCCACCATGATCTTGGTTATGATCCCTTGCGCTACGGTAAACATCGCAATCATGAGGTCAAGTCCCCACGTGACCGCCGCTTTTGCAAGGACAAATCGAATGAATAGCTTTAGAGCCTGTTCCGGCCTCTTGATCTCTTGGAAGGAATTGAACTGCTTCATGATGCCCATGAGGAAGAACAGCACCAAAAGCGCGTATCCCACCGCCTTAAGAGCATCGTTGATGTTCACCATCACGTTCCAAATGCCCCCGCCCTTAAATTCGGTTGGCGACTCAGATAGAAGCCGCCATATTTCGGAGAGTTTTTCATCCCATGTCTCAAGGGCGTTTTCAAGGTTTTCTACGACCCAGTTATTTGACACATCTTCTCCTTTCAGCACAAAACGCCGCTTGGCTTGTAACCAAACGGCGTTTTGCATCAAATTGTGATTATTCTGATTCGGTCGAATCCCCGGACAGGCATTCGTCCAGGTTGCGCCCCGCATAGAATACATGGAGAACGACAACCGTATTGCTTTTCTCGTCGGTCAGATAGAACACCAAATAGTTCCCTACCTTCATTTTCCGAAGTCCCCTGCTTTTCCACGGCTCCTTTTCATACACGGGATTCCGCAGAGGAAACGTTGACAGCTCTCCGACGGCCTTCAGAATGCGGTCGATCAGATTCTTCGCTACAACCGGCTCGAGCAGGGTGCCGGACACGTAGGCGTGGATGTTGCGAATGTCCTCGCCAAACTCCGGTGCAACCGTCACGTTCCACATTTTCATATACCCAACTCCCGGCGAATCGAATCGTTGAAATTCTCAAAGGGAACGCATTTCCCGGCGGCGGCGGAACGAACCGCGCCCTCCATAAGGCTGTTGAACTCCTCGTCGGTCAAGGCTCCCATAGCAATCGGCGTACTCTGCGGAAGCTTGACATCAAAGGGAATCCCTCTTTGCAACACGATCTGCTGGAGGAACATTCCCATGGCCGTGGACATAGAGATGCCCAACTGGCTCAGTACTACCTCCGCCTGCTCCTTCAAGGCCGGATCGACTCTTGTAAATACGTTTGCGGTTTTCGACATAGCCAAAACCTCCTCTCTTTTTCATCACCTATAGTATAACACATTGTATTGCGTTTTGCAAGCGTTATGCCAAAAATAGTTTTGGGAATTTTTGAAGATTCCATCCATCAACCTGTAATCAGGGTCAGAATCTCTTTGGCAAAGGTAATGACCACGCCGCCCGCCAGGGTCAGAAAGCCGTTTGCCCTCTGCGAGGGGTCATGGCTTTTGAGGGACAGGCCGATCTGCACCACCGCAAAGCCCAGCATAATCATGCCCACGGCTCTCACAAGGCCGAACATAAAGTCCGACAGGTTGTTGACCACCTGCACGGGATCGGTCTCCTGTGCAAAGCAGGGCAAGGCCATCATCGAGATCAGCAGGCAGACGATAACCAGGCAAGACCAGACCTTGGTGATCCTTTTTGCACCCGAGGGCATCAGCCCTCTTTTCTTTTTTTGTTTCATTCTGTTTTCTCCTTTTTCTCTTCGCGCGTTGTAAAATGAAGTTGCACTACCCATTAGGGTAAAAATTTTCAAAA
>CAYRTP010000033.1:0-18493 GCA_964427175.1 uncultured Clostridium sp. | reverse complement strand
TCGGGGAGCGGGGGAAACGCTCTCTCCGTTCTCCCAACTCGCCCGAAGGGCGAATATCACTCTCGCGAAGCGAGAATATCACATATCGTCGGTACGACGATATATATCACACGCCGCAGGCGTATATCACCTGCACTCCCCAAGCCTTCCCCTTTGGGGAAGGTGTCCTCCGAGCAAGCTCGGCGCGAAGCGTGACGGATGAGGAGAACGGCTCTCCGAGTCCTCCCGTGCCACCCAATTCCTCCTCGCCTCCCCCACCCACACCCCACCCACATCCCAAACCCACCATCAGAAAGGGGAACCACGTACCATGAACCCAAACCAACCCTCCGCCGAGAACCCCTACGCCGACATCATCGACCTGCCCCACCACCGCTCCCCCACCCGCGCCCATATGAGCAACCACGACCGCGCGGCCCAGTTCTCCCCCTTTGCCGCCCTGACGGGCTACGATGCCGCCGTGGAGGAGACCGCCCGCCTCACCGACACCAAGCTCATCATGACCGAGGACAAGAAGCAGATGCTGGACGAAAAGCTCCACCTTCTGCTGGATGCCGCCGATCACCCTCCCGTGGTCCGCATCACCTATTTTATCCCCGACCTCCGCAAGGAAGGCGGTGCCTACGAGACCCTCACGGGCCGTATCCGCTCCCTGGATCCCTACGGCCGCCACCTGGTCCTCACCGATAAGCGCACCATCCCCCTCGAAGACCTCTGGGATCTGGATTGGGATTGAAAGCCCATACCCCTACACCAATGGGGAAGGGGCCCCATGGTGATGCCCTCTATAGTTCTTGGTATCCTCTCGTAACCAAAATAATCCCTTTTTAAAGTTTTTGGGATTCTTAAGGGTCTTTTGCAAAAGACCCTTAAGCCGCCGGAGGCACGCTCCCCCACCTCCCCAAATAATTTCCCCATTCCTATTGACTTTCCCCCGCATAAATGCTATAATATACCCAATAACCCAAGGGAGGTCTTTATGTCTGCCTCACTCAAGATCATGACCTTTAACCTGCGCTGTGACGAGCTCAGCGACGGGATCAACTACTTTTTCAACCGCCTCGGCCGTATTGCCGAGACCCTGAACCGCGAAAAGCCCGACGTGGTGGGCTTCCAGGAGGTCACCGACCCCATGCGCGCCGCCCTGCGGGAAGCCCTCACCGACTACACCATCCAGGGCTGCGGCCGTGAAGCCGACTACCGCGGCGAGTCCACCGTGTTCGCCTACCGCAAGGACGAGATGGAGCTGATTTCCATCGAAAACCGCTGGCTCTCCATGACGCCCGCAGTCCCGGGGAGCTTCTACGGCGGCGACCAGAGCGAGGACTGTCGTATGTTCACCGCCGCCCTCCTCAAGCACGAGAAGGCGGACAAGCCCTTCCGCTTCATCAATACCCACCTGGACCACAAGGGCAAGACCGCCCGCTACCTGGGCGCGATCCAGCTTACGCAGTACATCTCCGCCCACCCCGAGCCCTTCGTCCTCACGGGCGACTTCAACGCCACCCCCGATGCCCCCGAGATCCACGTCATCACCGACTCCCTCGGCTACCGCGGAGCCAAGGACTGCACCGAGGGCCTGCCCGGCACCTTCCATTGGTTCGGCAAGATCCCCGCGGACAAACGTCCCAAGATCGACTACATCTTCTCGGATGCCCCCTGCACCGCCTGCTATATGGTGGAGACTATCCCCGTGGAGGGTGTCTACGATTCCGACCATAACGCCGTCTGCGCGGTGTTGAATTTTGAATAATGAAGGAGAGAAACCATGTCCACCCAACTGAAATTCATGTCCTTTAACCTGCGTACCGCCAATCCCGGTGACGGCATCAATTACTTTTTCAACCGCTTCGACCGCATCCTCGAGGTCCTGGAGCGGGAAAAGCCCGACGTTATCGGCTTCCAGGAGGTCACCGACGAGATGCGGGTCAAGCTGCGGGATTCCATCCCCAACTATACCATCCAGGGCTGTGGCCGCGGCAAAGACTACCACGGTGAGGCCATGATCATCGCCTACCGTAAGGACGAGGCGGAGCTCATCTCCCTGGAAAACATCTGGCTCTCCATGACCCCCGCCATCGCAGGCTCCCGCTACGGCGTGGATCAGAGCGGTTGTCCCCGTATGTTCACCGCCGCCGTCCTTAAGCACCGTAAGGCCGACAAGCCCTTCCTGTTCATCAATACCCACCTGGACCACGAGGGCAAGATGGCCCGCTACCTGGGCTCGGTTCAGCTGGCCCAGTACATTTCGGGCTATGCGGGCAAGTTCGTTCTGACGGGCGACTTCAACGCCACCCCCAATACCCCCGAGATCCAAAACGTCACCGAAGCTCTCGGTTACCGTGGAGCCCGTGACTGCACCGCAGGCCTCCCCGGTACCTTCAACGACTTCGGTAAGATCCCCGAGGGCAAACGCCCCAAGATCGACTACATCTTCTCGGATGCCCCCTGCATCACCTCCTACATGGTGGAGGATATCCCCGTAGAGGGCCAATACTGCTCCGACCATAACGCCGTCTGCGCTATCCTGGAAATGGAATAAAGTCAAAGGAGAAAATATATCATGGCACAAGAAAAAAAGCCCTCTCCCGCCGCGGATGCCGCCATGGGCGGGGTAAAAAAGAGCCTGGGTAAGGCCGCTGACGTGGCCTCCCTGAAGATCAAGCTGGGTCAGGCCAAGACCCGACGTAAGAACGCCTACACCCGCCTGGGTGAGCTGTCCTACTCCAAGCTCCGCCCCCGCACGGGCGACGTACCCGAGGACATCGAGTCCGCCATCGCCGCCACCGTAGCCGAGATCACCGAGCTGACCCAAACCATCGTGGAGCTGGAGCTCCGCGTCAAGCTCCTCAAGGCAGGAGCGTAAGCCAAAAATCCCACCACACCCGCAGGGTATGGTGGGATTTTTTGAGATACAAGATACAAGATACAAGTGACAAGATACAAGTGACAAGATACAAGATACAAGTGACAAGTTACACGGAGATGTGAGACTCGGATAAATATATCTTTATATCTTTATATCTTTATATCTTTGTATCTTTGTATCTTTGTATCTTGTCACTTGTCACTCGTCACTTGTCACTCGTCACTTAATCCGTCACTCCAACCTCCGCTTCCAGACAAACCGCCCCGTCGGGTCTTGTGGTGCGGATGAGGTATACCTCCCCAACCTCGGAAACCTCCTCCGAGGGGGCGCGGCTGACCGTCAGAGTGTCCCCGAAGGCGGCCTCCCGCAGGTAGGACAGAGACAGGGTGGTGACCCATTTCCCGTCCATGGAGGGCAGGAAATCGCAGATCATGTCGGGATACTTGGTGTTGTTCATGTGGCGGTTGAAATCCAGATCGCTGTAGACGATCCTGCGCTCGCCCACCACCTCCATCTCGCGGGAGGCGGGGATGCGGATGCGGCGGGGAAGCACCGACTCGTCGGGAAGCTCGCCGTAGGGGAAATCCCGACGGAAATCGCTGGTCCGCAGCATCTTGCCGTCGCGGATGTCCACCAGAGCCCAGTGGGACACCGCCAAAGCGGTCATCTCACCGCCGCGATGAACCGAGAAGCATCGGATAAAATTGTACCCCTTGGCATCCACGCACCAGGTGCGGACCTCAATGTCCTCGTAAGCGTGAAGGGGGGTAAAGACCTTGACCATCATGCGGGAGAGCAAAAACCCCTTGCCCTCCTTGTGGTGGAGGTCGGTCAGATCCATGCCGTACTCACGGCATTGCAGGTTGGCGGTCTCCTGCATATAGACCAGCAGAGCCGAGGGCCGCATCACGCCGTCGCCGTCGGTGTCGTGCCATTTGGTTTTGTAGGTTTGGGAATAGTACATGGTAAACTCCGTTTGCAGTTACTTTTTATGGAATAGCCCGAAAAAGGACTTTTTGGCGGGAGCCTCCTCCCGCACGTAATCGGCGGCGTTGAGCCCGAACTGGGCAAAGACCGCCTCCCGCTCGGCCTTCAGCTTGGGATTGCGGAGGTCGTATTGATTTTGGGCCCAGCGAGGCTGTTCCCAGTAGGGACGGTTGGAGCCCTCGCGGATGCAGGCCTCTAAAACGGGAATCCGCCCGTAAATCTCCCAGCCGATCCCCCCGAAGGAGAAATCCAGGAGGGAAAGAGGCCCTCGCTCCGTGGGGAGGACCGGGGGCTTCCCACCCTCGATCTTGCGGAATAACCGCCCGCATTGGAGGTACAGGACCTTCTCTCGGGCATCCTTGCTCATGCCGTAGTTGATGGGAAAATCCTCCTCCTCGGGGGTGAGGGGGCGGTTGCCGATGATCTCGGCCTCGCCGTAGTAGAAGATGTTGTCCATGATGAACTGGGAGGGAAGCATGGGCCGCCCCGCCAGCAGGTCAATATCGTCCAGCGGCTGATCGGTCAGGACGTGATATACCCCGATGACCAGGGGCTTGCCGAAGAATACATCCCAAAACTCAATCTTTTTCTTCCGCATGGCGGCGAAATCCAACAGGATCCGCCCGTAAGCCCAATGGCGGCGATCCAACCGCACACGGAAGAAATCCCCCTCGCAGAACTTCTGATGCACCCGCTCCCTCGCGGCGAAGGCGGCCGCCTCGGCTATATCCGCCTCGGTGGTCTCGGCGCACCACTTATCCAGCCACGCGTGGAAGTCCGCCATGGTCTTGAGGGACAGCGCGGGTTCATCCACCGAGGAGCGGTAGTAGCCCTGCTGGGAGGTGCTGTTGTGGATGGTCAGGTAATTCCTCTGCCACGAAAAGGCCATCCCCACAGGGGTCTTCTTGGTGAGGGTCGCCGCTGTCATCTTGACGGGCTTGCCCTTATCTGTCTTGGGGAGGATGAAGGTGCCATCCTCCGAGAGGGTCTCGTTCAGGGTGTATTCTTTGTAGCTGACCTCGCTGACCTGGATCAGCTTGTGGATGCGGGTCCCCTCGATATAGGTAAAGGAGGTCTCTGTGTCGGAGGGGCTGGGGGTCAGTCGGATGCGCACCCAATGGGGCTCCACAAGGGCAAGTCCCAAGCAAGCGCGCTGGTGGTTGTTCAATTCAAATAGCGGTCTGTCCATGGCGGCTCCTTTCATTGGTTTGTGGGGACCGGCGTCCTCGACGGTCCGCTTTTACATGGTAAAACTCCGTTTGTGGGAATTGATTGTATTGGTTATTGGCAAAATTAAACAAAAATCGAGGGGGGATTTGTCAAATTGCTACATTGACAAAGAGAGGGCGGATGTGGTAGAGCAGTTTCGCGTATCGGCATATATGCGGACCGATCTCGATATTGACTTCTCCCATCTGGACAACGGGATCACCGACGTTCTGTTGATCAGTGGCATGAGCTTTGACCAAGACGGCGTGATCACCGTGAATGATGAAGCCGCAGCGTGTATTGAAAAGGCCAAGGAAGCCATCGGCGACCGCCCCATTCGCTTGTATTGCACCTTGTTCGGACCCTCCAATCAAGGATACGTGCACGCCCTGAGATCGGGGAATCTGGAGCCTAACGTCGTGGCTTTCCTGGAGGAATACGGCCTGGACGGTGTCAGCTTTGACTGGGAATTTCCAACAAGCAAGGCACAGAAGCGTCTTTATTCCGATTTTCTGGTGTCCATGGACAAGGCATTGGGTGACAAATATTATCTCAGCGTAGCCCTGCACGAAATCTGCCCCGAGATGACCCCGGAGGCCATTGCCATCATCGATCACGTGGAGCTGATGAGCTACGATATCTGGGATGACCAGCGTATGCACGCCACGCTTGAACTGGCTATCCAGAATGTTCAGACGTTCCTTGACTTGGGCTACCGCCCCGAGCAGATCAATCTGGGCATTCCCCTGTACGGCCGTCCCCAAACGGGCGAGGCCTTTTGGCCTGAGTACAACGCGTACTACCAGCTCATGGACGAAAATGGCTTGTATTATGACGAGGGCCGCGGCCTGGCCTATTCCTTTAACACCTATGAGGCCGCCTATGAAAAGACCAAGTGGGCCATCGAAAAGGGCCTGGGCGGTGTCATGACCTTCGCAAACCACTGCGACCTGCCCGCTGACAATGAAATGGCTCTGCAAAACGCCATCGCCAAAGCCATCCGAGACGCCGCGGCGGAATAAAACCACCCAATGAATGACGGAGGGGGACCTCAAAAAGTCCCCCTCCGTCCATTTTGTCAATGAAATTACAGGCCTGTATTACAGGGTGTTGTCCGAACCCAGCACGTTGACGATCTTGTGCTTGACCATGTCCTTGATGGCGGCGCGGCCGGCACCCAGGTAGTCACGAGGATCGAAGACCGAGGGCTTCTCCACGAAGGTGCGGCGGAGAGCGGCGGTCATGGCCATACGGATATCCGAGTCGATGTTGATCTTACAAACGGCCAGGGAAGCTGCCTTGCGGAGCTGCTCCTCGGGGATACCCACAGCGTCGGGCATCTGACCGCCGTACTTGTTGATCTCGGCGACGAACTCCTGGGGAACAGAGGAAGCACCGTGGAGAACGATGGGGAAGCCGGGCAGGCGGCGGCCGATCTCCTCCAGGATGTCAAAGCGCAGAGGAGGAGGAACCAGGATGCCCTTCTCGTTGCGGGTACACTGCTTGGCGGTGAACTTGTAAGCACCGTGGGAGGTACCGATGGAGATAGCCAGGGAGTCAACACCAGTGCGGGTGACAAAATCCTCAACCTCCTCGGGACGGGTGTAGGAGGAAGTCTCAGCCACAACGTCGTCCTCAACGCCGGCCAGAACGCCCAGCTCACCCTCGACCACAACGCCGTGCGCGTGGGCGTACTCAACAACCTTCTTGGTCAGAGCCACGTTGTCCTCGTAGCTGTGGTGGGAGCCGTCGATCATAACGGAGGAGAAGCCGCCGTCGATGCAGGACTTGCAAATCTCAAAATCCGCGCCGTGGTCCAGGTGGAGAGCGAGATCGATGCCGCTGTCCTTGATGGCAGCCTGAGCCAGAGCGACCAGGTACTCATGCTTTGCGTACTTGCGCGCGCCTGCGGAAACCTGCAGGATAACGGGAGACTTGACCTCACCGGCAGCCTCGGTGATGGCCTGGATGATCTCCATGTTGTTGATGTTGAAAGCGCCGATGGCGTAACCGCCCTCATAAGCCTTCTTGAACATTTCGGTGGTTGTAACGAGTGCCATAGAATGACCTTCCTTTCATCCCCAAAAGAGGGGAGTACAAATTTTTACAGTATATATTTTACCACATTTTCCAACATAAATCAAGAGGGTTGGGGAAAATAGTTTGGAAAAAAGAAAGGATACGAGATATATAAGCATATCCCGTATCTTTGTTTCTTGTATCTTAGTATCTTTTTGGTTTATTCGCTCTTCTTCACCACAGGATCGATCATGTACTTCTGAATCACGGGATAAGCCGCGTAGGTGTACATGAAGCCGCAGAAGGCCAGGAGGCAGAGGAAGGGCAGGATCAGCACCACCGCCAGCTTCATGGGAAGCAGGAAGATGATGAGTGCCGCGAAGAAGCCTACCAGCAGAGCCATACCCAAAAGGGCCATAATGTTGCGCTTGATGCCCATGACCGTGAAGATCAGGGCATTTTTGAAGATCTTGGTCAGCTTCATGTCGAAGGTGACCAGCATGAGGTAGGTGTAGAACCGCATGATGCCGTAGATCACGATGAGGGCGAAGATCATGATGTACATGAAGTTGTTCGCGCCCGTGGTGGGGGAATTCCAGAAGTAGATGAAATCGAACACCAGCGCGAAGATGGCCACCGAGTCCAGAATACCCATGATGAAGCCCTGCTTCATGTTGCGCTTGATGGCGTAGAAGTAGTCCGAGAACATGAATACGCCGTCGCCCCGTACCAGGTTGCGGAGGATGTAGGTGGAGGCCACCTTCTGCCAACCGTAGGTGACCAGGTGGAAGATGATGAGCGCGCCCATGACCCAGTGGGCCCAGGAGTTGAAAATGGGCACCTCATGAAGAAGTCCCGACGCGCAGTTGAACAGCGTCATACCCTCCGAGGTGGGCAGGGCGGTCTGCGCGCCCAGGAGCACCGTGTAGAGGGGATCGTACTGGGTAGCCACCTTGGGGCCGCCGATATACAGGAAGATGCAACCCAAAAGCGGGATGATCTGCACCAGCATAAAGAAGTTCAGGGAGATCAGCTTCCAGAATTTCCGTCCCCAGAGCTTGAAAAAGTATTTCAGATTGGGGGTGGTGTCCTCCCTCTTTTCCACACCCTTACCGTCCCGCATGGGGTCCAACAGTCTCAATCGTTTCTTGTCCGTACTCACTTTTTTCGTCCTTCTTTTCGAATTATTTTTGAAATGCCGTCCGCCGGAAATATGATCCGTAGGGGAGGCGTTTCGCCTCCCGCAAACACCCGCAACCAACGGGTAACCGGGCGGGGCAACCCCGCCCCTACGCGGGAGATAACGAACGTGCCCGTTACCATGCCCACACTCTCCACATCACCGCCGCATAGCCTGCGCAGACGCACGCGTCCGCACAGAGGAGCCCCAGGGAGATCACCGCGTACCGCAAGAGCATCCCCCGCAGAGCGGGATCCATCCGCCCGTCGGAAGTGGGAGCCTTGAGCTCGACCCGCGCCATTTTCCGTGCGGCAATGGTCTGTAACAGGCGGATCACCGTGTCCAATACACACCAAACCGCCACAGCCCAAAGGAACCACCCCGCCGAAAGCCCTTCGGGGAGGGGAAGATCGACCCCTCTGACCGCCGCCGACCCCAGTTGAGCCAGCACAGCCCCGTCGCAGAGCCCCCGCCAGACCAGTACCCCCGAAGTCAACCCACCGCTGAAGCGGGTCAGCCCCGCCAAAGCGGTCAAGAGCCAAAAGGGAAGCCGCGCCCGACAAAGAGCCAGCCAAAACCCCACAGGCTCCCCAGCCCCCGCCAAATGGGCGGTCACAAGCCCCTCCACGGAGGATACGGGCAGAAACAGCAGGGAGATCCAAGCCCCCGCAACCCAGGCCGCCAAGGTCATGAGACAGACGCGCACAGGCTCGGAGCGCCGCAGGAGGGTCAAGGTGTCGCAATCGCGGGGCAATCGAGCCCCGCCATAAGCAGGCCGACGAAGGTGGAGCATGGCAGAATCCTTCCAATCCAAGGGTTTTGTGCAGTATATGCACCCCGTGGGGATTCTATGAAAGTGGCCTCGTCCCCGTCTGTAGGGACCGGCGTCCTCGACGGTCCGCCGTTCCTCGGGCCATACATATTACATGGCCGAACCCTTACATGGTCGGAACCATTACATGGTTCGTCTCATCTCCTCCGCCCGCGCCGTGCAGGCCTTCATGGCCTCCACAACCGTAGCGGTGAGCTCACGCTCTCCCAAAACCCGCATGGCCTGCTCGGTGGTGCCGCCCTTGGAGGTGACCACCTTGATCTGATCCTCGGGGGTCAGATTCCCCGACTTCAACAGTGCCGCCGATCCGATGACCACGTCGCAGATGGAGCCGAGCAGAGCATCGCCGTCCAGTCCCTGGGCGATCGCCCCCTCGCGGATGGCGTTGATGAAGGCAAACACGTAGGCAGGGGAGGAGGAGGTCACCGAAATGATGCGGTTCATGTCGGCCTCGTCGATGACCTGCACCGACCCCGAGGCCTCAAAAATCTTGCAAACGAACTCGAAATCCTCGGGAGCTACGTCGTCGGCGCGGCAGACCACGCTGACACCCATCCCAATGAGCATGGGGGTGTTGGGCAGAACCCGCACCACGGGAGCCCCGTGGAGGGCGGTCTTCACCGTCTCGGAGGCAATCCCCGCCGCGATGGTGATGATGAGCTTACCCGAGATCCCCTCCACAGCGGCCAGCTCGGGCAGGATCTCGGAGAAATTCTGAGGCTTGACCGACAGTACCACGCAGTCAGCCCCCGCGGCGGCCTCGGCAGGGCTCGCGGCCATCACCGCGCCCTCGGCGACGTAGGGAGCACACTTCTCGGGGAAGCGGTCGGAAAGAATGAGATGGGCACAGTCCACAGCCCCGCTGCGGAGCATCCCGCCAATGATGGCCCCGGCCATGTTGCCGACACCGATAAACGCAATTTTACGCATGGAAGTTGAAACCTCGCTTTGGAAATAACAATACATCCTACATAATATCACAAAATTGTGATTTGGGTATGAACAAGAAGGAGTTTTTTAAGATTTTTTCCATAAAAAAGATACAAGACACAAGATACGAGCGGAAACTGCCCCCCATCCCGTATCTTGTATCTCTTACAGTATGGCCATAAACAAAACCTTACTCACCAAATGGCACCCCGCGTGGGCCAACATGGCGTAGCCGATGCCGTGCTTGCGGTAGAGCCACCCAAAGCCCACGGCCAACCCGCCGTTGAGCAGGAAGCACCGCACCAGCAGAGCGGGAGTCAGCCCCCCGAAGGTCATGACCGTGGCAGGCAGATGCCCCGCCGCAAAGAGCAGAGCCGCCACCACGTTGGCCGCTACGAACAACCAAGCGGGAAGCTCGCCCACGGCCTTGCCCCGACAGAAGATCAGCCGAAGCACCCAAGCGATCAGGCTCATGAAGAACAAACGGAGCATGACCTCCTCGATCACACCGCCGTAGAGCAGGGAAGCCACCCACCCGTCGAAGGACAGCAGAGCGTCCACGCTCCCCAGAATGGCCTCCTCCCCGATGATGGGGGCGAACACAAAGGTGTCCGGCAGAGCCAGGGCCGCTCCGCCCGCCACGGCAATAGCCGTGGTGAACAGAATCGGCTTCACCGTGGGACGGAATGCCTGGATCAACCCCAGGCTGTCCGCCAGCAGATAGCCGACAAACCCGCAGAACAGCGCGTACCCGCAGGTCTGCGCCAGGGAAATGGCCATCAGCAGATCCAGACTTCCCAGCTGTGCCAAAGCCTCCTCCATGATTTCGGGGGGATACAGGTCAAACTGGTAACGGACGGTATAGAACCCGCCCACAATCGCCACGGGAAGCAGAGCCAGCGCGAACCAAAGGGCCTTTTTCAGATTCAGCCGATTCATGCGTCACCCTCCTTTTTAGGGCCCGCGCCGCGGTTGGTCACGGCACTGTGGTGGGTCTCCACACAGTATCCCTTGTGACCGCAGTGGGGACAAACCAGCTTGCGGGTGTTGGGGGTGTGGAAGGCGCCAAAGAACTTCCAGAATCCCGGCTTGAATACCTCATGACAGGCAGGGCAGATGTAGGCGACCTCGCGGTAATAGAAGCGGGTCAGCCACAAACACAAGCCGAGTGCGATGGGCATCCCCACCGCAAAGGGCCACCAGATCCCCTCGAGGATCCAGAGCAGAGCGGTGCCGATCTCCAGGACCTCGGCCAGGACCGCAACGGTAAACATGACCGCGCGGCACTTGCGTAATTTTTTCTTGTTTTCCATGATGATGGCTATGTCCCCGATAGATTCCAGCGAGAAATTTTCCACCCCCGCCACCTCACGGCGCAGGAAAGCCAGCTTTTCTAACTTCTCTCGACGCGCCTCCATCTCGGAACGAAGCTCCGCCTCCTGCTCGGACAAAAGCAGATCGATGACCCGCTCGGGATGCTCCTCGGACAAAAGATCTCCGATGCTGCCCAAGGGCAGATCCAGATCGCGGAGAAAACAAATGACCCGCATCCGCTTCACGTCCTCCTCGGAATACAAACGCCGCCCGCCCTCGGTGAGGGAGGAAGGGGTCAGGATCCCGCGAGTGTCGTAGTATTGCACGGTACGCACCGACACCCCGCAGAGCTTGGCGACCTCGCCCGTGGTGTAGAGGCCCAGGGGATTTTTAATGGGTTCGGACATAGCAATTCACCTCCTTTCGATGCCATTATAGCACATTACGCCGCGTCACAAGCAACCCCTGACGCTGGGGGATTTTTTGGAAAGTGACAAGTGACGAGTGACGAGTGACGAGTGACAAGATGCGGAGGCAAGATTTCACGTTTCACGCTTACCGATTGCCCCTATTATACCACACTCCCCCCGATTTGTAACCCCCCCTCCCTATTTCCGCATACCATAGAATAAGCCGTCCCGATCTTGTATCTCATAATCTTGTCACTCGTCACTTGTCACTTGTCACTCACGAAAGGAGATCTTCCATGATCCTGACCAAGCCCTACAACCGCGAGCGTGCGGTCAACTACGCTGAGACCTGGGCCCTGCGCCGAAACCCTCTGTTCCTCAATTTTGCGGGACGGGGCGGGGACTGTACCAACTTCACCTCCCAATGCCTCCTGGCAGGGAGCTGTACCATGGACTTCACCCCCGACTTTGGGTGGTACTACGTGTCCTCGGATGACCGCGCCCCCTCCTGGACCTCGGTGGCCTTCTTCTACGATTTCATCACCGAACAGCCGGTCTTCGCCAATCAGAACGCGGGCATCGGTCCCTTCGGCCGTGAGGTCCGCACCCGCGAGGTCCTGCTGGGGGACTTCATCCAGCTGGCCGACGAGGCAGGGGACTACTACCACACCCTCATCATCACAGGCTTTGAGCCCAATGACATCCTCATCTGCGCCCACACCGACGATGCCCTGAACCGCCGCCTGTCTACCTACAATTACACCTCCCTCCGTTTCATCCACATAGACGGTGTCCGCATCGAGGTAGCCGATGACGTGTGCTACCAGCCCCTCCTGGACGGCACCGCCATCAACGTCAACACCCCCGACCTCCCCACGCCGCCCACACCGCCCACGCCCCCCGAGGAACCCGTCCCGCCGGAGGTGGTGTAGTGGGAGGTTATAGGTAAGAGTGAAAAGTGAAAAGGTGAGGAAAGCTTTCGCTGACGCGAAAGATTTGGATTCGTAAGGTAAAAAAGGGGCGGAAGGTCATACCTAAACCGCCTACCCCACCTTACCACCCCTTAAATCGAAATCTTTCGCGCAGCGAAAGATCACCGAACTTCTTCACTATTCACTATTACCTTTTCACTCATATTTCCCCCCTGCCCCCCATATATTGAACCATCGTCATCCCACCGAAAGGAGGCCGCCGACCATCAAGACCGTATACGCCACGCCCAGGCGGGGAAGCGCACTCCCGGCTAACGCCGCCGCGGAGCCCGCGACCGCGTTCATCACCGAGCCTGAACCCCCCGCCATCCCCCGCGGTCTCTTGCCGCCCCGCCTGTCCGAGCTGTTGTCCTGCACCCTGCGGGGCAAACGGGGACAGTTGGAGGAGATCCGCCTGCGGGCCGACCGCCGCGCCACCCTCACGGTGAACGGGGAGAACCTCCCCACCCCCGTGATGCTCACCACCGCCGACCTCACCGCCATCCTCACCCACCTCTGCGGGGAGTCCCTCTACGCCTACTCCCAGACCATCAACCAGGGCTATATCACCCTCCCCGACGGCATCCGCGTGGGGGTAGCGGGACGGGCTGTCTGCGAGGAGGGGCGGGTCATCGGGGTCTGTGAGATCACGGGGCTCTGCATCCGCCTGCCTCACCGCCACCGCAACCTGGGGCGGGAGATCTGCGACCTCATCCGCAAGCTCAACGAGGGCCGTACGGCCCCCCAAGGGGTGCTGATCTACGCCCCGCCGGGGGAGGGAAAGACCACCCTGCTCCGCGCCGTAGCCGCGGGCATGGCGGGAGCCGACGGAAGGCCCCCTCTCCGCACCGTGGTGGTGGATACCCGAGGGGAGCTGAGCTTCGCCTGTGACGATCCCGCCTCCGGGGCCCTCTGTCTGGACGTTCTGCGAGGCTACCCCCGCGCCCGCGGGGTGGAAATCGCCACCCGCACCCTCTCGGCCCAGCTCATCATCTGCGACGAGATCGGGGACCTGGAGGAGTCGGTAGCCCTGACCGCCACCCACCACGGCGGGGTCCCCCTGGTTGCCACCGCCCACGGGGGCTCGGTGGAGGAGCTGATGCACCGAACAGGCATCCGACTCCTCCACGAAGCCCGCCTGTTCGGAGCCTACGTCGGCATCCGCCGCAACGGCCGCGGCGGGTTTTGGTACGACATCCAAGCAAGAGAAGAGATACAAAGATACTAAGATACAAAGATATTCCTCCGCAAATATTCCGTTTCAATATCTCAGTATCTCGTATCTCAGTATCTTGTATCTTGTATCTTGTAACTTGTAACTTGTAACTTGTATCTATGCTCATCAAACTCCTCGGCACCCTCATCCTCATCCTGGCGGGCGGCTACGTCTCTCTGACGGTGAGCCGTTTTGAACGCCGCCGCCTGGCCGTCCTGGACGGCTACATCTCCCTGATCTACTACATCAAGGGTCAGATCGACTGCTACGCCATGCCTCTCCCCGACATCATAGCCCGCGCCGATCCCGCTCTCCTGGCCGCCTGCCTGGGCGCGGAGCCAAACCGCCCCCTCCCGCCCCTCAACGCCGTCCCCCAAGCCCCACACCCCCTTCCGACTCTCCTACAGGAAAGCCGTCTCTACCTGGACCCCGAATCCGAACGTCTCCTCACCGCCTTTACAGGCGAGCTGGGCACGACCCACCGCTCCGAGCAGGTCGCCCGTTGTGACTACTACATCCAAGCCCTCACCGCCGAACGCCAAAAGCTCTACACCTCCCTCCCCGCCCGCCTCCGCACCTCCACCACCCTCTCCCTCTGCTGTGCGGTGTGCCTGGCAATATTGCTGTGGTAGAGGGAACGAGGGGCTCTGCCCCTGGCCCCCGCTTAAGGGGCTTTTGGAAACCTCCTCGCTTTCGCTCGGGGCAAATTCGCCTGCGGCGAAGTTTGCAAGCCCCTTAAGAATCCCAAAAACCTTTGAAAAATGGTTGGCTGTAGGGGAACGGGGGAAGGTTTGATTGGCATCCCGATAAGATAGCTTCAACCCGTTCTCCTCATCCACCATCCTTCGGATGGTCCCCCTTCCCCACAGGGGAAGGCAAGGTTCAAGTAACTGCCCCACGTTCTCCCAACGCGCCGAAGGCGCACTTCACGCCCACGAAGTGGACACTTCACGCCCACGAAGCGGACACTTCACGCACCGTAGGCGCACTTCACGCTCGCTTGCGAGTGCATCACTTGCCCTCAGCATTCTGCCGAGGGCAGAAAGGACTTCCCATGGATATCTCCCTCATCGTAAAGGTTGCCGGCATCGGCATTCTGGTCTCGGTTGCCGCCCAAATTCTCAATAAATCCGGTCGGGACGAGCAGTCCATGCTGGTCACCCTGGCGGGGATCGTGGTGGTCCTGCTCCTGCTGGTGGATGAGATCGCCCTTCTGTTCGACCGCATCTGCACCGTTTTCGGTTTTTGACATGACCATAGCCGAAATCGGAGGCCTCGCCATGACGGGCCTCACCGCCCTCCTCATCCTCAAGCAGTACAAGCCCGAGTGGGCCCCCTTCGTCCGCATCGCGGTGACCCTCCTGGCCATCGGCTCGATCCTCACCATGGCGGGTGGGGTGCTCGCCTACCTGGCCACCCTCACCGCAGGCACCAACGCCTTGGACGGTGAGGGCTGGACCCTCCTGCTCAAAGCCCTGGGGGTGGCCTTTCTCACCGAAACCGCCGCCTCGGTCTGCCGCGACAGCGGGGAATCGGGACTGGCAGGCTGGGTGGAGACCGCAGGGAAGCTGGAAATCCTGCTTTTGTCCTTTCCCCTCATCCAAACCGTCCTGGAAACCGTCAAATCCCTGCTGGGAGGAGCCTGAACGTGAAGATCTACCCCCGCATAGCCCTCCTGGCCCTCCTTGTCGTCCTGTTCACGGCCGCCCTCACCCGCCCCGCCCGCGCCTTTGATTCCGAGGAGGACGCTCTATCCGAGCTGGTCACCCTCCCCCCCGAGTACGCCGACCTGGAATCCTGTATTCCTCCCGAGCTGGGGGAGCTCCTCCCCGACGGCCTGTTTTCGGAGGACCCCCAGGAGGCCCTTACCGCCGCCGAGACCCTCTCGGATTGGCAGTACCTCCTCCGCGCCCTCCTGTCGGCCTTGGGGCTTCGCCTCCCCGACGCGCTTCGTTTGCTCTCCACCCTGGTGGGCCTGGTCCTCATATCCGCCGTCCTGGGTAAGCTCCGCGAGACCATCGGAGGAGGAGGCGGGGATGCCTTCGGTTTCGTCCTGCGGCTGACCCTCTACACCGCCATGGTCCTGCAGACCGCCGGGGTGGTGGAGGAGGTCCAAACCTTCTTCCGCCAGCTTTCGGCCCTCATGGGGGGCATGATCCCCGTTATGGGCATCCTCTACGCCCTGGGGGGAAACCTGGGCCAGGCCGCTCTCAACGGCGAGATCCTGCTGGCGGTCCTGGCGGTCTGCGAGTACGTCAGCGCCACCGTCACCCCGCCCGTCTGCGCGGTCTGTATGTCCTTCTCCCTCATGGATGCCTTCGGCCTTCGGCTGACTTTGGCCCCTCTCTGCGACCAGGTCAAGCGGTGGTACGCCTCCCTCCTGGGGCTGATCATGTTCCTGTTGTCCCTGGCCCTGTCGGTCCAGTCGGTTCTGACCTCCAAAGCCGACAGCCTGGGGATGCGAGGGCTGAAATACGCCGTGGGGAGCATGATCCCCATGGTGGGCGGCGGTGTAGCGGGCACCCTCGGAACCGTATCGGCGGGCATCAGCCTGCTCCGAGGCCTCTGCGGGGTGTCGGGGATCATCCTGATTGCCTTGCTCCTTCTGCCCACCCTGGTCCGCCTCCTGCTCCTGCGCGCCACCCTTCGCCTGGCCGCCACGGTATCCACCCTCCTGTCCTGCGACGGCGAAGCCCGCCTCCTGTCCGAAATGGCCTCCCTGAACGGCTACCTGGCCGCCGCCGTCTCCATCTGCGCCGTCACCTTCATCCTGGGCCTCACGCTGTTGGCCCAAAGCGCGGTGGCGGTGGGGTAGTGGAAAGATACAAGTGACAAGATACAAGTGACAAGATACAAGATACAAGATACAAGATACAAGATATTCCGTTCCCGTATCTATCTTGTAGCCATTGCTTATACGAATCCTCATTTCAAATATTGAATTGTATCCGGGTAGGGTCATCCTGAGCGGAGCGAAGCGGAGTCGAAGGATCCCTTGCCAAATAGGAGATACTTCAGCTACAATCCGCGGTGCTTGGCACTCGCTTCGTTTCGCTCAGGATGACCGTTGACCGATGACCGTTGAGCGTTGAATCTGTTTCAAGTTTTTTATCGAGGATTAGTATTATATCTCGTATCTCCATATCTCAGTATCTCAGTATCTCAGTATCTTAGTATCTTGTCACTTGTAACTTGTAACTTGTAACTTGTAACTTTCTTCTATGTCCTATATTTTTTCTCTCCTCTCCGCCTCCCTGGCCGCCGCCGTGGTGGAGCTGATCGCCCCCAAGGGGGAAGGCGGCCGCCTCGCGTCCCACGTCCGCATGGTCGCGGGCCTGTTCCTGCTGGTTGCCCTGCTCACCCCCCTGCGGGAGGGGCTGGATATCCTCAAAGCCGCCGCCGAAGGCAACCTGGCCGACCGCATCGAGTCAGAAATCCAAAACGCCTCCCCCGAAGACTATCAAGCCGCCTTTATCGCCTCCCTGGCCAACCTGGGCAAGACCGAGACCGAGTCCTGGGTCACCGAGACCCTGCAGTCCCGCTTCTCCATCCCGCCAACCGACTGCGCCGTCGAAGCCCTCTGCGACACCGAGGACGGAGCCATCATCCTCCGCGAGCTCCGCATAGGCCTGAAGGGAAGCTCGGTGCTGAAGAATCCCCACCCCATAGAGGCCTACTTCGCCGAAGCTCTGCAATGCCCCTGCTATGTGGTAGTGACAAGTGACAAGTGACAAGTGACAAGTGACACGGAGAGGGGAGACTCGATAAATATATCTTTGTATCTTTGTATCTTGTCACTTGTATCTTGTCACTTGTATCTTGTATCTCGAAAGGAGCCCCCCATGTCCCTCTACACCCAAGAATCCCCCGAACGCTGTGTGCAGTCCATGAAGAAATCGGGCAAGCTGGCCGTAGCTCTCCTGGGTATCGGCCTGGGAGTCCTGCTCATTCTGTTGGGAAGCGGCCGCCTGACAGGGAAGGATGATCCCGACCCCGCCGCCACCCACACCCCCGTAGGCGGCATCACCCGCACCGCCGAGGAGTACCGCGCCGACCTGGAGACCCGCATGAAGGCCATCTGCTCCCGCGTGGCGGGTGTGGGGGAGGTGGATGTCATCGTCACCCTGGCGGGAGGCTGTGAGTATATCTACGCCACCGACAAAAAGACCACGGTGGGGGGCGAATCGACCTCCTACGTCACGGTGGGGAGCGGCGGGGAGGAGTCCCCCATCTACGTCACCGAGCGGGCCCCCGCCATCGTGGGCATCGGCGTAGTCTGTACGGGGGGCATGGACCCCGCCGTCCGCCGAGAAGTCACCGCCCTCCTCTCCGCCGCCTTCGGGGTGGGGAGCAATCGGATCTATGTCACGGGAAGGGACGGGTGAGTGACAAGATACAAGTGACAAGATACAAGTGACAAGATACAGGCGACAAAATACAGATGACAAGTGACACGGAGATGGGAGACTCAATAGAAGTGTTCGAGAACTTGGGTACACCCTGGGTAGGGGAGGGGCTTGCTCCTCCCGAAATCTGTCAAAACCGAGGATATCTGA
>CAYRTP010000032.1:0-18520 GCA_964427175.1 uncultured Clostridium sp. | reverse complement strand
TCTCCTCATCCACCATCCTTCGGATGGTCCCCCGTCCCCGCTGGGGAAGGCAAAGATGCGAGGCAAATGAAATGTTCAATTTTAGAATTAACAGGGTAGTAGGGGCGAACGGTGTTCGTCCGAAACAGGTAGGAGTCGGGCGAACACAGTTCGCCCCTACGGTGGAGACGAGGCTGATCTGAGGAAAAAATCACACGGCTCATGGGCGCACCCCGTAGGGTGTGCCCATGAACATGGTATGTAGGAATCAGACGCTGCCGCCCTTGCCTACGAAGAAGGGCATGGTCTCGTGACCCGACAGGTGACGGCCGTCGCGGATGGTCACGTCCTTGTCGGTGATGACGCAGTTCAGAGTTACGTCGGAGCCGGTGAAGGTATCCTGCATGAGGATGGAGTTCTTCACCACGGTGCCGCGGCCGACCTTAACGCCACGGAACAGGATGGAGTTCTCAACGGTACCCTCGATGACGCAACCGTCGGCGATGAAGGAGTTCTTCACGTCGGCACCATCCTTGTACTTGGTGGGAGCGGAGTTGCGGACCTTGGTGAGGATGGGACGGTTCTTCACGTTGAACAGACCCTCGCGAGCCTCCTGGGTGAGCATATCCATGGAGCTTGCGAAGTAGCCCTCCAGGGAGCCGATGTAGGCGTACCAGCCGTCATACTCGTAGGTACGGTAGTTGGCGGTGCCCAGGGAGGGAACGATCACGTCGGAGAAGAAGGAGCGGTGACCGTGAGCGGCGGCGTTGGCCAGGACGGTCAGGAGGTACTCGCGGCTGATGACCATGATGTTGGTGTACAGGTTGATGAGACCCTCCTGGGGCTTGGCCAGGGCGAAGTCGGTGACGATACCGTTCTCGTCGGCGGTGACCACAGAAACCTGCTCAGCCAGGTGCATACCGGCGGCATCAACCTTCTTGGTGACGAAGGTGATGTCAGCACCGGAGGCGGCGTGAGCGTCGATGACCTCGGAGAGGTCGATGTTGCAGATGATGTCACAGTCGGACAGCACGAAGTAGTCCTCGGTGCAGTGAGCGATGAAATCCTTGGCGCCGAACAGGGCCTCCAGGCGGTGGGTCACGGTCTTGCCGGTGGCGGCGGAGTCAAACGCGGTGACGTTGGGGGGGATGAGCTTGATACCGCCCGAGCGGTGGGCCAGATCCCAATCCTTACCGGTACCGATGTGGTCCAGGAGGGACTGGTAGTTGTAGTGGGTGATGAGGCCGATGCGGTTGATGCCCGAGTTCACCATGTTGGACAGGGTGAAGTCGATCAGGCGGTAGCGGCAACCGAAGGGCACGCTGGCCATGGAGCGTACCCGAGTCAGCTCGGGAATGCTCTGGTCGTGAATATTGGCAAAAATCAATCCTGCTGCAGTCATGTTCTCGTCCTCCCTTACTCAGACAGCATCGCGCCGGGCTCAACGGTGGCACCTGCGGCGATGGTAATATTCTCTCCGACCACGGCGATCTCGGCACCGGTAGCGCGGGCCGCGCCTACGGTAGCGCCTGCGCCGATGGTAACGTCGGAGTCAATGATGGCATACTGCACGACGGCATCCGCCTCGATGGTGCAGTCGCCCATCAGCACGCAATCCTCGACGTGCGCGCCGGCCATGATCTTAACGCCGGGGCCTACGACGGAATTCTTGACGGTGCCGTAGATCTCGCAACCCTCGGTGATGTAGCTGTTCTCGATGGAGGCACGGGCACCCACGAACTGGGGAGCGGAGGCAGAGTGACGGGCGTAGATGCGCCAATCGTCACCCGAGAGATCCAGCACGGGCTTGTCACCCAGCAGGTCCATATTGGCTTCCCACAGGGAGGAGATGGTTCCGACGTCCTTCCAGTAGCCCTCGAAGGGATAGGCGTACATCTTCTCGCCTGCGGCCAGCATAGCGGGAATGATGTTCTTACCGAAGTCATTGGAGGAGTTGGGGTCAGCCTCGTCAGCGGTGAGGTAATCCACCAGCTTCTTACGGTTGAAGATGTAAATACCCATGGAGGCGTTGGTGCTGTCGGGGTTCTTGGGCTTCTCGGTGAACTTGTAGATGGAGCCGTCGGGGTTGGTGCTCATGATACCGAAGCGGCTGGCCTCCTCGATCGGCACGTCGATGACGGCGATGGTACAGTCAGCGCCCTGGGCCTTGTGGAAGGCCAGCATCTTATCGTAGTCCATCTTATAGATGTGGTCGCCCGAGAGGATGAGGACGTAGTCCGCGTCGTAGCGGTTGATGAAAGCCAGGTTCTGGTAGATGGCGTTAGCGGTACCCTTGTACCAGTCAGCGCCCTGCTGACCCTGATAGGGAGGAAGGATCTTTACGCCGCCGAACGCACGGTCGAGATCCCAGGGAAGGCCGTTACCGATGTACTCGTTGAGTACCAGGGGCTGGTACTGAGTCAATACACCAACGGTGTCGATCCCCGAGTTCACGCAGTTGGACAGCGGGAAGTCGATGATGCGGTACTTGCCGCCGAACCGTACTGCGGGCTTGGCGACTTTCTTGGTGAGCGCGTAGAGACGGGAGCCCTGGCCTCCTGCCAGCAGCATGGCAACGCACTCTTTCTTTCTGAAGATCATATTGTGCCTCCTTTTTGAATGACTGCGATCCCTGTGGGGGATCGCAAAAATTTTGACAGACTGAAAATGGGGAGATGCGGGAAAACTTTATTTTTCGGCTTTGACCGACTTGGGGGATTTCTTGGGCTTTTCATCGGGCAGACGCTCCAGAATGGTGCAACCCAAGGGGGGAACGCTGACGCGGACACGGTGGAGGAAGTTATCCTTCACGGGGAAGGCCTCCATGATGCCGGTATTCAGCACGCCGCTGCCGCCGTACTGGGGGTCATCCGAATTGAAGATCTCGCGGTACTTACCGGGCAGGGGGACGTTGATGTGGTGATCCACGTGGGCCACGGGGGTGAAGTTGAGGATGACGGTCACGTCCTTGCCCTCACGGGAGACACGGCGGAAGGCGATGATGCTCTGTTCGGCATTGTAGGCCTCCAGCCATTCGAAGGAGCGTTCCTTGTCATCGCCCGTGAATTCATCCCACAGGGCGGGGGTGGTGAGGTAGAAATTATTGAGGGCGGCGAAGTAGTGCTGGAGCTTGGCGTGGGCCTCGTAGTCCAACAGATACCAATCCAGCTGTCTCTCCTCGCTCCACTCGGCGAACTGACCGATCTCACAGCCCATGAACCACAGCTTGGCACCGGGGAGGGTCATCATCCAGGCCGCGAAAACGCGGGAGCCCGCGAATTTCCGCCAGTAGTCGCCGGGTTGCTTGTCCAGGAAGGACTTCTTGAGGTGGACCACCTCATCGTGGGAGATGGGGAGGACGTAGTTTTCCAGGAAGGCGTAGGAGGGGATATGGGTGAGAAGTCCGTGGTTGTGCTTACGGAAGATGGGATCCTCCTTGATATAGCGGAGGGTATCGTTCATCCAGCCCATGTTCCACTTGTAGGTGAAGCCCAGGCCGTTCTCGGAAAAGTCGGTGATGTGGGGCCACATGGTGGATTCCTCGGCGATGGTCATCACGTCGGGGTGATCCTCTCTGAGGCCCTCGTTGAGCTGACGGAAGAAGGCTACCGATTCCAGGTTCTCGTAGCTTCCGTAGCGGTTGGGGTGCCACTCACCGGGCTGGCGGTCGTAGCTCAGGTAGAGCATGGAGGCCACGGCATCCACCCGCAGGCCGTCGGCGTGGAACTCCTCGATCCAGTAGTAGGCGTTGGAGAGCAGGAAGGAGATGACCTCCTTACGGCCCACGTCGAAACAACAGGTGCCCCAGCCCCGATTCTCCTGGCGGGTGGGGTCGGTGTACTCGTAGAGGGGCTCACCGTCAAAGCGGTAGAGACCGTGGGCATCCTTGGGGAAGTGGGCGGGGACCCAGTCCAGAATGACGCCGATGCCCGCGTTGTGCATGATGTCCACGAAGGCGCGGAAATCATCGGGATCGCCCCAGCGGGAGGTGGGGGCGTAGTAGCCGCAGATCTGGTAGCCCCAGGAGCCCGTGAAGGGGTGCTCCATGACGGGCAGGAGTTCTACGTGGGTGAAGCCCATCTGCTTGATATAGGGAGCCAGCTCGTCCGCCAGCTCGCGGTAGCTCATGGGCTTGCCGTCCTCGCGGTACTTCCAGGAGCCCGCGTGGAGCTCGTAAGTATTGAAGGGATATTTCTGTCCCGAGGCGGCGCACTTGGCCCGCTGACGGAGCCAGCCGCCGTCATGCCAGGTGAAGGGCTTCTGACGGATGAAACGGGTGGCGGTGAGGGGAGGGACCTCCATGGCGCGGCCATAGGGGTCGGAGTGGAGCAGGATGCGGCCGTCCCGCGCCTGGATGCGGTACTTATACACGCTTCCGTCGGGGACCTGGTCACCGGGGATGGCGAGCATGAAGATGCCGTTTTGGGTTACGCGGGTCATGGGAATGCCGGTCTTCCAGTCCGAGAAGGAGCCGACCACCGCTACGGACACGGCGTGGGGGGCCCATACACGGAAGATGATGCGTTCCCGACCGTCCTCGTCCAGCTCGGCGTGGGCACCCAGGTAGGTGTAGGCGTGGCGAGCGGTTCCCTCGTGAAAGAGGAACTCGTCCAGTTCTCTGCGGAGGGGGCTATAAACCGCCGCGGCGGGGTCTGCGGGAGCCTCGTCACGGATCGAGGTATTTTTTTCAGTGATTTTCACCGATTTGGTACTCATGTGTTCCGATTCCTTTCGGTAAATATAACGGTTCGGTCTCATTATAGCACAAAAAAGCGATTATGTCAATGAGTGAATAAAGATTTAATGAGGTTTTATGAATTTTTGTTGATTCTGCGAACATGGCCGTTCGGGCGGCGGAGGAGATCCGCGGAAAAATTTTTCAAAAAGCCGTCAAAATCTCACCATCCCCTTGACACCTGCGGGGGTTATGATATATAATATAGAGTGGAATATTACCCAAAAGACTGGAGGACAAGTTCTTGATCGAAATTATCGGACTGACCAAAAAATACGGGGGACGCACCGCCGTAGATCACGTCAGCTTCAAGATCCGCAACGGCCGTATTTACGGCCTTCTGGGCCCCAACGGCGCCGGAAAATCCACAACCATGAACATGATCGCGGGGTGCCTCGCCCCCACCGAGGGCACCGTGCTCATCAACGGCTACGACATCTGCGATCAGCCCCTGGAGGCCAAGCGGCAGATCGGTTACCTGCCCGAGCAGCCCCCTCTGTTCGGGGACATGACCCCCTTTGAGTACCTTTGCTTCGTGGCCGAGGCCAAGGGTGTCAAGGACGAGGTCATCGACCGCCAGGTGAAGGAGGCCATGGAGGTCACCGACATCCTGTCGGTGAAGGACCGCCTCATCCGCAACCTGTCCAAGGGCTACCGTCAGCGTGTGGGCATTGCCCAGACCATGCTGGGGACCCCCGACATCATCATTCTCGACGAGCCCACCGTGGGCCTGGACCCCAAGCAGCTCACCGAGATCCGCGCCCTCATCCGCAAGCTGGGTGAGAAGCTGACCGTCATCGTGTCCAGCCACATTCTCTCGGAGATCAGCGAGATGTGCGACCACGTCATCATCCTGTCGAACGGCCGCGTGGTGGCCGACGACGATATGGCCGCCCTGGAGGCGCGGGTATCCCCCGAGAAGACCATCCGCCTCACCGTCAAGGGCGACGAGGAGGGTGTCCGCCGTATCCTGGCGGGCATCGACGGGGTCCGCGAGATCACGGGCGGTGCCGCCTCGGGTATCGAGGGAGCGGTCAGCATGACCGTCAAGACCGACGCGGGGGCCGACCTGCGGGATACCATCTTCTTTGCCATGGCCGAGGAGCGGTACGCCGTCATCTCCATGGAGCTGGTGGAGCAGTCCCTGGAGAGTATCTTCCTGTCCCTCACGGGCGGGAGCGCTGCCGAGGTGCCCGCGCCCCAAGCTACTGAATCCGAAAAGGAGGACAACGTCTGATGTTTGCCGTCTTTAAACGCGAATACAAGGCCTACATGAGCAACGTGTACGGCTGGCTGTTCATGGCCGTGGTGCTGCTGTTCTTTGGCTTTATGATGTTCCTCGAGAACCTGGTCAGCGGGGCTCCCTATATAGAGTATGCCATCCTGTCCTGCGAATATGTGCTGATCCTCATGATTCCCGTGCTGTGTATGCGCTCCATGGCCGAGGATCGCCGCAACAAGACCGATATGTTCTACTTATCCCTGCCCATGAAGACCTCGGCGGTGGTGCTGGGCAAGTATTTTGCCCTTCTGACCGTCTACGCCATCCCCTGCGGGGTGATCGCGGTCTACCCCGTGATCCTGAATATGTTCGGGAACGTCAACCTTTTGGGCGGGTACTCCTGCCTCCTGTACTTCTTCCTTTTGGGTGCTTCGCTGATCGCGGTCTGCCAGTTCTTGTCCTCTCTGACCGACAACCTGGTGGTGGCCGCGGTGCTGGGTATCCTGGGGATGCTGGTGCTGTACGTCATGCCGATTCTGGGCTACCTCCTGGCGGGTGTGCCCGTTCTTTCTGACCTGCTGGTCTTCCTGTCCCCCTTCATTCATTTCCAGGACGCGGGGAATTACGGTCTGTTCAGCATTCCGTCGGTGATCCTGCTTTTGTCCTATTCCGTGTTCTTCGTCTTCCTGACCGTCCAGTCGGCGGATCGGAAGCGGTGGGCCTGACCCTGTTTGCGGAGGTATATCATCATGAATCAGAATCAAGTATCCCGCAGTAAGCGGTCTGCCCGTAAGGGCGCTATCAGCCTGATCTCGATCGCGGTCCTGTTGGCCGCGCTGATCGCCGTCAACCTCCTGGTGGGGCTTCTCCCTGCCAAGGTCACGGTCTTCGACGTGTCGGGCATCGGACTCACCGAGATCTCGGCCGAGACCGCCAAGTTTGTCTCGGGCATGACCGAGGACGTGACGGTCTACTGGCTCTGCGCCGACGGCATTGTGGATGAGCAGTTCGAGCTTCTGCTGACCCGCTACGAGGAGGCGGGGGACCACATTCGGGTGGAGGTCATCGACACCACCGAGCGGCCCGACTTCGCCGCGGCTTACACCGCCGATGCCCTGTCGGACTACAGCGTGATTATGGAGAGCGGTCTCCGTCACACCACGGTGAACACCGACGATATGTATTTCTACACCAACGATTTCGTCAGCGAACAGCTCTACTCGGGCACCGTCATGCCCATGACCGCCGAGCAGTTCGAGCAGATCTACACCTACTGCGCCCAGTACTATCAGATCGACATTACCCAGTATCCCACCCACGTGCACTACCGTGGCGAGGCTCTTTTGACCTCGGCTCTGGATTACGTGACCCGGGAGTACATTCCCCACGGCTACCTGATCGGGGGCCACGGGGAGGCGGCGCCCTCCGAGGTGCTGACCGAGCTGGCGGCTTCCCTGGGGCTGACCATGGAGACGCTGGATCTGAGCGTGGCGCAGGCGGTTCCTGCCGATGCAAACTGTCTCATCCTGTTCGCGCCCGCCAGCGACCTGTCGGCCCATGAGGCGGCCCTCATCAAGGACTACCTGAACGCGGGCGGCTCCCTGCTTCTGAACACCGCCCCCGAGGTGGTGCAGACCTGCCCCAACCTGCTGGAGGTCTGCGGACTCTTTGGCCTGTCCGCCGCCGCGGGTGTGGTGGAGGAGGGCGACACCAGCTACATCTCGGGCTCCCGCTTTACCCTTCTGCCCACCGTCAGCACCGAGCACAACGTGGGCGCGACCCTCGGCTCCAACGGCTATAAGGCTCTGATGCCCAACTCCCACGCCATCACCGTGGCTGAGACTCTGCCTGCGGGTGTTGCGGTCACGCCGCTCCTGACCACCTCGGCTACCGCGAACCGCGTGGCTGTGGGGGATACCTCCCTGACCCTGGGGACGGCAGGGGAGCTCCACGTGGCGGTCACGGCTACCAAGAGCATCAGTCAGCCCGACGGTACGGCGGACACCGCCTACCTGACCTGGTTCGGCTCGGCCGAGGCTATCACCGACACCGTCGCCGAGAGCACCTCGGGCGGAAATTACTACTACTACGCCGCGACCCTCAGCTCCATGAGCGAGCCCTTCGTGTCGGCTTACGAGGGACTGGCCGCCATTGATCTGACGGGCGAAGCCCTGGCCATTTCCGACGGACCTGTGTTCCTGCTGGGTGCCCTGGCGGTGATCGTCATTCCCGCGGGACTGCTGACGGCGGGTATCGTGATCTGGGTGCGTAGAAAGAGACGCTGATCTTTCGGAAAACAATGTTAAGTTGATTTTTGAACAATATGTTTATACGATAACGCGCGAAAAGCCTTCCCCGGCGGGGAAGGCAAAAAATAGGTGTCCGCCGTTCTGCTCTATGGTGCTTCCGCATATGGTGGAAGGCGTGCGCTCTGCGCCGCGGTCTCTGATCCCGACCCTCTCTCATCCTTCACCCCCGCCACCGTTTTCCCACACCCCGGCTCACGGAGGGGCCTAATATAATGAATGTAGCGTTTTTTCTCATTCCCAAAAGCCAAGTGACCTATCTGACCGAAGGGAGCAGCTTCCGCCAAGGCTTGGAAAAGCTGCGCCGCCACGGGTACACCGCCATTCCCGTTATCTCGCGGGAAGGGAAGTATCTGGGGAGCGTGAGCGAGGGGGATTTTCTCTGGAACATCATGAGCATGGGGAGCCTGGATCCCTACGACCTGGAGGATGCCAAGATCGACGAGATCATCTCCGACCGTACCCCGCCCGTGCGGGTGACTACCCCCATCCCCGAGCTGTGGGATCAGGTTCTGGATCAGAATTTCGTTCCCGTGGTGGACGATCGGGATATGTTCATGGGCATCGTGACCCGCCGCTCGGTAATGGCTTACCTCATGAACCGCAAGGGCGGTGTGCGGACGGGAGACGGCATGATTTCCTGACAAGACTCGACAAATCTCAGATTGTTTTTCGAAAATTCATGATTTGTTTAAAAAAAGACTTGACATAAAGCGAAAAGTATGATACAATAATTCTATATGTGGTCCCGCACGACTGTTTTAGATGCGCTTGGTGCTATCTTCGGTAGAGCATCACGGCTAAAACCTGTGTGCAGAATCATCTATAGAATTATTTTTTTTAAAGGAGAAACACGATGAGAAAGTTTACCTCTATCATCGCTCTGCTGATGGCCTTCGTTATGCTGCTGTCCTTCTGCGCATGCAAGACCAATCCTGATGACAGCACCGACACCACTGCCGGTGAGCAGGGTAATCAGGGTGCAGAGATCAAGGTCGAGCCTTTTGTTGGCGACTTCACTTGGCTTGATTCCGTTAGCACCCTCGCAACCAACTGGAACCCCCACACCTACGAGAACTCTGATGATTCCTATCCTCTGGACTTCATCATCAGCGGTCTGTACACCTTCATCTTCAATGATGAGCTGAACCCCATTGAGGGCAAGGACCCCTATGCCGGTTACGTCATCATCCCCGAGATGGCTGCCGCTATGCCTGTTGATGTAACCGAAGACATCAAGGCTCAGTATGGCGACAAGTTCAACATTCCCGCAGACGCAACCTCCGGTTACGCCTACAAGATCGCTCTGAATCCCGACGCTAAGTGGCAGGACGGTACCGTGATCAACGCGGACACCTACGTCTACTCCATGCAGCAGCTGCTGGATCCCAAGCTGATCAACTACCGTGCTACCGACTACTTCGACGGTGACCTGGCTATCGCCGGCGGTAAGGCTTACTACTACGGCGGCCGTACCGTTATGACCACCAACTCCTCCGACGGTGAGACCTTCGTTTACGCTTGGTCTGATCTGACCAAGGGTGAGGACGGTCAGTACGTTACCGCTGAGGGCAACAAGGCTTTCTTCGGTCTGAAGGAAGGCTACGCCTGGATGAGCGGTTACTCTCTCGAGGATTATGCAGACGCAGGCTACATTGATGCCGCTATCTGGGACGGTCTGACCGCTCAGGCTGACGAGGACGGCTTCTGCCCCGTCAATGACGAGACCATCGCTCTGCTGTACCAGTTCACCGGCTCTGAAGTTTGGGACAACGAGACCCAGGATCAGCTGGCTTACTACGTTTCCTACCAGAAGACCTACGACACCGTTTCTTGGGACAACGTCGGTTGCCTGAAGACCGGTGAGTACGAGATCACCCTGGTTCTCGAGAAGTCCCTGGCGGGCTTCAACCTGCTGTACAACCTGTCCGGTAACTGGCTGGTTTACGAGGACATCTACGAGGCTCAGAAGAAGCAGGTCGGTGACACCTTCACCTCCGCTTACAACACTTCCGCTGAGACCACCATGTCCTACGGTCCTTACAAGATGGTTGAGTACCAGGAAGACAAGTCCATGAAGTTCGTTAAGAACGAGAACTGGCACGGTTACTCCGATGGCAAGCACATCTACAAGGACCCCAACGATGGTAAGTACTACAACATGTACCAGACCACCGCTATCGACTGCCAGGTCGTTGCTGAGGCTGAGACCCGCAAGCTGATGTTCCTGAAGGGCCAGCTGATGGGCTACGGTCTGCAGGCTGCTGACTTCGACACCTACCGCGGTTCCGACTACTGCTACGCTACGCCCGGTACCTCCACCTTCTTCCTGATCCTGAACGGTCACGCCAGCGCTATCGCTCAGCGTGAGGGCGCTGAGGACTTCAACACCAGCGCATACGATCTGCAGTGCCTGACTCTGACCAGCTTCAAGCAGGCTATGGCTCTGTCCTATGACAAGGAGCTGTTCGCTTCCACTGTTTCTCCCTCTCGCTCCGGTGGTTACGGTCTGATCGGTACCACCTACGTGTACGATCCCGAGACCGGTGCTCGTTACCGCGACACCGAGCAGGCTAAGAAGGCTCTGTGCGACTTCTACGCCGTTGACGTTTCCAAGTACGCTTCTCTCGACGAGGCTGTTGCATCCATCACCGGTTACGACCCTGAGGCTGCAAAGGGCTTCTTCAAGACCGCGTTCGACGAGGCTATCGAGAAGGGCTATATCACCGATTCTGACAACGACGGCAAGTCTGACCAGACTGTCAAGATCGAGTACTGCCTGTCCTCCGACTCCGACTTCATGACCACCACCATCAACTACTTGAACTCCGCTCTGGCTGAGGTTCTGGCAGGCACTCCTTTCGAGGGCAAGATCGAGTTCGTGAAGTCCGCTCCTTACGGCAACGCTTGGTTCGACAAGCTGGCTTCCGGTATGGCTGACACCGTTCTGGGCGGCTGGTCCGGTTCCGCTCTGAACCCCTTCTCCCTGACTGACCTGTACACCAACCCCTCTCGTGCATACGACGCAGGTTGGTTCAACGCAGAGACTGTTGATCTCGACATCGAGCTGAATGGCGAGACCATCACCATGACTCTGAAGCAGTGGTCCGACGCTCTGAACGGCGCTGCTGTTGAGGTTGGCGGTAAGACCTACAACTACGGTGACGGCCAGGCCGACATCGAGACCCGTCTGACCATTCTGGCTGCTCTGGAGTCCAGAATCCTGAAGACCCTGAACTACATCCCCATGCTGGAGGATGCTTCCATGGCTCTGCTGTCTCAGCAGGTCTACTACGTGGTTGAGGAGTACAACCCCGTTATGGGTCGCGGCGGTATCGCCTACACCAAGTACAACTACAACGACGCTGAGTGGGCTGCTTACATTGCTGGGCAGGGCGGCGAGCTGAGCTACTAATTTTCAGCTCTCAGCCTGTAGTTGGCACTATGATTTCATGGGACCCCGCGCCCTGCGCGGGGTCCCCCACGAGATTACCGGAGCAGCTCTGCTTCGGTAATCTGTGCTTTTAGTCCTTTTTGGAATTACCCGATTAGATTGCAAAATCCGCTATTGTTTTCCGTCATTCGCAGAGCACATTCTGTGATAATGTTATTAGAAAGAACCGTCTGAAAGCCTGCCTCGGCAGGTGAGAAAACGGGAGGACACATCATGATTAAATATACTATACAAAGAGTGCTGTTCATGATCCTGACTCTGGTCATCATCATCAGTATGTGCTTTGTTCTCATCCGTATGCTGCCGCCCGCGCAGGTGTCGCCTGAGGATCCCCACGCAGAGATCATCGAGGCCAGACGCGAGGCCATGGGCTACAACAAACCCAAGCTGGTCCAGCTCGGCATCTTCTGGAAGGATGTGCTGACCGAGTGGGAGTGGGGCCTGTCCGACAAGCTGTACGTCGGCCGAGAGGTGTTCCCCCTGTTTGCTTCCAAGATGCCCGCTACCGTGTTGGTTAACCTGTACAGTATTCTGCTCAGTATTCCCATTGGTATTCTGCTCGGTATTTTCGCCGCGCTCAAGAAGAATACCTGGATCGACCATGCCATCTCAACGCTGACCATGGTGGTCATATCCGTGCCGTCATTCGTCTACGCGTTTTTGATACAATATATTTTCTCCTATAAGCTGGGTTGGTTCCCCTTCCTTATGAAGTCGGGTACCGACTACTTCACCTGGGATATGTTCGTCTCCATGCTCCCCGCGGTCATGGCTCTGTCCTTCAGCGTTATCGCGGGCTTTGCCCGTACCACCCGCGCCGAGCTGACCGAGGTGCTGACCTCCGAGTTCATGCTCCTGGCCCGCACCAAGGGTCTGACCCGCGCCCAGGCAACCGTTCGTCACGCCCTCAAGAACTGCATGGTGGTTATTCTGCCCTCCATCTTCGGTCAGTTCATCGGCGTTATGTCGGGTTCGCTGATCATCGAGAAGATCTTCTCAATCCCCGGTGTAGGTCAGCTCTATATCAACTCCATCAACGCCCCCGACTACCCCATGTTCATCATGAACACCGCCTTCTATACCACCATCGGTCTGGCGGCGGCTATCGTCGTGGACATCAGCTACGGTCTCATCGATCCTCGGATCCGTATGGGCTCCAAGAAGTAATCAGGAAAGGAGAGCATCATGGATAACAACCGTACCTACGAACACATCCCGCAGGAAAAATTCAAGTTTGCACACCTGGATACCAACCTGCACGATAAGAAGCTGGAGACCAAGTCCCGCAGCTACTTCGCTGACGCGATGATCCGCTTCAAGAAGAACAAGTCCTCGGTGGTTGCCGCTTGGATCATCCTTTTCCTGGTGGTCTTCTCGGTCCTCTCTCCCCTCATTTCGGTGAACGACATCGACGCTATGGATGATACCTACAAGAATCATCCCCCCTTCGTGGAGTCCATCGCCAAGCTGAACATCGGCATCTTTGACGGCGCGACCACCCATGAGAGCCAGTCTGAGAATCAGAAGCTGGCTTGGGAAGCCATTGGTGTAGAGACCGGTCTGAATCCTGTCATCCGCGTGGTCAGCACTTCCACCCAGCTGGAGAAGTACCGCGGCCAGATGCGTGAGGTCACCTACTACAAGCTGGAGAACAACAAGTACTACGAGCGCGGTATGGTTCACCGCGTGCTGTCGGTTGACGAGTTCAACCGCATCCAGGAGTTCCAGAACGAGAGCGGTCTGCAGGTCATTTATCCTTACGTTGAGAGCAAGGATATCCAGGACATCAAGAACTCTCCCAACATCTGGTACCAGGTCAAGGATGCCAAGGGTACGCCCGCCCTGGATGCCGACGGCAATTTCGTGCCTGCTTACTCCACCAACAAGAACATGGAGGGTGCTCCCTACAACAGCCTTCGCATTGAGGGTGACGACGGCAGCTATATCTACAGCTACGCCGTGTCGGGTGCCGTTCACGTTCGTCTCTGCTACTACAACTACTATCAGTACCTCAACGGTCATGAGCCCAACTTCATTTTCGGTACCAACACCCTGGGCCAGTGCCTGTTCACCGCCATCGGTGTGGGTGCTCGCTTTTCCCTGATCTTCGCTGTGCTGGTCTCCGCCATCAACCTGACCATCGGTGCCATCTACGGCGCGATCCAGGGCTACTACGGCGGCATGGTGGACATGATCCTGGACCGTATCGGTGATATCCTGTCCGGTGTGCCCTTCGTGGTGGTGACCACCCTGTTCCAGCTTCACCTGGCGCAGAAGGTGGGTGTCGTGCCTTCCTTCCTATTCGCCTTCGTGCTGACGGGATGGTTGGGTATGGCCGCTCTGACCCGTAAGCAGTTCTACCGCTTCAAGGGCCAGGAGTTCGTGCTGGCCGCCCGCACCCTGGGCGCCTCCGACTGGAGACTGATGTTCAAGCACATCTTCCCCAACTCCCTGGGTACCATCATCACCAGCTGCGCGCTGGTTATCCCCGGCGTCATCAGCTCCGAGGTCTCCATGACCTACCTGGGTATCATCAACCTGCAGGAAGCCTTCGGTACCTCCATCGGTACCCTGGCCGCACAGGGCCAGACCGCGATGACCGCGGCTCCCCACGCAATGCTGTTCCCCTCCATTTTCATTTCGCTGCTTCTGATCTCCTTCAACCTCTTTGGTAACGGACTCAGAGACGCATTCAATCCCGCTACGAGAGGAGTTGACGGATAATGGCCAACAATTTTGTAGAGAATAAGCTCCACGTCAATAACCTGACCATCTCCTTCCGTACCACCAACGGTAAGGTACAGGCGGTCCGTGGCATCAACTTTGACCTGGCCAAGGGCGAGACCCTGGCCATCGTAGGTGAGTCCGGCTCGGGTAAGTCGGTCACCTCCAAGGCGATTTTGGGTATTCTGGCCGGTAACTCTATCATCGAGGACGGCGAGATCATTTACGACGGTAAGGATCTGCTGAAGATCTCCGAGGACGAGTTCCACGAGATCCGCGGCGACAAGATCGCCATGATCTTCCAGGACCCCATGTCCTCCCTGAACCCCATCATCAAGATCGGCCGTCAGCTTACCGAGGCCATGCTCCTCAAGGGCAAGGCCCGTCAGAAGGAAAGCAAGGAGACCTTCAACAAGTTCCTGAAGGCTCTCAATGACCGCATGATCGAGGCCATCGCAAACGGCGACAAGACCAAGGCCGCTGAGCTCTCCAAGAAGTGCAAGGACTTTGATACCTTCGAGTACAAGCACCTGGAGCTGGAGAGTGCCTACAACGTGGCCCACGAGGCCGCCTCCGAGGCGACCGATGAGATCGCGGACATCCTGTTCGAGATCGAGAAGAACGCGCTGTCCGACGGTAAGTACCGTGTGTCCAACTCGGGCAAGCTGGCTCTGACCGCCATCAACGATTGGGTGGTCTCTGACCGCGCCGACGAGATCCGCGAGCTGGTCAAGGGCGGTGCCGTCAACGCGGCGGGCGAGCGGAGCAAGTCTCTGGATGCCGCCTACAAGGCCGCCAAGAAGTCCGAGGACTTCTCCGAGGTTGTGGCCAAGCTGACCCGCATCAAGGAGATCCTGGATGCGGCTCTCACCCTGGAGATGCCCAACTTCTTCGCCATGGGTTACTACCTCACCTTCAGCGAGGACAAGGCCCTGCCTAAGCTGGGCTCCGTGGCTGAGCTGAACGTATTCCTCCGCAAGTATCTGGATAATCACTTCATGACCGCCTTCATTGCCGACGCTAAGCGCGCTGTGGTCTACTCGGCCCAGGTCGCCAAGAAGGAGATGGGCGAGGCTATGGAGTTCCTCCGCAAGTACCGTCCCACCTTTGAGGTGGCGAACCTGAACAAGCAGGCCGCCGAGGAGGCCGCCCGCGCCATGACCAAGGAGGTCATGGAGAGCATCGATCCTCTGGTCATCCGCAAGGACAGCCAGGTTTATACCTTCGGCGTGGCCCTCAAGACCGAGATCGACAAGTATTTCAAGGGTATCAGCAAGAACCAGGCCGAGGCCGCCCGCTACGCCAAGCAGAAGGCCGCCTACGATCGCATCGTGGCCAAGGGTAAGACCCCTGACGGCGAGGTTGTGCCCGCGTCCTACGTGGATCTCGAGCAGGCCAAGGCCAACATCCTGACCCAGATCGACCGTATGACCGCCCACTTCGGTGAGCTGATCGCCGCCGTGGATACCCGTGACTACGATGCCGAGACGGTTGCCATCATTGATTTCCTCAAGACCAACGCCTCGGGCGTGGTCAACAAGGTTACCAAGGCCATCGCCAAGGCACGCGCCATCAAGCTCATGCAGGAGGTCGGTATCTCCGAGCCTCGTAAGCGTTACAATCAGTATCCCTTCGAGTTCTCGGGCGGTATGAGACAGCGTATCGTCATCGCCATTGCGCTGGCCGCTGACCCCGACATCCTCATCTGCGACGAGCCCACCACCGCTCTGGACGTGACCATTCAGTCCCAGATCCTGGAGCTCATCAACCGCCTCAAGGAAGAGCGCAAGCTCTCCATCATCTTCATTACCCATGACCTGGGCGTGGTGGCCAACATGGCTGACCGTATCGCCGTTATGTACGCGGGTAAGATCGTGGAGTACGGCACGTCCGAGGACATCTTCTACGAGTCCGCCCACCCCTACACCTGGGCACTCCTGTCCTCCATGCCCGACCTGGACACCAACGAAAAGCTGGATGCCATTCCCGGTACTCCCCCCAACATGATCTATCCCCCTGTGGGAGACGCGTTTGCCGCCCGTAACAAGTATGCCATGCAGATCGACTTCGAGCGTCAGCCTCCCATGTTCCAGATTACCGATTCCCACTATGCCGCTACCTGGCTCCTCCATCCCGACGCGCCCAAGATCGATCGGCCCAAGACCATTACCGACCGTATCGCCCGCATGAAGGCAAGAGAGGCCGCCCGCGTAGCCGAGGCAGAGAAAAATCAGCAAGGAGGTAATGACGCATGAGTCAGGAGAATATGAATCAACAGGAAGTCCTGCTGAAGGTCGATCACCTCTGTCAGTATTTCGGCTTCAACAAGGCCGTGGATGACGTCAGCTTCGACATCAAGCGCGGCGAGGTCTTCGGCCTCGTCGGCGAGTCGGGCTGTGGTAAGACCACCACCGGCCGTTCCATCATCAAGCTCTACAATATTACCTCGGGCAGTATCTACTTCAAGGGCGTCCGCATTGGCGCGGGTATCAAGTCCTACCAGGACGACATCGAGAACGCCAAGAAGGAGTACCAGGAGAAGGCCAAGACCCTGTCCGCCGACGCCGCGGCCAAGCTCAAGGCTGAGACCGACGCGCTGATCGCTGACCGCAAGGAAAAGATCAAGCAGGCTCGCTTTGATCAGAAGAACTGCGACAAGGAGTACGCCCGCGAGATGGTAGCCCAGGTCAAGGCCAAGTACGAGCCCCTGATGGCAGGCGCTACCGACGAGCTGAAGGAAGAATACAAGAACGAGCTCCGCAAGGCCAAGAAGGCCAAGCTGGCTACCCAGATTCAGATGATCTTCCAGGATCCCATCGCGTCCCTGGACCCCCGTATGACGGTCCGCGAGATCATCTCCGAGGGCCTCATCATCCGCGGCGAGCGGAACAAGAAGGTCATCGACGAGAAGGTCTATCAGATGCTGGAGCTGGTCGGTCTGGTGCGTGAGCACGCCGACCGTTACCCCCACGAGTTCTCGGGCGGTCAGCGTCAGAGAATCGGTGTAGCCCGTGCCGTCATCATGAACCCCGAGCTCATCATCGCAGACGAGCCCGTGTCGGCTCTGGACGTGTCCATTCAGGCACAGGTCATCAACCTGCTCAACGATCTGCGCCGCGAGCTGGGTCTGACCATTCTGTTCGTGGCCCACGATCTGTCGGTTGTCAAGTACTTCTCCGACCGTATCGGCGTTATGTACTTCGGTAAGCTGGTTGAGCTGGCTTCCTCCGACGAGCTCTTCAAGAACCCCCTGCACCCCTACACCCGCTCGCTTCTGTCGGCCATTCCTCTGCCCGACCCCAACTACGAGAAGAACCGCAAGCGTATCGAGTACAAGCCCCTGGCGGAGCATGATTACTCGGTGGATAAGCCTTCTCTGCGTGAGATCGCACCCGGTCACTTCGTACAGTGCAACGACGCGGAGTTCGAGAAGTACCGCGCCATTCTGAAGTAAGGATGGGCGAGACTCCGTCAGAACGTCATGAAAGATAAGAAAAACCTGTGGTCAACGGTGGTCCTTGCGGCGGTGGGGATGATCCTGTTCCTGGTTTGCGCGACGGTTTGGGATCTGTACAGTCAGACCGAGACGGCGCAGATCATCCGTATTCTGGCCGACTGCTGTACCATCCCCGGCGTGCTCTACGTGGGCATTGCCCTGATTGGTTGGGTCGGCGCCAAGGGTACCTTTGACATTTTCGGCTACTCAGTGGGCGGACTGTTCCGCCTCCTCAGGCGGGATGCCTACGAGCAACGGGGCGAAACCTTCTACGATTACCGCGTCAAAAAGGACGAAAACCGCAAGCCCTTCAACTGGGCCATGCTCTTTGTGGGGCTGGGATTCCTCCTTTTGGCGGTGGTGTTCAGTGTGGTCTTTGCTGTGGTTGCGTAAATCGCAAAAAATCGCCTGTTCCGAGAGGAACGGGCGATTTTGGGTAGGGAAGTGGGGATGGATGTCAACGGGCCAGAAAAAAATTGAAAATCTGCAAAATAGGGGTTGACTTTTGGAGCTGATTGTGGTACAATATATCCGTTGTGAATCAAATAAGCCGGTGTGATGGAATTGGCAGACGTGACGGACTCAAAATCCGTTGATGGCGACA